>CAYPIR010000004.1:1196-75323 GCA_964410905.1 uncultured bacterium | reverse complement strand
ACGAGGGTTCTTTGGCCTCGCGTTTTGAGCCGATGCATTGGGCATCGGTAGACAGACACAAAAAAGACGAGGGTTCTTTGGCCTCGCGTTTTGGGCCGATGCATTGGGCATCGGTAGACAGACAGACGGTTTTTCTCCTGATATAAGTTTTTCTAAGCAAACTCATTTTACTCCAGAAAAATCTTTTCAAACAATCTCCAAATATTTTCCCTCAAAAACACTAAGCAATACTCACACGGCGTGGCATTTCTTCGCCTTTATGAAAGTAGGCATTTTATGCGAAAATTTTTTATAAAACTTATTTGTCTTTTCATCCCTTCAAAAGCGCTAAGACATAAACTTTATAAGTTTAAATATTCCCCAAAACAAATGTATTTAAAAAAAATACACGAAGTTGTTTTGCGAAATTCATATGTGAAATTTTGTGCAAGTCCATTTATCGTGGCGGATATGATAGCCAAAACGGCTGAAGAATATGCGAGTGATAAATTGGCTTTGCTTGCCGGATTAGACAGAGAATCGCTAAATGCAATCATGCCGGTTTTAAATCGGTATGAAATTTTTTCGCGGAATGGCATGGGGGCAGAACTCCCACTTTCTTATAGAGAAAGCGAATTTATACAAAATACAGCTGATTTTCATAAAGCTATAAAAAAGCAAAGAAACGGGACGTATAAGTATAAAGATTTTGTCTTGCCTGGAAAATGGTTTTTATATCATACTTTTGAAGAAACTGATTGGATAACAAATTTAAAAAATCAAAAAATAGATGGCGATATTATTGATGTAGGCTGTTTTGTTGGTGACTCTGTTCTCGTTTTTAGAAAGCATTTTCCCAATAATAGAATTGTTTCGTTTGAGCCAACTTCAAAAATTTACAAGGAAGCGTTAAAAACAATGGAGTTGAACAATATAGAAAATGTTAAAATAGAAAGTTTAGCATTAGGCGACAGTATAGGAGAAATTTCTTTTGGAGTTGCAGACTCAGTAGAAGCTTCTGTAGGCAACAGCATTTCGTTTTCAAATATCTTTCCTAAAAAGGAGACTGTTAAAATTTCCACTTTAGACCAATATGTTTTGGAAAATAAAATAAAAAAAGTTGGATTAATCAAAGCTGATATTGAGGGCGCAGAACAACTTTTTTTGAAAGGAGCTTTAAAAACTATCAAGAAAGATAAGCCAGTTTTATTCTTGTCCCTTTATCATAGTTATAGCGATCTTTTTCACATCAAGCCTATGGTAGAAAAGTGGAATTTGGGATACAAAATTAAAATCAAAAAATATAGTGAAAATCCTTTTGCGGAAATAGCTCTGGTGTGCGAGGCGGATTAATGTGAAAATTGTGATTTAACGCGCGTATTAAGAATTAATTTTATCCTCAAAACTTTGTGTTAAAAAGACCGCTTTATTGTGTGCCACTTCAAAAAATCCCGAGCCGACTTTGGCGCGTTTTTCGCTTCCGCTTTTTTCTCTTATTACAATTGTTCCGCCCGCTGATGAAACGAGATAAGGAGCGTGATGGGCAAGAACTCCCACAAAACCCGTTTCGGCTGGAACAAGCGTATGAGAGACTGAACCTTCATAGGCGATTCCTTGAGGTGTAATAATTTTTAGTGAATATTCTGCTGTCATAAAATATCTTTCTTTTTAGGCCGTAACTTTTACCTTTTCATACGCTTCCAGCACATCTTCAATTCCTCCCGCCATATAAAAGCATTGCTCGGGGATATGGTCAAGTTCGCCCGCGAGAATTTTTTTAAAACTCGCGATCGTGTCTTTCAAATGAACATAACGACCTTTGCGCCCCGTAAACGGTTCGGCGACAAAGAACGGTTGAGAAAAAAAGCGTTCTATTTTTCTAGCACGCATAACAAGAGCTTTGTCGTCAGCCGACAATTCGTTGATGCCGAGAATCGCGATAATATCTTTTAAATCTTTATACCGCTGCAAAATACGCTGAACTTCGCGGGCGATGTCATAATGCTCCTGCCCGACAAGCCGAGGATCAAGCATGCGAGACGTTGATGCCAAAGGATCGACCGCGGGATAAATTCCTTGTTCAACAATTTGACGCGAAAGAACCGTAACGCCGTCAAGATGCGAAAATGTAGTCGCGGGAGCCGGGTCAGTAAGGTCGTCCGCGGGAACATAAATTGCCTGAACGGAAGTAATGGAACCTGAACGAGTTGACGCGATACGTTCTTGAAGCGCAGCCATCTCGGTCGCGAGGTTTGGCTGATAGCCGACAGCCGAAGGCATGCGCCCAAGAAGCGCTGAAACCTCAGAACCGGCTTGCGTGAAACGGAAAATATTGTCCACAAAAAGAAGAACATCTTGATGCGCTTCATCACGGAAATATTCCGCCATTGTAAGCCCGGAGAGAGCAACGCGCAGACGCGCCCCCGGAGGCTCATTCATTTGACCAAAAACCATAGCTGTTTTTTTGATAACGCCAGAATCTTTTAATTCAAGATACAGGTCGTTTCCTTCACGAGTGCGTTCACCCACGCCGCAAAATACAGAAACGCCACCGTGCTCGTTCGCGATAGAATGAATGAGTTCCATAACGACAACGGTTTTGCCGACTCCCGCGCCGCCAAACAGTCCGACTTTTCCGCCCTTCGGATATGGCGCGAGAAGATCGATGACTTTTATGCCCGTTTCAAGAATGGACGACACCGGAAGCAGCTCTTTAAAGGACGGGGGCGCGTGATGAATGCTGGATTTTTTATCAGGATTTTTTAAATCTCCTTGCTCATCGATGGGTTCTCCTAATAAATTAAAAATACGACCAAGCGTCTGCTCGCCGACAGGAACAGAAATCGGGGCTCCAGTGTCTCGGACTTTCATTCCACGGACTAGTCCGTCGGTAGAAGCCAGCGCGATGGTCCTAGCAATGTTGTCGCCGATATGTTGCGCGACTTCCAAGACAAGGAGTTTTCCATCAACTTCGACTTCAAGAGCGGTTAAGATTTTGGGGAGATTTCCCGTTTCAAACTCAACGTCAACGCTAGGCCCCATGACCTGAATGATTTTTCCAAAAGACATATAAATTCTCCTTATTTTAATGAAATAAAGCCCTTAACTTTTTAAAGCGCGAGAGCCGGAAACAATTTCAATTAATTCGTTTGTAATTGCCGCTTGCCGCATTTTGTTGCGAAGCAGCACGAGAATATTGATTAAATCAAAAGCATTTTTTGCCGCTTGCGACATAGCGTTCATTCTCGCCATTTGTTCCGATATGAAAGATTCCATGAATATAGAACGCAGCTTCGCGCCAAACACAAGAGGCACAAGGCGCGAAAAAAGCGACTCTGGACTCGGCTCCATAATGTATGTGTCGCCCGAATGAGTTTCTTTTAGTTTTAAGTCGGCTTTTAATTCAAAAGGAAGAATCTGCTCCGTTGTCGGATTGAACGAAGAGCGGCTTGCAAAATGACTGTAGACAGCGTAAACAGAATCGACTTTGTTTGATAAAAAAAGTTGTTGGACAATTTCTGTAACTTCTTCAATGACGGCCTCTAATCGCGATGTCTTTGTGTCCACCCAAGTTTTATGCGATTTTAGCCCGATGCGAGAAAACGCGGATGTGCCGTTTTTTCCTACAGAAAGAAGCAGCGGATTTTTTGACTTTTGTCCGACTATAAATTTTTCCGCTGCGCTGATAAGCCCTTGATTATAAGATCCACAAAGTCCCGTGTCCGATGTGATGACAAGAACGGCGATGGTTTTTTGCTCTCTTTTTTCAGTTAGAGGATGCGGCAGTTTAGTTTCTGATTTTAAAAGTCTGCCTAAAACATTTTCCAGAGTTTGGACATATGGAATAGTTTGCTCGTAAAGATTTTGGAAACGCTTTAATTTTGACGCCGCAACCATTTCCATGGCACGAGTAATCTTTTGAGTGTTCTCAATTCCTCGAATTCTGGTTTTTAGCGCGCGAAGTTGCCCGGACATTGTTATTTGAAATCCTGTTTAAATTTAGTGATAACGTTTTTAAGTTTTTCTTTCAACTCGTCAGAGATAGTTTGTTTTTTCGCTATTTCTAAGAAAATCTCAGCGTTATTTTTTTCTATAAAATCCCACAATAACAACTCAAATCTTCCGACATCGCCAATCGGCAAATCATCAAGTAAGCCTTCGTTGCCCGCAAAAATACTGACTACTTGCTTTTCTATCGGGAGAGGCTGCAAGTCTTTTTGTTTCAAAATTTCAACCATTCTCTCGCCGCGCGTAAGCTGGGCTTTGGTGGACGCGTCCAAATCTGTTGAAAGCTGCGCGAAGGCTTGAAGTTCGCGATATTGCGCGAGCGCAAGCCGCAACATACCAGCAACTTGTTTGATGGCTTTTGTTTGAGCGTTTCCGCCTACTCGGGATACAGAAAGTCCAACGTTAATTGCCGGGCGCACACCCGCGTAAAACAGATCACTTTCGAGATAAATTTGTCCGTCCGTAATTGAAATAACATTTGTCGGAATATAGGCTGAGATATCGCCCAACTGCGTTTCAATGACAGGAAGTGCGGTGAGTGAGCCGCCTCCTAAATCTTCGCGAAGTTTTGCCGCGCGTTCTAAAAGACGAGAATGAAGATAAAAAACATCTCCCGGATATGCTTCGCGCCCCGGAGGGCGTTGCAAAAGAAGGGAAAGTTGGCGATACGCGACGGCGTGTTTTGATAAGTCGTCATAAACAACTAGAGCGTGTTTTCCATTAAAAAGAGAATCTTCGCCGATCGCCGCGCCCGCGTATGGCGCGAGATATTGAAGGGGAGCGGGATCATCGCTTGACGCTGAGACTATAGTCGTATATTCCATCGCCCCGTGTTTTTCTAAAGTCTCAGCTAGCGCCACAACGCTTGAAAGTTTTTGTCCAATAGCGACATATATGCAATGAACACCCGTTGTTTTTTGATTTAAAATAGTGTCAATAAGAATAGAGGTTTTGCCTGTTTGGCGGTCGCCAATAATAAGCTCGCGCTGCCCGCGTCCAATAGGAATCATTGCGTCAATGGCTTTAATGCCCGTCTGAAGAGGTTCTTTAACAGGCTGTCTTTGAATGACAGAGGGAGGCAAAGACTCAATCGGACGAGTTTTTTTCGTAACGATGGGTCCCTTGCCGTCAATAGGTTCACCAAGAGGATTTATAACTCGGCCTTTTAACGCGTCTCCAACAGGGACTTGCGCGATTTTTCCCGTTCGTTTTACGGAGTCGCCTTCTTTAATATCGCTATCATCGCCCAAAATGACCACGCCGACATGATGCGGCTCAAGGTTCAAGACAAGCCCCGCTTCGCCATTTTTGAACATAACAATTTCACCCGACATTACATCGTCAAGCCCGTAGACTCGCGCGATGCCATCGCCCACTTGCAACACGTAGCCAACGGATTTCATTTCAAGTTTGGTTTCGTATTTTTGAATTTCTTTTTCTAAGGCCTGTGTAACTTCTTCGGGTTTAAGCATGAGAGATTCCTTCCTCAATATCATCAAAGAGTTTTTGTTTTATTTCATCAAGACGGTTTTTAAAACTGCAATCTATTTCTTTTCCCGCGAAACGGACAACAAAGCCGCCGAGTAAATCCTTTTGAACGGATGTCAGCAGACGGATTTTTGTTTTAAGTTTTTTCGCCAAAGTTTCTTGAAGGCGATTTAAAAAAGAAGGCGAAAGAGATACCGCTGAAAGCACTTTAACTTCTTGTATGCCCGAATATTTTTCAAAAGACATGTGAAACGTTTCTTGAATTTCAGGCAAAAGAGCGAATCTTTTTTTTTCGATAATGACGCTGAAAAAATCTAATAGAATAGACGGCGCTGTGGAGCCCAATACCGCTTTTGAAAAAGTTATTTTCTCTTTCGCGGAAATCGCGGGATTATTCATAACGGCCGATATTTTGGGTTCGGATTTTAAGCGGGCGACAAAAGAAGCGAACGAATTTTCCACCGGTTCTAAAGAATTTTTTTCTTTTGCTACCGCGAATATTGCGCGGGCGTAACGTTCGGCGGCGACAGAATCCTTCATAACTTTTTCTCCAATTCAGACAAAAGCTCAAGCGCCTTTTTTTCTTGCGAGGTTTGGTCGAGCTGCTCTTGCAGAATTTTTTCGGTTACCCGCAAAGAAAGAGCCGCTATTTCTTGGCGGAGAGTTACGCGCGCTTTTTCTATCTCAAGATTTATGTTTGCTTTCGCTTTTTCAAAAGAGTCTTGAGATTCCTTGCGGGCTTTTTCTTGAATTTCGCGAGCAAGTGAGCGGCCTTCTTGAATCGCTTCCTGCATTTTTACCCGCGCCTCGTCCTCGATTTTTTGCAGACGTTTTTGATAATCAGCTTGAAGTTCGGCGACGCTTGTTTTGTTCTTTTCGATATCCTGCCACTCGCTCGCGAGGCGTTCTTTTCTTGACCGAATAATATCGAGCAAAGGTTTCCACGCGAATTTTTTAAGCGTAAAAAATACGATTAAAAAAGCAAGAAGCTGGACTCCGACTTCACCTAAATGAATGTTTTCTTGAAAGAAATCCATAGAAAATACTTTCTTAGATTTTGCCCATCAAAACGAATCCGAAAATCAAAACATAAAGAGTAAGAGCTTCGATTAGCGCGCAGCCCGCCATCATGTTTACAAGAATTTTTTGCGCGGCTTCTGGCTGGCGGCCGGTGGCGTCAAGCGCGGAAGCGACGGCTTTCCCAAGAGCGAGCGCCGAACCAACCGCTGTAATTGCGAGGCCAAGTGGAAGTGCAAAACCTAAGGCTACGTGTGAGTCCATAATTGAATGCTCCTTTTTTGTTAATGAGTTGAACCGAGATTGTTTTCTGTTGCCGCTTCTGAAATCTCTTCGTGATCATGCGGCAAGATCAGCGAGATGTAAACGGTTGATAAAAGCAAAAACACAAACGCCTGAACAAAACTAAAAATAACGACTAGAACATTTGCGAATAATTGAAAGAAAAAAGGTAAAAATTTATACATCACATTGAGCTCGGCGAATTTGAATAAAAGCTTATCTTCGCTCGACACATTCGCAAAAAGACGAAGGGAAAGACTTAGCGGAACTGCAAGAAACTCAATGCTTAAATTAATTACAAGCATCAAAGGGACTAGCAAAAGCCCGAGCAAGCCGGCAGGGTTTCCCGATAAATGCTTTAGATATCCGCCAAGCCCGTGCTCTTTTATGCCGGTGAGCTGGATGTATACCATAGTAACGAGAGAAAGAGCGATAGTTGTGCTCCAAGCGCTCGTTGGAGATTTAAATAAAGGAATAATTCCAAGCCAATTTTGAAACAATATATATAAGAAAATGGTTCCGAGAAATGGGACATGTTCAAGCCCTTTATGCCCAAGAATACTTGTAACAAAATTTTCAATTCCTTCAACTATAATTTCCCAAAGGTTTTGAATGCCTTTTGGAAGAAAACTTTTTTTATTTGCCGCGATGAGCGCCGTTATCGCGATAAGCCCTAAAACTAAAAATGAGAAGAAAACATTTTCTCGCTGAACAAGAAAATGGACAAAGTCCGATTTGGGGAAAATGTGCTCCAGCAACGTAATAAAATTCGGCAATTCTTCCGCCGCATGTTTAGTTGCCGCTTCGGCTGTGTGTTCTAAAGTCGCATTCATTTTTCTTTTCGCTTGCTATGCATAAGAAGAAGTTTTAATAATTTTATTGTTTGTATTACAGAACCAAGCAGGCCTATTAATACAAAAATTAAAGTTGTTGATTGATTCCATGTAAATTGGTCAATTAGCCAACGGCTTAAAAGATAACCAACAAGAGGTCCGCTTAAAAGCGTCATCGGCAAAGAAGTCGCTAAAGCGAACATAACAAAAATTTGTTGTGTATCTTTAGGGTTGTTTTCCAAAGTTAGGGAGGTTTTCTCAATAAATGCTGTGAAAATCGCCGTAAAATTTGCTCATTATCACGCAAACTTGTATGATTGTCAAAGCGTTGAACGAAGAAGATTTATCTCCCGACAGGGCTTAAGCAAGAGTTGCGCCAGAATTGTGAGATGAAAATATTTTTAATGAGAAAGATGCTGAATGGAATTTGTGTCACTTGAGTTGAAATGAAAAAAATAAAAAAATAAAAAAAATATTTGACACAGAAAAATTTTTTATTACAATACCGCTCTCTTTCTTCTGTAGGGAGAACTGTCTACGCATAGTGCCTCGTGATTTATCTGCGTTTTATTTTCTTCTGAAAGAAAGTCTTCATTATTTTTTTGTAAAACTTTTTTGTAGAGAGCGAGCGAAAGCACTGTAAGTGCTGGAGTAGCTCAGTTGGTAGAGCACATCCTTGGTAAGGATGAGGTCATGGGTTCAATCCCCATCTCCAGCTTAGGATGTCAAAACAACCATAAAGGGAGAATAACAATGGCAAAAGAAACTTTTAAACGCACTAAGCCACACGTGAACGTTGGAACAATCGGGCACGTTGACCATGGAAAAACCACGCTTACTTGCGCTCTTACCAAGGTGCTTGCGGCAAAAGGCATGGCTACAGTCCGCGAGTATTCTGATATCGCTAAGGGCGGAACGGTTCGCGATGATTCTAAAATCGTTACCATTGCAGTTTCTCACGTTGAATACGAATCTGATAAGCGCCACTACGCGCACGTTGACTGCCCCGGACACGCCGACTACATCAAGAACATGATCACTGGCGCCGCTCAGATGGACGGTGCGATTCTTGTTGTTTCTGCTGTTGATGGTCCTATGCCTCAAACCCGCGAACACATTCTTCTTGCTCGCCAAGTTGGTGTTCCTGCGATTGTGGTATTTCTTAATAAATGCGACCTTGTGGAAGACAAGGAACTTCTCGATCTAGTGGAGATGGAAGTTCGCGATCTTCTAAAAAAATATGAGTTCCCAGGCGATACTATTCCTGTTATCCGCGGTTCTTCCTTACCAGCGGTTCAAAACCCTACAGACCCAGCAGCTATGCAATGTATTGTGGATTTGGTCAAAGCTTTGGATGATAGTATTCCTGAACCGAAGCGTGATACTGACAAACCATTTTTGATGCCTATTGAAGACGTTTTTTCCATCTCTGGGCGCGGAACGGTTGGAACTGGTCGTCTTGAACGTGGAATTATCAAAGTTGGCGACGAAGTTGAAATTGTTGGACTTCGCGAAGGCGCCTTGAAGTCAACGGTTACGGGTGTTGAAATGTTCCGTAAACTCCTTGATGAAGCGCAAGCGGGAGATAACGTTGGGCTTCTTCTCCGCGGAGTTGAAAAAGATCAGCTTGAACGCGGTATGGTTATTGCGAAGCCGGGTTCTGTTACTCCACATAAAAAATTCAAAGCGCAAATTTATGTATTAAGCAAAGAAGAAGGCGGACGTCATACTCCATTTTTTAAAGGGTATAGACCTCAGTTTTACTTCCGCACCACCGATGTTACGGGAATTGTAACATTGCCTGCCGGCGTAGAGATGGTTATGCCGGGTGACAACGTTTCGATTGAAGCGGAACTGATTATGCCAGTTGCTATGGAAAAAGAACTTCGTTTTGCTATTCGTGAGGGTGGCAAGACGGTTGGCGCTGGTGTTGTCAGCGAAATTCTCGCATAGCATCATCTGCATATAGATTTTGTATTAGGCGAATCCCAATACTACAAGGTGTTTATTTTCGCCATAAGAGATCTTGTAGTTATTTTTATGGTTGTAAACGAAATTTAGTTAAAACATAAACAAAGGTTTTATTTCGATGCGTGAAATAATTTCATTAGTTTCTTCCTGTGAGCATAAAACGTCGTATTGGACTAGGAAGAACAAAAAAACAAACCCGGACAAGATTGAGCGGAATAAATATTGCCCGGCGTGTCGGAAGCGCGTTCTTTTTCGCGAAAAAAAATAAAAAAATTTTCGGAGCTCGGACGAGATATAGGCCTGTAGCTCCAATTGGTAGAGCGGCGGTCTCCAAAACCGCATGTTGCAGGTTCGAGTCCTGCCAGGCCTGAGTTGTTAGTTGGGCGGGCAGTGAAAAATAAACAGGAAGATTAAATGCAAAAAGTATCCAATTTTTTTCAAGAAACGTATCAAGAACTAAAAAAGGTGACATGGCCAACGTGGAATGAGGTTTGGCAGGCGACTCTTGTAGTGATTGTGGTTACATTTATCGCTTCCGCTTTTATTGCTGCGGTTGATTTTTGCATTTCAAGTGTTCTTAAACTTTTGATTGATTAATTATGGCCGATTCAAAATGGTATGTTGTTCACACTCAGACAGGCATTGAAGCAAAAGCTAGAGCGAGTCTGATTAATCATGCTGAAAATGCTGGCCTTTCGCATTTAATACATGAAGTTTTAATTCCGACCGAAAAGGTTAGCGAAGTTAAGGCGGGAAAAAAACGCGTCAGCGAACGAAAGTTTTTTCCCGGTTATATTTTGGTCAAAATGGAATTGAACGATGATAGTTGGTATGTTGTTCGCAATACGCCGGGAATTTCTGGTTTTATTGGCTCTGGTAAAAAACCGCTACCGCTTACTGAAAAAGAGGTCAGTGAAATTATTCGTGAGCAAGAGGAGAAGCAAACTAAGCCAAAACCGAAGGTTGAATTTGAAGAAGGCGAGAGCGTTCGTGTTAAGGAAGGTTCGTTCGCTAATTTTAACGGAACGATTGAGCAAATTAACCCTGAACGCGGAAAACTTCGTGTCATGGTTACGATTTTTGGTCGTTCAACACCTGTAGAACTTGAATATTGGCAAGTAGAAAAGATATAGAAAATGGCAAAAGAAATTAAAGTAAAGATTAAGTTGCAAATTGCTGGAGGACAAGCAAATCCAGCCCCGCCTATTGGTCCCGCGCTTGGCCAACATGGCGTTAATATTATGGAATTTTGTAAGCAGTTCAATGAAAGAACAAAAGATCGACCGGGAACAATTCTTCCGGTTGTTTTGACTGTTTATAAAGACAAATCCTTTTCTTTTATTTTAAAGACCCCGCCGGTTGCAGCCCAAATCAAAAAAGTGGTCGGATTGGCGAAGGCTTCCTCTGAGCCGGGCAAATCTATTATTGGAAAACTTACCAGAGAACAGGTTCTCGAAATTGCTCGCGCGAAAATGGTGGATTTGAATACAACAAAGATTGAAAGTGCCGCCCGTATTGTTGAGGGGGTGGCGCGTAGTATGGGAATTGAAGTAATTAAATCTAAGTAAAGATGGGAAACTTATGAAACGCAGTAAACGATATCAAAAAAGGTCGGCTTTGGTTGAAGAAGGGAAAATTTATTCTTTGCCGGAAGCTGTTAAGATTTTAAAACAAGTTGAGTTGGGCAAAGCGGACGAAACGGTTTCTATCAATTTTCAGCTAGGGATTCGCGCTGAACAAGGCGATGAAAATGTTCGTGGAACGGTGGCGTTGCCGCACGGAAGCGGAAAATCCGTTAGAGTTATTTGTTTTGCGAAGGGCGAAAGCGCGCGTGAGGCCGAAACCGAAGGAGCGGATATTGTTGGCGGTGAGGACCTAGTTGAGAAAGTGAAAAATGGTTTCTTGGATTTTGATATTGTTGTCGCTCACCCAGACATGATGAGAGAAGTTAGTAAGCTGGGGCGTGTTTTAGGACCCAAAGGCTTGATGCCTACGCCTAAAACCGGGACAGTAACTCCGCAGGTTGGCCGCGCTGTAAAAGAAGTTAAGGCGGGACGAATTGAATTCAAAAGCGATAAAACGGCAGGTCTTCACGCGGTTTGCGGAAAGTTATCTTTTTCTGAAGAGAGCCTTTTGGAAAATGCGCGAGCCGTCATTAAAGCGGTTAAGGATTTTAAGCCCGCGACGAGTAAAGGTGAATATTTAAAGACTATTCATATTGCTTCTACTCATGGGCCGGGTCTTAGGCTTAATACAGGAGCGTTGTAAGTTATGCCTTCATTTGAAAAAGAATTGATATATAACGAAATCGTAAAAGAGCTTGAGAAGAGTCCATACGCGTTTATTTCTAATTTGGATGGCATTTCTGTTTTAGATATTTCTGATATCCGACGCGGACTTGAAAAAGTTTCTAATCGTTCATTGATGGTAAAGCACGCAATAGCGCGAAAAATTTTTAAACAACTCAATGTCGCCGGTGCTGAACAGTATTTAAATGGTTCCGTTATTATTACTTTTGGCGACAAAGATCCGCAAGAGATATCAAAGAAATTGGTAGATTTCGCTAAAACTAATGAGAAATGGAAACCTGCGGGAGTTGTTTTTGAAGGGCAAGTTTATGGTGATGCTTTTATTAAGCAGCTCGCGAGTCTTCCTTCCAAAAAAGAACTTTTAACGCAACTTGTTTTACGCGTCAATTCCCCCCTACAAGGATTTGCGAATGTCCTTAGCGCGGTTAGCCGTAATTTTGTAGTTGTGTTGTCTGAACTTCGCAAGAAAAAAGAAGCCGCAAGCGCGGCTTAGGTAGTCTTTAGATTAACGAGGAATGTCCTGATAAAGGAAATTCAATTAAGGAGGCAGTAGCCATGACAGAAGCAGCAGAAGTAAAAATATCCGATAAATTGCAATCGATTCTTACCTCGATTGAGACTTTGACCGTGTTGGAACTAGCAGATCTAGTGAAAGCACTCGAAGATAAATTTGGCGTTAGCGCGGCAGCGGCAGCCCCAGTAGCGGTTGCGGCGGCAGGCGGTGTGGCAGCAGGAGCTGCGGCGACAGAAGAAAAAACCAGTTTTACGGTTGTTCTCGCCAGCGCAGGCGATAAAAAAATTAATGTTATTAAAGAAATTCGCACGATTACAAATCTTGGTTTGAAAGAAGCGAAAGATCTTGTTGACGGCGCGCCGAAGACTATTAAGGAAGACGTTAGTAAAGATGATGCTGCCAAAATCAAAACTGTTTTGGAAGCACAAGGTGCTAAGGTTGAGATCAAGTAACATCTGGCAAGCGTAAAAATAATATTTAACGCTGTCCTTAAGGAGGACAATTCCTAATGAAATCTTTGATCAATAGAAAAAGCTATACAAAAATTCAGGATGCGAAAGAAATTCCCAATTTAGTGGAGATTCAAAAGAATTCGTATGATGAGTTTTTGCAAGAGGGATGTACTGACCGCCGCCGCAAAAGTCGCGGTTTACATGCTGCGTTTTCTGATTGCTTCCCTATTGAAAGCTTCGACGGAACCTGCCGTCTTGAATATCAAGGATATTCTCTTGGGAAACCCAAGTATTCTATTCCGGAATGTCAAAAAAGAGGTATGACATATGCTGCGCCTCTTAAAGTGAAACTGCGCCTTGTCAGAAAAGGTCTCGCCAAAGAGCAGGAAGTTTATATCGGAGAGCTTCCGCTTATGACGGAAACCGGGACATTTATTATTAACGGGGCAGAGAGGGTAATTGTCAGTCAATTGCATCGTTCTCCCGGAATTTCTTGTGAGGAAAGCATACACACAAGCGGTAAGAAAATTTATAGCGTTAAAATTATTCCTTACCGCGGCGCGTGGCTTGAATTTGAAGCGGATCCTAACGATGTTCTTTATGCTTACATTGACCGCCGCCGTAAAATTTTAGCGACAACACTTCTTCGCGCGTTAGGATATTCTTCCGCTTATGAAATTTGTGAGCAACTTTATCCTATAGAAAAAATTAGCGCGTTTAATCAATCGAAAATAAAAAACTGCGAAGATAAGTTCTTAGCGGAAGATGTTTTCCATCCGGAAAGCAAAGAGCTTTTAGCTTCTGCCGCTACGCAGTTGACGCAAGATATTCTTGAGCAGTTTGTGGCTGCTGGCGTTTCATCCTTTTCCATGGTTCTTGTTTCTGAAGATGATAAGGCTCTCGTAACCACTCTTGCCAAAGACCCATATAGAGATACAAGAGAAGCGCAAATTGCCATTTATCGAAAGGTTAGACCCGGAGATCCTCCGACTGAGGCGAGCTCTAAAGACCTTATTCACAAACTTTTTTTTGATCCACAACGATACGATTTGGGACGCGTTGGGCGTTATATGCTCAACAAAAAACTTGGAAAGGGAACAACCGGATCGGATATTTCTAGTACCACTTTAAAGCCCGGAGACGTAGTTGATGTCATCGGAAGACTTTTGAAGCTTCGCGCGGGCGAAGTTAAGATAGATGATATTGATCATTTGGGAAATCGCCGCGTCCGTTCAGTTGGTGAACTGCTTCAAAATCAATTTCATGTAGGGCTTTCGCGAATGAAACGCTCTTGCGTTGAGCGCATGTCCATTTATGATTTAGAAGCCGCGATGCCTCATAATTTAATTAATCCTAAATTAATATCAGCGGTAATTAAAGATTTCTTCGGACGCAGCCAGCTTTCTCAATTTATGGACCAAACCAATCCTTTGGCGGAATTGACGCATAAGCGTCGTCTTTCGGCTCTAGGACCTGGCGGCCTTTCTCGCGAACGCGCGGGTTTTGAGGTAAGAGACGTTCATTCTTCTCATTACGGAAGAGTTTGCCCTATTGAAACGCCGGAAGGTCCAAACATTGGACTTATCGCTTCGCTTAGCACATTTGCCAGAGTAAATGAACGCGGGTTTCTTGAAAGTCCTTATCGCAAGGTTGTAAAAGGACGAGTTACTGAGCAGATTGATTATTTGACGGCGGATGAAGAGGACAAATATGTTGTTGCTCAGGCGAACGCGGAATTGGATAAAAACGGACGCTTTGTTTCTGAAGCCATTTCTTGCAGATTTCGCGGAGATTTTCCTACAAAAAGACCAGAAGAGATAGATTACATGGATGTTTCTCCGAGACAGCTTGTATCAGTAGCTGCCGCGTTGATACCTTTTTTGGAGCATGATGACGCAAACCGTGCGTTGATGGGATCTAACATGCAACGCCAGGCCGTTCCTTTGCTTAACCCAGAAGCTCCTATCGTTGGTACTGGAATGGAAAAGCATGTTGCAAAAGATTCAGGCGCTGTCGTAATCGCTAAATCCCGAGGAACTGTAAAAGCTGTTTCTGCCGAAGAAATTTTGATAGATGATTTTTCTTACAAGCTTCGTAAATTTAAACGCTCCAACGCTGGAACATGTATCAATCAACGGCCGCTTGTGGAAGTGGGCGATAAAGTGAAACGCGGGGATGTTATTGCCGACGGAGCAGCGACTCATGGCGGAGACCTTGCGCTTGGACGAAATGTGGTCGTCGCGTTTATGCCATGGCGCGGATATAACTTTGAAGACGCTATTATTGTTAGCGAGAAACTTTGTAAAGAAGATGTCTACACATCGCTGCATATTGAAGAGTTTGACATTGAGGCTCGTGATACTAAGCTTGGGAACGAAGAGATTACTCGCGATATCCCCAATGTTAGCGAAGAAACGTTAAAAAATCTTGATGAAGAAGGCGTGATTCGCATTGGCGCGGAAGTAAAGCCCGGTGATATTCTTGTCGGGAAAATTACTCCCAAATCCGAAATAGAACTTTCTCCGGAAGAAAAACTTTTAAGAGCGATTTTTGGTGAAAAAGCGGGAGATGTCCGAGACGCATCGTTAACTGTTCCGCCCGGAGTAGAAGGCGTCGTTGTTGATGTTAAATCTTTTGCGCGCAAAGAATCAGCCGCTAAAACTAAAGAAGAGAAGAAGCAAGAAAATAAAGAAATCACCGAAATTAAAGAACGCTATAACGACCGTATTGATTTGCTTAAAAAAGAGCGTTTAAACAAAGTCGCCGATTTGGTTGTGGGAAAGAAACTCTCAGAGGATTTGCTTGATGATAAATTAGGCGAAATTCTCATAAAGAGCGGACATGTGATTTCTAAGAATGATCTCAAAAAACTGGAAGATTGTGATTGGGATTCTCTTCGTTTGGATGATGACCCGGACGTTGAAGAAAGCATCAAAAAAATCGCGCGTGTTTGGGGCGATGAAATTGATGAATTGGTTGCCGAAAGAACTCGTGAGATGGACAGAGTTAAAAAGGGAGATGAATTGCCTCCCGGCGTCATTAAAAAAGTGGTGGTTTATGTTTGCTCCAAACGGAAGATTTCCGTTGGAGACAAAATGGCGGGACGTCATGGCAATAAAGGTGTTGTTGCTAAAGTGCTGCCGGAAGAAGATATGCCGTTTCTCGAAGACGGCACGCCCGTGGAGATTATTTTAAATCCTCTCGGCGTTCCTTCCCGTCTGAATGTTGGACAAATTCTTGAAACGCATCTTGGCTGGGCAGCAAGAAAATTGGGCTTCGATGTTGAGACGCCGGTTTTTAGCGGCGCCACCGAAAAAGAAATTAGAAAAGTTATGGAAGAAGCGAAGATTTCGCCTGATGGTAAAACGCATCTTTACGATGGACGCACGGGCGAAAGGTTTCAAGAAAAGACGACTGTCGGACATATTTATATGTTGAAGCTGCATCACTTGGCGGATGATAAAATTCATGCTCGTTCGATAGGTCCTTATTCGCTTGTAACTCAGCAGCCGCTTGGCGGAAAAGCGCAATTTGGCGGACAGCGTTTTGGCGAAATGGAAGTTTGGGCGCTTGAGGCGTATGGCGCAGCGTTTACTTTGCAAGAACTTTTGACTGTAAAGTCGGATGATGTTGTCGGAAGAACTCGTGTGTATGAGGCTATTGTAAAAGGCGAACCGGCTTTGCACGCGGGGACCCCGGAATCGTTTAATGTTCTTGTAAAAGAATTGCAAGCATTAGGTTTAGATATTGATCCGGAGCGTTCCGGAAGCGCGAAAGCGGCTTTTGGTAATAACAATGAAAAATCTGCGGAAGATAAGCAGAAGGAAGCAAGGGAGACATTCAAAGTATGAACTATAGCGTGAATACTTTTGATTCCGTTTCAATTCGCATCGCATCTCCAGAGTCGATTAGAAAATGGTCGCGCGGCGAAGTTAAGAAACCAGAGACGATTAACTATAGAACATTAAAGCCGGAAAAAGATGGGCTTTTTTGCGAAAAGATTTTTGGTCCAAGCAAAGATTATGAATGCGCGTGCGGTAAATATAAACGCATTAAGCACAAAGGCGTGGTTTGTGATCGCTGCGGAGTAGAAGTTACACAGTCTCGTGTTCGCCGAGAACGAATGGGACACATTGATCTCGTAACGCCGGTTTCGCATATTTGGTTTTTTAAAACGATGCCTTCGCGAATCGGGAACTTGCTTGATCTAAGCGTTCGCGCTCTTGAAAAAGTTTTATATTACGAGGAATACATTGTTCTTGATCCTAAACAAACACCTCTTAAGCCCCGCCAACTTTTGACGGAAGAAGAGTTTTTGAAAGCTCAAGAACAATACGGCCCGGAAAATTTTATCGCGCAAATGGGCGCGGAGGCGATTCAAACGCTTTTGACGGAATTAGACTTAAAAAAGATGACAGAAAAATGGCATCGCGCTTTAAAAGCGGCGAAGTCCAAACAGGCGCGCGCTAGAGCGGTTAAAATTTTAAAGATAGTTGAAGCTTTTTATAAATCTGGAAATCGTCCTGAATGGATGATTTTAAGGACTATTCCGGTTATTCCGCCCGATTTGCGGCCTTTGGTCGCCCTTGACGGCGGACGATTTGCCACGAGTGATTTGAATGACCTTTATCGCCGCGTGATTAACCGTAATAATCGGCTTCGTAAACTTTTAGATTTAAAAGCTCCCGATGTGATTATTCGCAACGAAAAAAGAATGCTTCAAGAAGCGGTTGACGCGCTTTTTGACAATGGTAGGCATGGGCGCGCTGTTCTTGGCTCTGGAAATCGTCCCCTGAAATCTTTGAGCGATATGCTCAAAGGCAAACAAGGACGTTTTCGTCAGAACTTACTCGGAAAACGTGTTGACTATTCCGGCCGTTCAGTAATTGTTATTGGTCCAGAACTTCAGCTTCATCAATGCGGTCTCCCTAAGAAAATGGCTTTAGAGCTTTTTGAGCCTTTCATTATTCGTAAACTAAAAGAACGCGGGCATGTTCACACAATTCGTTCAGCTAAAAAGATGGTTGAGCGTGTTAAGCCGGAAGTTTGGGATATTTTAGAAGAAGTTATTAAAGAGCACCCTGTTATGCTGAACCGTGCGCCAACTCTTCACAGACTTGGTATACAAGCTTTTGAGCCAAAACTTATTGAAGGGCATGCAATTAGAATACATCCGCTTGTTTGTACGGCTTTTAATGCGGACTTTGACGGCGACCAAATGGCAGTGCACGTTCCTCTTTCTATGGAAGCCGTAATGGAAGCGCGTATTTTGATGCTTTCCGCCAACAATATTTTTTCGCCGGCAAGCGGTCAGCCTATTATGACTCCAACGCAAGACATTGTTCTTGGTATTTATTATTTGACCAAGATGCGCGAGAAAGATTTTGGAGAAGGATTGTTTTTTAGTGATTTTCAAGAAGCAATTTTGGCTTTTCAGGATAAACAAATTCATAAACACGCGAAGTGTAAGGTCCGCTTGGCGAACGGTTCCGTTGTTGACACGACTATGGGACGCATCCTTTTTAACGAAGTTCTGCCGAAGGGATTTAGATATGTCAACGATATAGTCAATAAGGGTCGCCTTTCTAAAATTATCGCTGAATGTTACAACTCTTTTGGGCACGCTGAAGTCGTGGGACTTCTTGATCGGCTGAAAGCGCTTGGATTTGCGGAAGCAACGGCGGCTGGTTTGTCTATCGGAATTGATGATATACAAATTCCAGCGGCAAAAGAAACCATTTTGGCAGAAGCTCGTAAAGAGGTTAAATCGATAGAAAATCAATACAAGCAAGGCGTAATTACGGACGGTGAACGATATAACAAAGTAATAGACATTTGGACGCACACAACAGACAGAGTTTCCGACATTATGTTCGAGGCTCTTGATTCTTTTAACTCTATTTTTATGATGGCGGATTCTGGTGCGCGCGGTTCTAAGCAGCAGATTCGTCAGTTGGCAGGTATGCGCGGTTTAATGGCGAAACCATCGGGCGAAATTATCGAGAATCCTATCACCGCCAATTTCCGCGAAGGCTTGACAGTTCTTGAATATTTTATTTCTACGCACGGAGCGCGTAAAGGATTGGCGGATACAGCTTTAAAAACAGCAGACTCTGGTTATCTGACTCGCCGTCTTGTCGACGTCGCTCAAGATGTGATTATTAATGAAGAAGATTGCGGAACTTTGAACGGCGTTGTAATGGAACCGGTGTATGAAGGAGAAGAAGTCATAGTTCCTCTTTCAGATAGAATTTTAGGGCGCGTTGCTTTGAACAATGTTGTTGATATTATTACCGACCAAACTATCGTTAAATCTGGAGATTTGATTGATGAAGTAACTGTCAAGAAGATAGAAGAGGCGGGGATAGAAAAAATTCGTGTTCGTTCGGTTCTTTGCTGCGAATCAAAAAAAGGCGTTTGCGCGAAATGCTATGGCCGAGACCTTGCCACAAGACGACTTGTCGAGCAAGGGACGGCGGTTGGAATTATTGCCGCGCAGTCAATTGGTGAACCTGGAACGCAGTTGACGATGAGAACATTCCACATCGGCGGAACAGCGTCGCGTGTCATTGAGCAATCATACTACAGGACGCGCAGCGAAGGAGCGCTGCAATATCATAGTTTGAAAACTGTCGTTACTAAGTCCGGCGAAATCGTGGTTCTTAATCGTAACGGGCAGTTATCAATACACGATACGACAGGCCGCGAACTTGAACGTTATACAATTCCAACAGGCGCGATTATTTATTACAAAGATGGCGATGTTGTTAAAAAAGGCGAAATCTTTGTAAAGTGGGATCCATATACTGTTCCTATTTTAACTGAAGTCGCGGGCAAGGTCCGCTATGAAGATGTTGAAGACGGCGTGACCATGAACGAAGAAGTTGACTCGACTACGGGGATGACCGAGCGCGTCATTATCGAACATAAGGAAGATATGCATCCTCAAGTTCTTCTTTTGGGCGAAAAAGGTGAAACTCTTGCTTTCTATCCTATTCCAATAGGGGCGCATATAATTGTGAAAGATGGTCAAGAAATAACGGGTGGAACTTTGCTTGCGAAGACACCGCGCAAAACGGCAAAAACTCGCGATATTACAGGCGGTTTGCCGCGCGTCGCGGAACTTTTTGAAGCTCGTAAACCTAAGAACCCTACGGTTATTTCTGAAATTGACGGCGTTGTTGAAATCGGAGAGATCGCCAAAGGAAAGAGAAAGATTATTGTTAAGAGCGCGTCTGGGATGGCAGCTGAATACGAAATCTCGCATGGAAAACATTTGAATGTTTACAGAGGCGATAAGGTCAAAGCGGGAGATCAGCTAGTAGATGGCCCTGTCGTATTGCAAGATAAATTGAGAGTTTCAGGCGAAAGAGATTTGCAAGAATATCTTGTTAAAGAAGTGCAAGATGTTTATCGCTTGCAAGGTGTCCGTTTGAACGATAAGCATATTGAAACTATAGTTCGGCAAATGCTGCGTAAGGTTAAGATCGAAGATTCGGGAGACACGGAATTTCTTGTTGGTTCACATGTTGAGAAATTAAAATTTGCGGAAGAAAATGCAAAGATGATTAAAAAAGGCAAAGAGCCAGCGAAGGGGACGCCGATCCTTCTTGGAATTACAAAGGCGTCTTTGACAACAGACAGTTTTATTTCTGCCGCAAGCTTTCAGGAGACAACCCGTGTTTTGACCGAAGCGTCTTCCGCGGGCAAAAGAGATTATTTACAAGGTCTAAAAGAAAATGTAATTATGGGACATTTGATACCTGCCGGAACAGGTTTTAAGGCCCATCACAATATTGATATAGAAAAAGATCTTACAGGTGTGTTGCCGGATATTGTCGGCGATAAAGATGACACATCCGCGGAGACATCGGAAACATCGAAGGAGAAAGCATAATGGCGCCGACCATAAATCAGTTGATACGTTTTGGAAGAAGAAAATTTAAAGAGAAATCGAAGTCGCCGGCTTTGAATAATTCTCCTTTTCGTAAAGGTGTTTGTTTGATTGTTAGAACGCAAACGCCGAAAAAACCAAACTCGGCACTTCGTAAAATAGCACGTGTTCGTTTAACAAATGGCGAAGAAGTTACAGCATATATACCCGGCGTTGGGCATAACCTTCAAGAACACTCTATAGTTCTTGTTCGTGGTGGCCGCGTTAAAGATCTTCCTGGTGTTCGCTATCACATTGTTCGTGGAAAACTTGATGCTGCAGGGGTTGCCGATCGAACAAAATCGCGTTCCAAATATGGCGCAAAAACTCCGAAAAAGGAAGCAAAGAAATGAGAAGAAGACGCGCACAAAAACGTCAGATAAATCCTGATCAACGATATGGTGATTTGCTTGTCGCAAAGCTGATTAATGTAGTAATGGAGTGCGGCAAAAAATCTGTTGCTGAAAAAATTGTTTATGATGCATTGGATATTATTAAAGAAAAAACTTCAAAAGAACCGCTTGAAATTTTTCGTGCGGCATTAGATAATACGCGTCCTCTTTTGGAGACCAAGTCTCGGCGAGTTGGTGGAGCAACCTATCAAGTCCCCGTAAGCGTTCCTGAAGATCGCGGTTATTCTTTAGCCCTTCGTTGGATTCGAAGTTTCTCTCGTGAAAGAAAAGGCAAACCCATGAACGAGAAACTTGCGCAAGAAGTAATAGACGCGTTTAACAAAACGGGTTCTTCAATAAAGAAGCGCGAAGATATGCATAAAATGGCGGAAGCTAATCGAGCTTTTGCTCATTATCGCTGGTAAACGGTAAAAATAAAATGGATGAAGAAAAGAAAATACATTATCCGTTAGAAAAAATTCGTAACATCGGTATAGCGGCCCATATTGATGCGGGGAAGACGACAACGTCTGAACGCATTCTTTATTACACCGGACGAACGCATAAGATCGGCGAAGTCCATGAAGGCGCCGCGGTTATGGACTGGATGGAACAAGAGCAGGAACGCGGTATCACTATTACTTCCGCGGCTACCACATGCTTTTGGAAAGATTGCCGTATTAATTTAATCGACACACCTGGACACGTTGATTTTACGATTGAAGTAGAGCGTTCTTTACGCGTTCTAGACGGCTGCGTTGCGGTTTTTGGCGCTGTAGAAGGAGTTGAGCCGCAGTCCGAAACCGTTTGGCGTCAAGCGGACCGTTACGATGTTCCTCGCGTCGCGTTTATTAATAAGATGGATAGAACCGGTGCGGAGTTTGAAAGAAATGTTCAGCAAATGCGCGATCAGCTTGGCGCGAATCCTGTTCCGATACAAGTTCCTCTTGGGCGTGAAGATAAGTTTCGCGGTATGATCGATCTGGTTAAAATGAAAGCTTATATTTTTAATGATGATACTTTAGGTAAAGAATATACGACAGAAGATATTCCCGCGGATTATTTAGAGCAATCTAAAAAGGCGCGCGAATTTATGATTGAAAAAGTGTCGGAATATGATGATGCTTTGATGCATAAGTTTATTGAAGGTCAGGAGCCAACTGTTGCGGAAATTAAAGCGGCGATACGCAAGGGAACCATTGCTTTAAAAATGTCGCCAGTTGTTGTGGGTTCGGCGCTTAAAAACAAAGGTATTCAACAGCTTTTGGATGCGGTTGTCGATTATTTACCTTCACCAAAAGATATTCCGCCGGTTAAAGGGCTTGAGCCGGGGACGGAAAATGAAATTATCCGCAACGCAGACGATAACGAACCTTTAACATGTTATGCGTTTAAAATTGCGAGTGATAAATTTGTAGGTTCTTTGACATTTATTCGTATCTATTCAGGAACGCTTGCTTCCAGTTCCTATATTTATAATGTTCGGACTGGAAAAACAGAACGCCTCGGCCGACTCCTTCTAATGCATGCAAATAAACGCGAAGAAATTAGTGAAGCGGGCGCTGGAAACATTGTCGCCGCGGTTGGTCTTAAGGATGTAAAAACGGGCGATTCTTTATGTTTGGAAAGCGCTCCAATTCAGCTTGAAGATATGTTTGTTCCTGATCCGGTTATTTGGATGGCTGTCGAGCCTAAAACCAAAGTTGACCGCGATCGCATGTCGGATGCTATTGCAAAGCTTGTTAATGAAGATCCTACTTTCCGAGTAAAAACAGATCAGGAAACGGTTCAAACTTTGATCGGTGGAATGGGAGAGCTCCATTTGGATATTAAAGTGGACATCATGAAGCGCGAGTATAATGTCCAGGTTAATGTTGGTAAACCTCAAGTAGCTTACAAGGAAACTATTCAGGCGTCAGCTCAAGCTGAAGGAAAATTTATTAAGCAAACGGGCGGGCGCGGACAATATGGACATTGCTTTCTTAAAATTGAGCCTTTGGAACGCGGCAAAGGAAATGAATTTGAAAACAAAGTTGTCGGCGGATCAATTCCGAGAGAATATATCCCTGCTGTTGAAGCGGGAGTTGAAGATGCTTGCGCGAATGGTGTTCTTGCCGGTTATCCAGTAACAGATATTAAAGCGATAGTTTATGATGGAAGTTATCACGACGTTGACTCTTCGGAAATCGCTTTTAAAATGGCGGGTATTTTTGCTTTCAAAGAAGCGTTTCAGAGAGCAAAGCCTGTTCTTCTTGAGCCGATTATGTTTGTTGAAGTTTTGGTTCCCGAAGAATATATGGGAGATGTTATTGGAGACCTCAATTCTCGGAGATGCGTGATACAAGAACTTACCAATAGAGGGCATCTTAAGGCGATTAAAGGACTTGTCCCTTTGTCTGAAATGTTTGGTTACGCAACTGCAGTTCGATCTTTATCTCAAGGTAGAGCAACATACACAATGGAGCCGCATTCATATCAAGAAGTTCCTAAAATGATAGCCGATAAAATTATCGCAGGATAAAAAAAATGGCACAAGTAAAAGAAAAAATTCGCATTAAACTTAAAGCTTATGATCATCGTGTTTTAGATCAATCTGTTCAAGAAATAGTTGGAACGGCGCGAAAAACAGGCGCGAAGATTGTCGGCCCAATACCTCTTCCTACTAATATTTGGAAGACAACAGTTTTGCGTGGTCCTCATATTAATAAAAAAGCTAGAGATCAGTTTGAAATTAGAACGCATAAAAGATTAATTGAACTTGAAGAACCGACCTCGCGAACCGTGGACGCATTGATGAAATTGGATTTGCCCGCGGGTGTTGATGTCGAAATTAAACTTTAAAAGAGAGTGTTATGGTTGGATTAATTGGAAAAAAAATTGGAATGTCGCAGTTGTTTGATGCTGAAGGGCGGCAGGTTCCCGTTACAGTTGTTGAAGTCGGGCCTTGTTATGTAACAGCGCTTAGAACGAAAGAAAAAAATGGGTATTTGGGAGTTCAAATAGGTTTTGATCAGGCCATTGAAAAGCGTATTACAAAGGCAAAGGTTGGTATTTGCAAAAAAGCTAACACGCCTCTTCTTAAGGTTCTCCATGAAATTAGAACGGAAGATTTAAAAAATTTGGAAGTGGGTAGTGAGCTTCGCGCGGAAAATTTTGAAGTAGGACAGTATGTGGATGTCGAAGGGACCTCGATTGGCAAAGGATTTCAAGGCGTTGTTAAGAGATTGAACTATGCTGGCGGCGTCGCAGGGCATGGCTCTATGTTTGGACGAGTACCAGGCGGCATTGGCTCTGTTGCCGGAGGAAAAGGATGTCGTAAGAAAGTGAGAAAAGGGAAGGGACTTCCTGGTCATATGGGCAATGAGAGTGTTTGTGTTCATAATTTAAAAGTTGTGAAAGTGGATTCGGAGAATAACCTTTTGGCGTTGAGCGGTAGTGTCCCAGGCGCTGAAGGCGGGTATCTTGTTATTCGCGATTCTTTGAAACGTGGAAAAAAGAGTTCTTGGAAAGTGAAAGCTAAGCAGGAGTCCTCAAAGGAAGTTCCCGCGGAATCCTCTCCGACCGAGAAACCTCAAGACGATTCCAAGTCTGGTTCCTAAAACTAGACAGATAAGAAAGAAAGGTATAAAAAAATGAAGGTACTTCTTTACTCTAAAGAGGGGAAGAAGAAGCAAGAAGTCGTTTTGAATCCTGATGTTTATGGGGTTCGTAAAAATGAGCGCCTGCTTGAACTTGTTCGTAATGCGTATTCTGGAAACTTGCGGAAAGGGACGGTTGATACAAAAACGCGAGCAGAAGTTCGTGGCGGCGGGAAAAAACCATGGAAGCAAAAGGGAACAGGCCGCGCTAGACATAGTTCGATTCGTTCTCCAATTTGGGTTGGCGGCGGAACAACTTTTGGACCGCATCAACGGGACTATACCATTCGTCTTTCTAAAGACATTCGCAACAACGCGTTACGCGTGATGTTAAGCGTTCGCGCGGCAGAAAAAAATCTGATGCTTTTGGAGTCTTTTGAGCTGAAAACTTTAAAGACAAAAGAATTTGCGGAAATAGCCAAAGCGTTGCCTGTTTTGAATAAAAAAGTAGTTTATATTGTGAACGCTGTAACTCCGGAGCTGAAACGAGTGGCGCGTAATTTGAGAGCATGGATTGAGATTAGATCTGCGGCTGAATTTAGCGCGTATGATTTAATGCAGCGCGAAAAGGTTATTATTGATGAAAAAACTGTAGAAGCGATCGACAAGAGGCTGTCGGTTTCAAACAAGGAGAAGGCTCATGAATCTTAATGTGTATGATGTGATTGTTGAGCCGTTGATTACGGAAAAATTTTCCAAAGCCTCTCAGAGTGCTAATCAATATGGCTTTCGCGTCCACTCAAAGGCAAATAAAAAAGAAATTAAGTCGGCGGTTGAAAAAGTTTTTTCTGTGCATGTGGAAAAAGTTAACACAATAAATGTTTCTGGGAAATGGCGCAGAGTTCGCTATGTTCAAGGTCAGACTGCCTCTTGGAAGAAAGCGATTGTTACTTTGAAAAAAGGCGAAAAAATCGATTTGACGAAATAAAGGAAATGATATGGGACTTATAAAATTTAAACCTACAACGCCGACTCGAAGATACGGGAATGTATCGGATTTTTCAGAGGTTACCACTGATAGACCTTATAAATCTTTGACATATGTCAAAAAGGGAAGCGGCGGAAGAAACAATCATGGGCATATAACTTCTCGCAGAATCGGCGGGGGGCATAAACGAAGAATTCGCTTGGTGGATTTTCGCCGAAATAGAGTCGATGTTGAGGCTACCGTTTTAACTGTGGAGTATGATCCTAATCGCAGCGCGCGCATTGCTTTGGTTGAGTATGTCGGAGGAGAAAAAAGCTATATTCTTTCTCCTGACGGTTTAAAGGTTGGCGACAAGGTTGTTAGCGGGTCAGATGTTGAAGTGAAGCTTGGAAATCATCTTCCTCTAACAAAAATTCCTGAAGGGGCAATGATACATAATGTGGAGCTTCGACCGGGCTTAGGTGGAAAATTAGCGCGCGCCGGAGGAGTTGCGGCGCAGATTCTTGCTAAAGAAAATGATATGGCGCATATTAAATTGCCATCAGGCGAAGTTAGAAAAGTACCCGTCGATTCGTATGCGACAATTGGACAATGTTCCAATATAGACCATGAAAATGTTGTTCTTGGGAAAGCCGGTCGTGCGCGTTGGCTTGGACGGCGTCCAGTTTCAAGAGGTATCGCTCGTAACCCTGTTGACCATCCGTTGGGCGGCGGTGAAGGTAAATCCAAGAGCGGAAAACATCCGCAAAGCCCTACAGGAGTAGGCGCGAAGGGATTTAAAACTCGCAAACGATATAAAGCTTCAAACAAATACATTGTGAAGGATAGAAGAAAATGAGTCGTTCCTCAAAAAAAGGCGTCTATGTAGACGAGAAACTTTTAAGTAAAGTCGTTGTCGCAAATCAAAAAAAAGATCGTCGACCGATTAAAACTTGGTCCCGCCGATCTACAATTACGCCGGAGTTTGTGGGTGTAACTTTGTCGGTTCATAACGGAAAAACGTTTCATAGCGTTTTTGTTTCAGAGAATATGGTTGGGCATAAAGTTGGAGAATTTTCGCCAACAAGAACATTTAAAAAACACAGTGCTTCTGGCGATAAAGCGAAGGCTGCCGCCGCAAGTTCTACGACATAGTCTGAGAGTCAAATATGGCTAAAAAAGAAGAAAAGAAAGCAAAAACAGAATATACGCCGTCGAACAGACGAGTTAGGGCTCTTACCAAGCATATAAGAATAGCACCGCGTAAAATGCGAGTTGTTCTTGGAACAATTCGTAAAAAAATGGCGATGGATTCGGTTGGTATATTGTCTCTTCTGAAACAAAAGGGCGCGCGATTTGCTTTAAAAACATTAAAGAGTGCTATCGCTAATGCTAAAAATCTTGGACTTGATGAAAAACGTCTTTATGTTACAGAAGCAAAAGCGGATGGCGGACCGGTTTTTAAACGGTTTTTGACTCGTTCAATGGGGCGCGCGGATCGTCTCTTGAAAAGAACAACCCATTTGACAATAGTTGTTTGTGAAGGAAATAAAATCTGGGGCGGTCGTGTTTCAGATGAAGCGAAAACAAAAAATAAGAAAAAAGTCGCGGCAGCGGCTTAAATTATGTAAGGAATAGGGAGGATATTTTGGGTCAGAAAGTTCATCCGTATGGATTGCGCGTAGGATATATTAAACCTTGGAAAGCGCGTTGGTTTGCGAAAAGAGACGCTGGCGTTGTGTTAATGGAAGATCTTGAAATTCGCAAATATTTGAAAAAAAAGCTCGCTCCAGCTGGTGTTTCTTCTATTGAAATAGACAGATCCGGGGACCGCGTTAGATTACGTATTTTTGCCGCTAAGCCGGGAGTTATCATCGGACGAAGAGGGCAAGAAATAGATAAAATCAAAGAAGACCTCGCGTCTCTTACGAAAAACGAAGTTTTCTTGGATATTAAAGAAGTAAAAATGCCGCAAATTGACGCGCAGCTTGTCGCGGAGAACATTGTGATGCAGCTTGAGAAACGCATAGGTTTTCGCCGAGCGATGAAGAAAGCAATTCAACTTGCTATGCAAAAAGGCGCTCTTGGAATAAAAGTTCAATGCAAAGGCAGGTTAGGCGGCACGGAAATCGCGCGTGAGGAAAAATATCATGAAGGCAAAGTTCCGCTAAGTACTTTTCGCGCGGATGTGGATTATGGTTTTGCTGAAGCGCATACAACTTATGGCGCGATCGGATGCAAAGCGTGGATTTATAAAGGTGATATTTTGATAAAGAAAGAACAAGAAGCTCAGAAACTTGAACTTGAAAAGAAGTTTAAATCAGTCGAGGAAGAGTTGCAAAAAGCGGAAAATAAAGAGAAGAAGTCGGAACCTTCCGTAGAGGAGAGTAAGAACGATGGCCCTACAGCCTAGCAGAGTTAAATTTAGAAAACAACAACGCGGATGGATGCGCGGAGTCGCGACTCGCGGAAGTTCGCTTGCTTTCGGTGAATATGGATTAAAGGCGCTGGATTGCCATTGGTTAACAGGTATTCAAATTGAAGCAGCGCGCGTTGCTTTGACCAGACATGTTAAGCGCGGTGGTAAAATTTGGCTGCGTGTTTTTCCCGACAAATCGGTTTCAAAGAAACCAGCTGAAACTCGTATGGGAAAAGGGAAAGCCGCTCCTGAACATTATGTCGCGGTCATTAAGCCGGGCAGAATTCTTTTTGAAATGGGAGGAATCCCGGAAGAAATGGCTCGCTCGGCGATGCGACTTTGCGCGCACAAAATCCCTTTTAGAACAAAATTTGTAAAACGTGAGGTTACGATATAATATGACGAAAATCGCGGATTATAGAGATCTTAGCGTTGATGAGCTGAATGAAAAAGTTGTGTCTCTTAAAAAAGAACTTATGCAATATCGCTTCCAGCATAAGACCGGAAAACTTGAAAAGCAATCAACCCTTAAAGAGGCTAAAAAAGCGATTGCAAGAGTGAAGACTGTGATTAATGAAAAGAAGAAAGGCGAGAAAAAAGTATGACCGATGAAACAGTGGAAACTCAGAATAAGCGAGTTCGCGAAGGAGTGGTCGTTAGTTCTAAGACGAACAAGACTATAGTTGTCCTTGTAACTCGTCTTTTGCAACATGCGAAATTTAATAAGATTATTAAACGCCATATTAAATACTCCGCCCATGATGAAAAAAATGAAGCAAAAGAAGGCGATAGAGTTCAGATTGTCGAAACTCGTCCAATTTCCAAAACAAAGCGGTGGCGTCTGGTAAAGGTGATTAAGTCATGATACAGATGAGATCGGTTTTAGAAATAGCAGATAACAGCGGCGCTAAAAAAGCTGCGATGATAGGCGTTCTAGGGCGTCATAGCAAAAGAACTGCGCAGGTTGGTGATATTATTACAGCGTCCGTAAAAGAGGCTATCCCGACAGGAACGGTTAAAAAGGGAGAGGTTGTTAAGGCTGTTGTAGTTAGGACGAAATCGCCTGTTAAGCGGAAAGACGGTTCTTCGGTTAAATTTTCTTCAAACGCGATTGTATTGATAGATAATCAGAAAAATCCACGCGGAACACGTATTTTTGGGCCTGTGGCTCGTGAGCTTCGTGATTATGATTTTTCTAAGATAATTTCCCTTGCTCCGGAGGTTGTTTAGTTATGAAAATTCGTAAAGGCGATGAAGTTATTGTTACTCGAGGGAAAGATTCTGGCAAGAAAGGCCGCGTGATGCGGGTTTTTCCTAAAGAAGAAACGTTGTTGATTGAAAAAATTAATTACAGAACATGTTACCTTAGGAAGAGTCAAGAAAATCCTAAGGGCGGCATTACAAAAATGGAAGGCAAGTTGCATATTTCAAATGTGAAACTTGTTTGCCCACGAAGCGGTAAAGCGTCGCGAGTCGGCTACACAATCCTTGCCGATGGGACGAAGCATCGTATCGTTAAAGCGTCAGGAGAGGTTTTATAATTATGAGCGTTAAGGCTAGTTCTCTTCCAAGGTTGCTTGAAAAATATCGCAGCGAGGTTATCCCAGTTCTTTTAGAGGAATTTTCGTATAAAAATCTCATGCAAGCGCCTAAATTAGAAAAAGTTGTTATAAACATGGGCGTAAGAGAAGGGCAAGAGGATATTAAGATTTTAGATCAATTGGCTGTTGAACTTAGTCGAATTGTTGGTCAAAAGCCAGTTGTAACGCGCGCGAAAAAATCTATTTCTGCTTTTAAGCTTCGACAGGGATCTCCAATCGGACTTAAAGTTACTTTGCGTCGCGGTCGTATGTATGAATTTTTGGACAGACTTTTTAATGTTGCTATGCCGCGCATTCGCGACTTTCGCGGGTTTTTGGATAAAAGCTTCGATCAAAGAGGGAATTATACGCTTGGACTTACCGAACAAACTATTTTCCCGGAAGTTGAATTTGATAAAATGAAAAAAACTCAAGGAATGGATATTACATTTGTAACGACTGCGAAAAATAGAATAGAAGGCAAAAGATTGCTGGAACTTTTAGGGTTTCCTTTTAGAAAGCAGGGTAACTAATATGGCAAAAACATGTTTAATTGTTAAGCAAAGATCAGAACCTAAGTTTAAGGTTAGAAAATATCATCGTTGTCAGCGATGCGGTCGTCCGCGAGGTTATATTCGTAAATTTTCTATTTGCAGAATTTGTTTTCGCGAATTGGCCAATACGGGAATGTTGCCCGGCGTTGTCAAATCTAGTTGGTAAAACAGAGAGGAAAAGGTTTCATGTCGCGTTACGATTTTATCGGAGACTTTTTAACGGCTATCCGAAATGCTTCTAAGGCACACAAAGAAAAGATAAGTGTTCCTGCTTCAGAAATCACAATCCGCCTAGCAGAGATTTTGAAAAACGAAGGTTTTATTGAAAGCGTAAAACCTTTCAATGATGGAAATAAAAAATTCGCGCGGGTTCATCTTAAGTATTTAACTGAAGGGAAGAAGACCGCTATACGCGGACTAAAACGTATTTCTACGCCGGGGCTTCGTGTTTATGTCGGATGCGATGAGATTCCTAAAGTGTTAGGCGGTTTGGGAGTTGCTATTTTGACAACGCCTAAGGGTGTTTTGACAGGTAAACAGGCTCGTGAAGCTAAAGTTGGCGGCGAGATCCTTTGCACAGTTTGGTAAAGCATTAATAGAGGGAAAATATGTCACGTATTGGAAAAAAACCCGTTGTAATTCCAGAAAAAGTAAAAGTATCGGTACAGGGAAAAAAAGTGCAAGTTCAGGGGCCAAAAGGCGCATTGACTCTTGATGTTCATCCGAGAATAACTGTGAAAATCGAGGGAAATGAGGTTCTCGTTACGCGTTCAACAGATATTCGCACTGATCGCGCTTTGCATGGGCTTGTTAGAAATTTGATAAAAAATATGGTGGTAGGCGTTACCGAAGGATACTCAAAAGAGCTTGAGATTGTTGGTGTCGGTATGAAGGCGGCTGTTAAGGGAAATGTCCTTTCGCTCGTGCTTGGTTTTACGCATCCTATAGATTATGTTTTTAACAAAGATGTTGAAATTAAATGCCCTAAACCAACGTCCGTTGTTATTACAGGAGCTGATAAACAGCGAGTCGGACAGGTTGCGGCGGAAATTCGTAATTTTATGAAACCTGAGCCTTACAAGGGCAAAGGCATTCGTTATATTGATGAGCATGTGCGCCGCAAACAAGGAAAAGCGGTCAGTTAATCTTATTGAAGGAGTAAAGAATTTATGGCGCAGGTTAATAAAATTTGGGGAAGAATTCAAAGACATCGCAGAATTCGTAAAAAAGTTATCGGTTCGGCAGAACGGCCGCGCGTTGTTGTAAACCGCTCGCTTACAAATATTTCTGTTCAAGCGATTGATGATGAATCTAACAAAACTTTAGCTTCGATTTCTTCCAGAAGTTCTGAAATCTCTAAAAAAGGCGTTAAAGGCAAAATTTCCGTATCCGAACAGGTTGGGAAAGCTTTTGCTAATCTTTTGCAGGCAAAGGGAATTAAGCAAATTTCTTTTGATAGAGGCGGATATTTATATCACGGACGAGTGAAAGCGTTGGCGGAAGCAATTCGTGCCGGCGGAATTCAATTTTAAAGTTTTAGTGAAAGGAAACTTAAGCAGTATGCCAAAAACAGACGCAACACAAAATGAACAGCAAAAAACAGAAGCAAAAAAAACAAATGCGCCTTCTCGCTCATCACGAGCTTCTTCTATGGCGGCAGACGGGTCGTCAGCTTATGAAAAGGTTATTCAAGTAAATCGCTGTTCAAAGGTTGTGAAAGGCGGCAAGCGTTTTTCATTTAGCGCGTTGGTTGTTGTTGGCGGCGCTGAGGCTTCTTTAGGATACGCTCAAGGGAAAGCGAATGAAGTTGCCGATGCTATTCGCAAGGCTCTTGCCGCGGCGCGAAAAAATTCTATAAAAATCACACTAAAGGGAACTACTATTCCTCACGAAATTCTTGGGCGATACGGCGCGGCAAAAGTTTTACTAAAGCCAGCGGCGCCCGGCACCGGTATTATTGCGGGAGGTTCAGTCCGTGCGGTATGCGAAGCTTGCGGGATAAAAGATATTCTTACGAAAAGTCTTGGAAGTGATAACTCAATTAATGTTTTAAAAGCGGCAATTAACGGTTTGACCTCGCTTGTCGACCGAAAAACTCGTTTGGATTAAGAAAGAGAAAAGGTCATGAGAGCAAAATTTCCTTATAAAAAAAGAAAAAAACGACTTGGCTGCGGAATCGGTTCCGGACATGGGAAAACTTCCACAAAGGGCCATAAAGGTCAACGCGCTCGTTCAGGATTTGCTTTGAATCCGGGGTTTGAAGGCGGACAAAATCCTCTTTATCGCAAGCTCCCTAAGCGCGGGTTTAGCCGGGTCGCATTTAAAAAAGTTTATGCAGTTGTAAACTTAGAAAAGATTGCTTCTCTTTCAGAAAAAGAAGTTACGCCGGAAATTTTAGTTTCTAAAGGAATTGTTTCCCAACTGCGCGATGGAGTTAAAATTTTAGGAGTTGGCGAAATAAAAAAAGCTGTTGTTGTGAAAGCGCATCTCTTTAGCTCTTCGGCAAAAACAAAAATTGAAGCCGCAGGCGGTCAAGCGGTTCTTCTTACCACTAAATAACTAACGTAAAAGAACGGAGTTTTGGTGCTACAGGCGTTCAGTAATATTTTAAAAGTTCCCGATCTTCGTAAAAAGATTTTCTTCACTTTTGCGATTATCGTTGTTTATAGAATCGGGACATATATTCCCACTCCCGGCATAGACGGCGTGGCTCTTGCGAGATTTTTTCAACAGCACATGGCGGGTGGCAATCTGCTCGGATTCATGGGGATGTTTACAGGCGGAGCGCTTCAAAAAGCGACTATTTTCGCTTTGGGCATTATGCCTTATATATCCGCGTCTATTATTCTGCAGCTTCTCACGGTGGTAATTCCCGCTCTTGAAAAAATGGCAAAAGAAGGCGAGGAAGGCCGAAAAAAAATAATTCAATATACGCGCTATGGAACGATTGTTTTAAGCATTCTTCAAACTTTTTTTATTGCTCTTTGGCTTGAAAATCCCGCGGCATTTGGCGGAACCGTGATTGTCCCAAATCCCGGCTGGGGATTTCGTTTGATGTGTATGTTGACGATGACTACCGGCACGGCATTTATTATGTGGCTTGGTGAACAAATAGATGCGCATGGAATCGGCAATGGCATGTCGATTATTATCACCGCTGGTATTATTGAGTCGCTTCCAGAAGCGTTGCGGCAAACTTGGGTTTTATTGTCGCCGCTGGATATGTCGCATCAGCAGCTTGCGTGGTGGAAATTCGCGGTAATGTGTGTTTTATTTGTCGGCGCGGTGGTGTTTTTGATTTTGATTATACAAGGTCAGCGCAAAATTCCGGTGCAATACGCGAAACAAATCCGCGGGCATCGCACGTATGGAGGTCAAAGTACATATTTGCCGCTTAAGGTAAACCAAGCGGGCGTTATTCCAATTATCTTTGCCCAATCAGTTATTTTGTTTCCCGCGACCATAGCTGGATTTTTCCCTAATGCCGGAGCTTTTACAAGAATCGCGCAAGCCATAAGTTATGGTTCCGGCGGCTATATGGCGCTTGACGCTCTTTTGATTGTTTTCTTTACCTTCTTTTATACAGCGATAACATTTAATCCGATTGAAGTGAGTGAAAATCTTCAAAAATACGGCGGATTTATTCCGGGCATTCGTCCCGGAAGAAACACGGCGGAATATTTGGATTATTTGATGACGAGAATCGCGACTGCTGGGGCGGTCATTTTGGCGCTTATCGCGCTTTTCCCTAAAATTATTTCTTCGCCGCATGTTTTGAATATACCATTTCTGATTGCCAGTTTTTTTGGCGGCACCGGACTTTTAATTATTGTTGGTGTCGTTTTGGATGTTATGAAAAATGTTGAATCCCAGCTTGTGATGCGCCATTACGACGGGTTCATAAAACGCGGAAAACTTAAAGGGCGGCGATAATCATGAACTTAATTTTCTTGGGGCCTCCGGGCGCGGGCAAGGGAACGCACGCGAAAATTATTTGTGATAAATACGGCGTCGTCCAACTTGCGGCGGGAGATATATTGCGAAGAAATATTAAAGAAGGAACGGAACTTGGCAGTATCGCAAAAGATGTAATCGCGCGCGGCGAACTTGTTTCTGATGCTCTTGTCAATGACATGATGGCTGCGGAAATTCGCGCGCTTAAAAGTGCCAAAGGATTTATTTTAGACGGTTATCCAAGGACAATTGGGCAAGCGGAGTCTTTGGAAAAATTTTTAAAAGACGAACAAATCGCGTTAACGGCAGTAATAAATTTTGAGGCGTCTGATAAGGTTCTTCTTGAACGGCTCTCAGGCCGCCGACTTTGTTCTGTAACCGGTAAAATTTATCATGTTAAAAATATGCCGCCAAAAGTCGAAGGAATTTGCGATTGCCACAACTTACCGCTAATAACTCGTAAGGATGACGAGCCGGAAACGATTTTGAATCGCTTGAAAGTTTATCAAGAATCAACAAAACCGCTTGTTGAATTTTATGGAAAAAAGGGTGTTTTGCATGATGTTCTGGCAGAAGGAGATGCTCCTTCGGTGCAAAAAACTTTAGAAGCGCTTTTTGAAAAATTTGCTTAGGAAAAACTTTTTATGATAGAACTTAAATCTGCTCGAGAAATCGAGTTGATGCGAGATTCTGGCGATATTTTAAAAAAAGTTTTTGCGGTTGTTCAGCCCTTAGTTTCCGAGGGAAGGACAACGGATGAGTTGGATACGGTGGCGGAAAAAATTATTCGCGAAAATGGCGGAGAGCCAGCGTTTAAAGGATATTGCGGATATCCTAAAACGACTTGTATTTCTATCAATGAAGAAGTCGTTCACGGAATTCCGGGCAGCCGCAAACTCCAAAAAGGCGATGTTGTAAGTTTTGATATCGGGGCGAAGTTGAAAGGTTATTATTCAGACGCCGCTAGAACATGGATAGTCGGTGGAGCTGATAAAAGGACAAATGCCCTTGTTGCAGTTGCTAAAGAATCTTTGGACGAAGCTCTTTTTCAATATAAGCCGGGTTGGCGGATTGGCGATTTTGCTGAGGTGATTCAGCAATACATTGAAACACGCGGCTTTGGAGTTGTTAGAGATTATACGGGGCACGCTATCGGGCGGCATCTCCATGAAGATCCGCAAGTTCCAAATTATGGAAGGCGCGGCCGCGGCGCGAAGATTGAAGAAGGAATGGTTTTAGCGATAGAGCCGATGGTAACAGACGGACATTATGCGGTTAAGACGCTTTCGGATAACTGGACAGTTGTAACGCAAGATGGTAAAAATGCCAGCCATTATGAAGATACAATCGCTTTCGTAAAAGGCGGTTTTTTGAATTTAACACGCGGAGAGGCTTAAATTTAACATGCCAAAAGAAGACGCGGTTGAAGTAGAAGGAACAGTGGTAGAGCCTTTGCCTAACGCTATGTTTCGAGTAGAACTTGAAAATGGGCATAAGGTTTTAGCGCATGTTTCTGGGAAAATGAGAATGCATTACATTCGTATTCTTCCCGGGGATAAAGTAAAAATGGAACTTTCGCCATATGATTTAACGCGCGGAAGAATAACGTTTCGAGTCAAATAGGTTATAAGAGGTGATGAGATGAAAGTAAGAAGTTCTGTGAGAAGGATTTGTGAAAATTGCAAGATTGTTCGTCGCAAAGGTTATGTTTATGTGATTTGCAGCAATCCCAAGCATAAACAACGACAAGGTTAATTTAAGAAAGGATTTAAAATATGCCGCGTATCATTGGTGTTGATATTCCGAGAGAAAAGCGAGTAGATGTCGCATTGACTTATTTGTTCGGAATCGGGAAAAAGCTTTCTAAAAAAGTTTTGACGGAAGCGAAAATCGATTTTGCGAAACGCGCAAAAGATTTGACGGATGCTGAGGTTTCGTTGATTACCTCTATCATTCAAAAAGAAACGAAAGTGGAGGGCGATCTTCGCCGTGAAATTCAGCAAAACATCAAGCGTCTTATGGACACTAGAAGTTATCGCGGATCTCGGCATTTGAAAGGACTTCCTTGCCGCGGTCAAAGAACTCACACCAATGCGAGAACTCGCAAAGGAAAACGTAAAACAGTTGGCGGGCTTGCTCCAAAGCCAGTTGGAAAATAATAAGGTTTAAAGAACAGAGGACTTATATGGCAAAAAAGAAAAAACTTAAACATATCGCTCGCGGAGTGGCGCACATCGCCGCGAGTTTTAATAACACAATAATTACGATTACCGATGCGGGCGGAAACGCTATTTGCTGGGAATCGTCGGGCTCTTCCGGATTTAAAGGCTCAAAAAAATCTACGCCCTTTGCCGCTCAGATTGCGTCTGAAAAGGCGGCAAAAAAAGCGCTGGAATTCGGAATGAAAGAAGTTGAAGTTTATATTAAGGGACCTGGCGCGGGACGCGAATCAGCGATTCGCGCTCTTCAAGCAGTGGGACTTGCAATTAGTGCTATTCACGATATTACGCCGGTGCCGCACAATGGGTGCCGTCCCCCTAAAAAGAGGAGAGTGTAATTTATGTCAAGATACCGCGGTCCAGTTATTAGGTTGCATCGCCGTGAGGGGATTAACCTAGGTCTTAAAGGTCGTCGCACAACAGATGAAAAACACGACAAACGTTTGAGCAAAGCGCCGGGTCAACACGGGCAAGCTCGGCAGAAAATATCCGACTATGGCGTTCAGTTGCGCGAGAAGCAAAAAATGAAAAGAATTTATGGCGTTACAGAGCGTCAATTTCGTGTGTTCTTCGCGCGCGCGCTTAAAACCAAAGGCGTTACCGGTGAAAAATTGATTGAGCTTCATGAACGCCGTTTGGACAACATTGTTTTTCGTCTTCTTTTTTCCGGTTCACGCCGTGAAGCGAGACAAATGGTCGGACATGGGCATATCACCGTAAATGGCAAAAAAGTAAATATTCCATCTTATGTCTGCAAAGTCGGAGATAAAGTTGGAGTTAAGCAAAAAGAAGCAACCATCAAAAGAGTCAAAGACAATCTTGAGAAATGGAAAGACCTTACGGCTCCTGAGTGGCTTGCTCTTGATCGTGCCAAAGTTTTGGGAGAAATAGCACGTCTTCCTACCAAGACTGATGCTGGAATCCCTGTGGAAGAATCGTTCATCGTTGAGTTGTTCTCAAAGTAATAAAAACAACTCGCAAAGTTTTCTATTATTGTTTGCATAAGGAGGAAATAAAATGGGTATCCGTTGGAGAACGTTTGAAACACCAAAGCGTTTAGAGTTAGATCAAAGTTCGGTAACGCCTACTTACGGTAAGTTCGTTGCTGAACCTTTTGAACGTGGTTATGGAACGACAATTGGAAACGCGCTTCGCCGTGTTTTAATTTCATCAATTGAAGGCGCTGCGGTTACTAGTATTAAGTCGGATGGAATGTTGCACGAGTTTTCAGCTATGGATGGAATAGTTGAAGACGGCGCGCAAATTGTTATGAATGTAAAAAAGCTTGTTTTGCGTTATAGCGGCAAGGGGCCTAAAACAATTTTTGTTGACGCAAAAAAAGCAGGCGTTGTTAAGGCTAGCGATATTCAAACAGACGAAACCGTTGAGATCGTGAATCCAGAGCAGGTTATTTTTACGCTTAGCAAAGATAAACACGTTCGTTTGGAAATGGAAGTCGGGCGCGGCCGCGGTTATGCTCCGGCAGAAAAAAATAAAAAAGAAGATGCTTCAATCGGCGTTGTCGCGGTTGACTCGATTTTTTCTCCCGTGATCAAGGTTAATTTTGCGGTGGAAGACACGCGCGTCGGACAGATAACGGACTACGACCGTTTGATTCTTGAAATTTGGACGAATGGAGCAATGGGACCGGAAGACGCACTTTTGTATGCATCAAATATTCTTCAGCGCCATCTCGATATTTTCGTCAATTACGGCGAACTTCCCGAAGATGAAGAAGAGGAAGAAAATGTAAAGACCGATGAGTTTGCTGATCTTCTCAACAAACCAATCAGCGAATTAGAACTTTCGGTCAGAAGCGCAAATTGCTTAGAAGCCGCCAATATTAAAACCATCGGCGAATTAGTTCAAAAATCAGAAGCGCAAATGCTGAAGTATAAAAACTTCGGAAAAAAATCACTTAACGAAATTAATGCGATTTTGGAAAAGATGAATCTTCATCTTGGATACAATGTCGCTGGTCATGTGGCTTCGGCTGCTGTAGATAATTCTGCGGAGGCTTAAGGTTAATTATGCGACATCAACGACGTAGAAGAAAATTAGGAGTTGTTAGTTCACACCGCACGGCGATGCTTAGAAACATTCTTCGCGCGCTTGTTTTGCATAAGAGAATTGAAACTACTTATGCTCGCGCGAAGGAAGTCAGCAGCTTTGCGGACAAAGCGGTTACTATCGCGAAACGCGAAGGGCTTCACGCTAGAAGGCTTTTGATCTCAAAAGTCCGTGATCCTAAAATCGCGGATATTCTTATTAAGAAAATAGCTCCGCTTTTGAAAGAGCGCGCCGGCGGCTATACGCGTGTACTTCGCTTAGGGTTTCGCGCTAGCGATGGCGCGGAAAAAGCGCTTTTAGAATGGACGGCGGTTTTTGAAGCGCCTGCGAAAAAAGACAGCAAGAAAAAAAGCAAATCAGTTAAAGCCGTCGAAGCGGCAGATGAAAAGAAAACAGTAAAGACAGCCTCCAAAACCGCTGAGAAGAAAACTAAAAAAGCGGCAAAGGAAGTTGAAGAAACAAAAGAAAAACCTGAGAAAAAAGAAACAAACAAAAAAGGCGGATTTCTTGGGACGCTTAGAAAATTTCTTAAGGGAGATGAACAATAATAAGGCGTTTTCTTTAAATTTTTACAACCTAAGATTTTAAACTGGGACAGGGGTGCTTTTATGAGCACTCCTGTCTTTTTTCATAAAGGGAAAAATGATGGAAATTGCAAAACGTGTTGCAGCTGTAAAGCCTTCCGTAACTTTGGAAATCGCGGCAAAAGCAAAGGCTATGAAAGCTCAAGGCATAGACGTGATTTCTCTCAGCGCGGGAGAACCTGATTTTGACACGCCGGATTTTATTAAAGACGCGGCTATTGATGCTCTTAAAAAAGGTCAGACAAAATATACGGCTGTTTCTGGGACGCAAGAATTAAGAGAGGCTATTGCCCATAAACTAAAACGTGATCAGGGATTAGAGTTTTCTGCCGACCAAATTGTTGTGAGCACCGGCGCGAAACACGCTATTTTTAACGTTCTCTTCGCGTTATTGAATCCGGATGATGAAGTTTTAATTCCCGTTCCATATTGGCTAAGTTATCCGGAAATGGTAACCGTATTAGGCGGCAAAAGCGTTTTTATCGAAACTGACGCGGAGACTAGCTTTAAAATTACTCCCGAAAAACTTGAAGCAAAACTTACGCCTAAATCCAAAGTGCTGATTTTAAACGCTCCATCGAATCCGACAGGCGCGGTTTATTCCAAAGAAGAATTACAGGCGCTTTGCAATGTGATAAAAAAATATTCCAATCTTGTGGTTCTAAGCGATGAGATTTACGAAAAACTTATTTTTGATGGTTCAAAGCACATATCAATCGCCGCTGTCGACTCGGAAGTCGCCAAGCAAACTGTAATTATAAATGGGCATAGCAAAGCGTATGCCATGACGGGCTGGCGGCTTGGATACGCGGCGATTCCTGAAAAATCTCTTGCCAAAGCAGTCTCGAGCATTCAAAGTCATTCTACCTCAAACACTGTTTCATTTACGCAAGCGGGCGGCGTCGCGGCTCTAGAAAAAGGTGATATCGAAGCGGAGCGTATGCGAAAAATTTATGAAAAACGCAGAGACTTCTTTATTGAAAAACTAAAAGCTGTTGGAACCTTCAAGCCTTTTAAACCTAACGGCGCTTTTTATCTTTTTACGGACATCAGCGCCACAGGGCTTTCCGCGTTCGATGTCGCTAAGAAATTGCTAGAAGAAGCGCATGTCGCCGTTATTCCTTGTGAGCCGTTTGGAAGCTCAAAGCATATTAGGATGAGTTTTGCAACTTCTGAAAAAGATATTGAGCGGGCCGTAGAACGAATCGCGAAGTTGTTTTAAACACGCAAGGCGATTCAATTCAGGGACGCGGCGATTTATTAAAAAATTGACGGATTGGTTACGAGAAAAAGTATGGCTTCGATTGAGTCAATGTTTTTGATTTTGTGCGGCACTGAAGCGTCAAAGTAAACCGATTCATTTGAATGAATTGTTTTTTTACTGCTTCCGTAAGTCATTTCCAAAGTTCCCGATTCAACAAAAATCGCAACTGTAGAGTTTTCCTTAAACTTCCATTTTCTCAAATCTTTAAATGGTTTTATCCTCAGCCGGCCAAGGAAAAAATCACGACTGGTTTTAGCCTGAGGCGTAAGCGTTTGAATGCTAAGACCGTGCTGCGGATAATCAACAAACCCTCTATCTCCAAATCCGCAGACATAAAAGTTTCCTTCATTTTCTCCCATAGCTATTGCCGCAAATTCTGAAAAAGATATTTCAAAAGCGTCCGCGATGGCGACAAGTTTTTCTGATGTAGGGTCAAGAATCCTGCCCGCAATAATGTTATGAAGATTTTTTTCATTTATACCCGTTTTTTGCGACAGCCAGTTAACAGATTTGGGTTTGGTGGAATCGGATTTTTGTGAAAGTAAAAGTTTGATAGCCTTTCCCCAAAAAGGCATTCGTTTTGGCCGCTTGCCTTTTTCTTGCGCGTTCAAATCTTTGTTTAATTCTTCATACATAACAACCTCTCCTTATAAGTTTTTTAAAATAGAAAAATAGTCATATAAATTTCTATAGAGAGCGTATTATAACAGTTTATTTTTCAATAAAAACTAAAAAGATATTTTAAAAAACTTCGTCAGGCTAGCTTGCTCTAGTAAAAATGACGTGGTAAGTATCCTCGCATGAACGGAAAAATTACAGATACAGAAAACAGTTTAAAGAGAGGCGGCGTGGCGGAAAGCCTTAATTTGTTGGAAAATGCTCTCATGGAATTAGAATTTTTTTGGTGCGGGAAAGAAAAAACGCTCAATTACGATGCGATACATTCGATGAAGTCATTTTTATACGCCATTATTGAAAAGCTTGGACGGCAGGGTGAGAAAATTTTTTTAATACAAAGAATGCTTCGGGAAATTTTTATTATTTTGAACACTCAATACGATTCTTCCAATTATGACAGGGAAGTTGGACTGCAGCTTATAGAGGAAATAAAAAAACGAGTTCAAAAACTGTAGCAAGTGCAGCTCTTTAGTGTTCATTCCTCGGATTTATGAGCACGAAAATGATAACAAACGCGCAAAAATTTTCTTTTTCGCTTCAAGAAAGTTAAACAGACTTTTCGCGCTCAACTGTAGGCACAAACGGAACAGGCCGCGGGATTTGCGGTAAGCCTAAAATTTCGCGAGCGCGATTTAACGCGTCATCGATATTCCCAAATAAATTACCTTCGCCAATTTCTTCTAAAAGCCCCGAGCGTTCCATCGCGATTAACGGCTGCGTGTGCAAGTCTGAAATCAAAAGAGAGACATTTCGCTTTTTTAGCGTCTTGTAAACCTCAGTTAAAGTGTGAAGTCCCGTGGCATCCAAAGCGAGAACATTCCGCATACGGAGAACGCGAACCTTTGATTTTGTTTCAATCCCGCCCATTGCCGCCATAAACTTATAAGAAGCTCCGAAGAAAAAAGGGCCGTTAATTTCATAGACCTCAGTTTGCGGAGGCATGTCTCGTTTGTTGACGGAGTTTGGGTCGTAGCTTGGGTCGGGCGAGTCTTTCAACTCTTTTGTAAAAACGCCAATATTTGTGACAAGCGCCATCCGGCGCATAAAAAGAAGCATTGCCAAAAACAGACCGACTTGAATGGCGATAGTTAAATCGGCCAAAACTGTTAGAGAAAAAGTAACGAGCAAAACCGCGGCGTCGCTTTTGGGGCTTCGTAAAATCATCGCGAACGATCTTTGTTCGCCCATATTGTAGGCAACGACAATGAGAATTGCGGCAAGAGTGGCAAGCGGAACTAAAGAAATCCATTTGCCTAAGAAAAACATAATTGCCAAAAGAACGACGCAATGGACAAGTCCGGCGACCGGAGTTCTTCCGCCGTTGTGGACATTTGTGGCGGTTCGCGCGATCGCGCCAGTCGCGGGAATTCCTCCAAAAAGCGGAGATGCCATATTCGCAATTCCTTGCGCCACAAGTTCGACATTTGGTCGATGCTTTCCTTCAATCATACCGTCCGCGACAACCGCGGAAAGAAGAGATTCCATGCCGGCAAGCACCGCGATTGTCATGGCGCTTGGCAGCAAATTATCAATTTCGCTCCAAGAAATAGAAGGAAATTTTGGCATCGGAAGAGTGTGGGGGATTTCGCCAAATCTGCTGCCGATGGTTTCTATTGGGAGTTTGAAGTAATGCGCAATTAAGGTAGACGCCACAAGCGCCACAAGAGCGGCAGGGATACGGTTTGAGACTTTTTTCCAAAAAATCAAAACAGCAAGGGAAAATATACTAATCGCAACGGCGTAAGGATCTATGGTTGGAAGGGCGTTAGCGTAAGCTGCCCATTTTTGCAAAAATGGAGCAGGAACGGTATACATTTCAAGCCCTAAGAAGTCCCTTATCTGTGAGGAGAAAATGATAACGGCGATGCCGCTTGTAAAACCAACAATTACGGGATACGGCATAAATTTTATTACGGAGCCGAAGCGGAAAAGCCCCATTATGACCAGAATTATTCCGCCCATAAAAGTCGCGACCAGCAGCCCGTTCATTCCAAACTTTTGCAGAACGCTGTAAACAATAATTACAAATGCGCCGGTCGGTCCGCCGATTTGAACGCGGCTTCCACCAAGCCCGGAGATAATCGCTCCGGCAATAATGGCGGTAACAAACCCTTTGTCGGGAGAAACGCCGGAAGCGATGGCGAACGCAATCGCAAGCGGGAAAGCCACGATGCCCACGATAATTCCCGCGAGAGAATCTTGACGAAGTTGTGCCCAAGAATAGGTTTTAAGAGTAGTAAAAAGTTTTGGAACAAACATGATGAAGACGCCCTTTCATACCAACTTTGTGAATGAATTGACGCCTGTCGGAGCCCAAAATAAGATTTCCGAGATAGTGATTTTGCGACTGTGAAGGCTACTTTCACTAAGCGGGATAGGACGCAGGCAATATTTGAGGGATTATATCAAAAAATATCCGAGGGGCAAGAGGGCGGGGAAGATAAGTTTGTCGCGAAACAGCTTGTTTATGATTTAAAAGATCTCTTTCAATATATATTCAATATCTTTTTCCGAGATGGTTTTTGGATTTGCCGCCGTGGAACCTGAAGCAAGAGTTTCTTTGATGATTTTTTCGCGATTTATAATATTTTTACCTTTGAATGGAGATTTAAGATTGAGAGTTTTTTGCAAATCAAAAACAGTTTTTAAAAAATCGCCTCCAACCGCTTGGCTCATGACAGCGTATTTTGAACCCATTGCTTCCATATTTAATTTGATAGAGGGGACAAAACACGAGGCGCAAATAAGCCCGTGCGGAACTTCATAAATCGCGCCAAGCGGATGCGCGAGTCCGTGTATAACTCCAAGCCGAGAATGTGATAGCGCTGCTCCGGCAAGAAAACTTCCAATCAAAAGGGGTTCTAAATTTTCAATATGCTTTGAATTTAACGCGCTTGTTAAATTGCGGCTGACAAGTTGTAAGGATTTTAGCGCGTAGCTTTCGCTAAACCACGTTGAGTTTTTTGATATAAAAGATTCGTAGCCTTGAACCCAAGCGTCCATTGCCGAATAGCAGAGAGTAGAAAATGGAATATCTTGTAAAAGAGCGGCGTCTAAAATTATTTTTTTTGCTAAAAAATCAGACGAGAGTATTGAGCGTTTTAGTTTTTTTTCGCCGTCTGTTATGACAGCATTTGGAGTTGCTTCCGCGCCGCTCCCGGCCGTTGTTGGAACGGCTATAAACGGAATACCGGATTTTTCTATTTCGCCGCCTTGATGATAAAAAGAAACAAGATTTGATGTGTTGAAAAGTCCCGCCGTAGCCTTTGCTAAATCAATGGCGCTTCCGCCTCCAATTCCCAAAACCCAATCTGATTTTATCTCGCGAGATTTTTTAATAGCCTGCTCAAGCGCCGCTGTTGTTGGTTCGCCGGATTGCTTAATAAAAAAATCGACAATAAGAGACGCGGGTTTAAATGCCTCATTTAATTTTTCGAGAGTTCCATTTTTGACAAGAGAATTTCCGCAAATCAAAAGCCCGCGTTTACCGAACTCCGAACATTCACGAGCGATAACGTCCGCCGCGTATCTTTTTAAAATAACCTTTGATGGGAAATTTATTTCAGCGGGAAAAGTGGTTTGCATAAGCTTGATTTTAAGTCGCGTTTTCGTTTACGCAAGAAGTTTATTCTTCGGCGATTAAACTGGACGGAGTTGTCTTTAAGGCGCCGGCTATTTTGAAAAGAGCGGGCAGTGACGGCAAATCTGTTTGTGAAACCATTTCAAGCCGCTGCCAATATTTTAGAGTTAATTCAGCAATCTCCGCGGCTTCTTCTTGCGTGAGCCCGGCTTTCGCGCGATATTTTTTGATATTGCCGGCAAGAATTTTTTAAATTTCCGCGGGTTCATTTTTCATAGCCATCATTATCAAAAAACATACCTAAAAAGAACACTCAGGCAAAGGTATGTTTTAAGATGCTTACGATTTTTAAAGTGGCTTTAAAGTTAAATATCCCAAAGAAAGAAAGGGGCGATGATTAGACAAATAGTTATAATTGGCTTGATTATGCGTATTTTAATTTCTCAGGCAGGATGTACAAGTTTATCAGGAACAGAACGTGCTACGTTGTCGCAATTAAGAGGACAAGGCATAACTGTTGATAGATCAGTTGGAAATCATGAAAAGCCTTTTAATGTTGGGCTTGCTGGAGCCTTGAATATATTGCCTGGGGTTGGTAATTTTTACTTAGGTTGCGGCGAGTATGGTGAATCTAGCCAATGGCTTTTTGGGTTTTTAAATTTGCTGTCTTGGCCTCTTTCTATAATATGGGGAATTCCGGGCGCCTCTATTGATGCTGATACGCTAAACAAAAAAGCATTGGTTTCTTATTGTCTTTATGACAGAACGGGGAAGCAGGAATGCACGGAATATTTAAGATAGAAGATAAAATACGACCTCGCGCTAGATTTGACTTTTATAAGAATAACCATACGCCAACTGTTTCACAAATGACCAAATGTCAAAGCCATCTACCTTATAGCGGTCATTCTGCGATACGAAGTAATTCGCAAAATCTAATAAATATTTGCGCAGAACAGTTAGATGCCAGAAAATGTTTATGATTTGAAAAAAAAGTTTTTGAATCCCCAGATGTTTTTTTTGTCCAAATGCTCCGCTGGATTTTCAGGAAAAAAGATTCGATAGTTCTTTAGAGGAGTCCAGTCGTAAGGTTCGGATACGAATGTTCCAAGATATGGTTTCGCGGTTTCAAGAATTTCTTCGTGAGGTATGTCGTCAGGAATGCACACGCCTTTTTTGGGATTTTGAATCATCCAAACCGCCGCGGAAACAATGCCGATCGCGACTTGAACTGTTGTGGCATTTTGATGCGGCACTAAATCGCGCGCTTCATCAATCGTAAGCATGCTTCCCGTCCACCACGAGTTGTATCTATGTCCCATAATAAGAGAGCCCAAAGCGTCCGTGCCGCTTATAATTTCATCGGACATTATGCGGCAATTGGGCTGCAGCTCATAGTTTCGGCATCTGAGTTCGTGAAGGGATGTGATAGTTTCATCGCACGGCATATAAGCATAATGAACAGTTGGACGATAAACTGCTTTGCCGTTTTTCCAAACAGTAAGTTTTTCCGAAATGGTAAATGCTTCGCCATGTCTTATAAGCATTCCGACAATTTCGTATCCCGGAACCCAAGATCTGACCCAAGTATTCATTCCCATTTGCGAAAGAAATATTTGATTTTGCGGACCGTAATCTGGAAGAAAGGCAAGAGCCGGCAGTTCTTTTTCATGCGTGCCCCAGCCCATTTCGGCAGGAGCTAGCGCTTCCTCACGAAGCCCTTCAATTGACCATGTTCCCACAAATTCATCAACTTGTTTCGGCCGGTTAGTAATTTGCGTATCGCGTTCGCTTATGTGAATAGTTTTTACGCCAAGTTTCATCGCGATACGGTGGAATTTTTGATCGCGTATTAGCCGCTCTAAAGTCTTCCGTTCGCGCTTTGCTACTTCAGTATCGCGTGTAACTTTTTCCGCAATATCAAGGAGACCTTGTTTTGTGAAATGTGAAATAAGACCCGGATTCGCGCCGTGATCTAGCACCGCGGTTGTGGATTCTTCATCCCATTGGGCGGTGAGTTTTCTGATCTCCATTTGTTTGAAGTAAAGAGATTTTTCAAGAGGAGTTTCCTCGTCTATGTTGGCATACGGATCCCATTCTTCTACGGAAGTATTTATGTATAAAACTTTGTTCTCATAACACCACGTAATCATGTCGAGCGTGTCGATATTCCACGCGAGGTCAAGGACAAGTCCGCCGGATGAAACATACTTTGAAAGTGTTCGGGCAACATTTATCGGATTAATGCGCTCTTGAGAATAATGAATGCCTTTTTTAATCCAAGGGGCAAGCTCTTTGCGTTTATCCACGAAGTCTAGGACAGTGATGTTTTTATATGGAACGCGGATGTGTTTTAAAAGAATTGGGAGGGCGCATTTCGCGACCGAGCCGAAGCCGATTAAAAGAATCTTATTTTTGAAAGTAAGCATCGTTGCCTCCTTTTTTAGGATTTGCGTGAACAAACTTTTTACTTATATTTTATTTTCTCGTGAAGGTCAACCCTTTTTGTCGTAAAACGCAAAAAAAATTTTAAACTGATTTAAACGCAAACGAGAATATCAATCGATGGACGCGACTCCGTTTATAAAAAACAATAAATTTTCATTAACTCCTATCGCGTCAATCGCGGCTGGCGCGGCGAAGATAGTTGAGAGACTTTTAAAAGAGGAAAAGTGGATGGAGAAAAAGATATAAGGAAATTAGTTTTTATGTAAAAGACTATGTTTTAATCCGTAAATGAAATAAAAACAAAGTCCCAACACAAGCCAAATCACGAAACGAATCCACGTAATTGTCGGAAGCCCTGTCATTAAAAAAACACAAGACGCAACGCCAAGCAGCGGAAGAAGAGGATTCAATGGAACGGAAAAAGAACGATGTTTATACGGCTCTTTTACTCTCAGAATAATTACACCAAAACAAACCAGTGCGAAGGCGAATAGTGTCCCAATGTTTGTCAAATCGACCATATCGTCTATGTTTGTAAACGACGCCACGGACGCAACGAAAAGTCCCGTTAAAATAGTTGTGATATAAGGTGTTTTAAATTTGGGATGAACTTTTGAAAAAAAACGAGGCAAAAGCCCGTCTCGCGACATCGCGAAAAATATACGAGTTTGTCCTAGCTGCATAACAAGCAATACAGCCGTTAGCGCGGTTAGCGCGCCCGCAGCGACAATTCCCGTTGCCCAATTTTGTCCGATAAAACGCATTGCCCAAGCAAGAGCTTCCGCTTTTTGATGCGCGGGAGTTTCTTTTAATAATGAAAACGGGATCATGCCTGTAAATATCGCTGAGACGATTATGTAAATAAACGTGCAAATAACCAGCGAGCCTAAAATTCCGATAGGAAGATTTTTTTGCGGATTTTTTGTTTCTTCGGCGACTGTGGACACGGCGTCAAACCCTATGTAAGCAAAAAAGACAATGGCGGCGCCTGTTTTTATTCCGGCAAAACCGTTCGGGGCAAACGGTGTCCAGTTTTCCGGTTTAACGTAAAAAATTCCTACGCTTACAAAAAGAGCCAAAATCAAAAGTTTGATAACAACCATAAACGAAGTGAACCGTGCGCTTTCTTTTATGCCGATGACAAGAAGAGTTGTAATGAGGAAAACAATAATAAACGCGGGAGCGTTTACCACAACCGGCATTCCAAGAAAATGCGGAGCGTTGTGAATCGCCAGATATGTTTTTTGCAGAGCGTGGGGAAGAGATTCGAGGGTTTGCCCCTGCGCTAGCAGCGTTGCCGCTTTTTCAAATCCATGAAACGCTGTTTTAAAATCTACCGTTGCCCACTCTGGAAGATAAACGCCAAAGCCGTGAATGAATTCTGTGAAATAGCCCGACCAACTTATTGCGACAGCGATATTGGCGACTGTATATTCTAAAATCAAATCCCACCCGATAACCCACGCTATGAGCTCGCCAAAAGAAGCATATGAATAAGTGTAAGCGCTACCTGATATTGGAATCATCGCGGCGAACTCTGAATAACAAAGAGCGGCAAAACCGCACGCGACAGCGCTTAAAACAAACGACAGAATAATTCCGGGGCCTGCGCCGGGACGGACTAAGTCTCCCGCCGCGGCGGTTCCGACTACGGTAAAAATTCCCGCGCCGATAATCGCGCCGATGCCTAAGAAAATGAGGTCGAGAGCGGTTAGCGATTTTTTGAGTTGCTTCGCGGGGTCGTGTGATTCTTTTAAAATCAGACTTAAATCTTTGATTTTAAAAAGCTGTGCCAATAGATTTTGTTTTTTTGTCGGCTGCAATTGTTGCATAGGCGCGTAGTTTGCCATTAAAGCAAAAACGGGTCAAAAAATTTATCACGTCTGTAGAAGTCAATAATTTCGTAAACAGGATTAGTTAAGCGGCATCGGCGACAAGTCAATGCTCATTGCATTGACACAAACAAGCGAGGATTTGTCGTCTCGTCCAGTTTGAATTCGCCGATACGTAATAGCGAGTCTGCCTCGTAGCATTCGTCTATTGCGTCATCCTGCACGAAACGTAGTGAAGTTGCAGGTTCTAAAGGTTTTTTGTATTTGGATTCCGCGACGTTAAAAAGCAACGCGCGGAATGACAGTGCCGTAAGGTTGTGGTACTTCCAGTATCGATGCATTGGGCATCGATGCGGAATGACTGCAAACGTAAGGTTGTGGTACTTCCAGTATCGATGCATTGGGCATCGATGCGATGACTAAGTATCAAAATCTGTCCATGAAATGATTGGCATGCACAACGTCTATTGCACTTTTTTTGGTTAAAAACGGAGCGGTGACATGCAAATTGATATGTAATATTTTATATATAAATATATTCTTTTTGTAAAAACAAGAAGCTCGTTAATTTATATCAAATATGATATATTATGAAAGATGCGACAAAAGTAAGGAAAATAGATTTCGTTGAGTTAGCTAGAGAAGATCAGAACGGTTTCCCAGAGTCTGTTAAAGAAAATATTGGATACGGACTTTTTCTTGTCCAGCGCAGAGGGTAGCCTTATAGGACAAATCGGTTATCAGGTTTTGGGAATACGAGAATATTTAAAACTTTTGATAATTCCAAAGGCGGAACTTACCGTGTTGTTTATACAATAAAATATCCGAAAGCAATTTATGCACTGCAGTGTTTTCAAAAAAATCGAAGCATGACATCAAGACACCGCTTATAGAAATGAGGCTGATTTGGACAAGATTTAAAACGGCGAGAAAGGATTATAAGAATTATTATTTGAAAGGGAATAAATGATGATTCAAAAAATTAAAATTCAACACGAAAGCAATGATGTGTTTTCTGACATCAAAATAAATATGCCCGAACGCATTCGCGCGCGCGCAGAAGTGATGTTGAAAATTAACGAAATAATTAAAAAACGAGGGTTAAAACAAAAACAAATCGCGGAAACTCTGAATATTTCACAGCCTAAAGTGTCTTGTCTTTTAAACGGCAAAATAAACCTTTTCTCTTTAGACAATCTTTTTGAAATGTTAAATCGATTGGGAAACGATGTTGAAATTGTTATTCGCCCCAAACGATCTCGTTTGAAATACGCTTCGACAAATGTGTTAAGCCGACCTGCCTTTGCATAACCAGTCAGTTCGACTTTTGCCAGACACGGTTAATGTAAATTCTCATAAATTAGCTAGAAGGACGCTTCCTAGCGTGATATCCTTTTGCAGTTCTAACCTAGCAAAAAATTATGTTTTGTAACAAATGGCGCTGACTAAAGAGTAAGCTGGTGAATATAAACTTTATTTGCTTTTTTAAAAAAGTTTATCGTTAATATTTGTTAACAGTCGATGGAGAGACGAGCGATGCCTATACAAAAACAACTTTCCGTTTTTTTATCCAACAGACCGGGCGTAATGGCTCGGGCTTGTTCGGTGTTATCAGAGGCAAACATCAATATTCTCGCGATGACGGTTCATGACGCGGTTGATAATGGCGTGGTTCGGTTTATCGTGGATAATCCGACAAAAGCCGGACTGCTTCTTGAACAAGAAGAACTTTTTGTCACGGAACAAGATGTTCTTGTAATTGAAATCGATAACAAGTCGGGCGTGCTTACTAAAATTTGTCAACGACTCGCGGAGGCGGATATTAATATAGCTTATGCTTATTGCACCGCGTCTTCCTCTCAAGACAGCGGTTGTCTTGTTATACGCACGGATCAGCTTGATCGCGCGCAAGAATTTTTAACTCTATATAAATAAATTATTCTAATGACTCTAAATATCATTTCTTGGAATGTGAATGGAATTCGCGCCGCTCAGAAAAAAGGTTTCTTGGAGTGGCTTCGAACAGAACAACCAGATATTTTAGGCGTTCAAGAAACCAAAGCCCGCCGAGAACAACTCGATTTGTTTCTACTTAACCCCGATGGCTACAACACATATTGGAATTCCGCCGAGAGACCCGGCTACAGCGGTGTCGCGATTTTTTCAAAAGAAAAACCTATAAAAATAACAAACGGTTTTGGTGTTGCGAAGTTTGACTCCGAAGGGCGCGCGATTTGCGCAGAGTATAAAGATTTTTTCTTTCTTAATATTTACTTCCCAAACGGAAAGGCTTCTAGCGAGCGACTTCAATACAAAATGGATTTTTACGCGAAAACGTCCAAGTTTGTTGCGAAATTAAAAAAGAAAAAGGAAGTGATAATTTGCGGCGATTACAATACGGCGCACAAAGAAATAGATTTGGCGCGACCGAAGGAAAACGAAAACACGTCAGGATTTTTGCCGATGGAAAGAGCGTGGATTGATTCGTTTATAAATGACGGGCAAAGAGATGTTTTTAGAGATTTGCATGAACGGGAGATTGACCAGTATTCTTGGTGGGATATGAAAACTGGCGCGCGCGCCAGAAATGTAGGATGGAGAATCGACTATCATTTTGTTTCAGAAAATCTTGCAAAGCGCGTTTGTGAAGCTACTATTTTAAAATCGGTTTTGGGTTCTGATCACGCGCCCGTCGCGATTAAACTGAAGTAAAGGATTTATAAAATGGGTAATCTTGAAAAAGAAATAATTATTAACGCCGACTTGGAAAAAGTTTGGGGAATGCTGGCTGATGTCTCTAAAATGTCCAGCTGGGTTGACGGCGTTCGAGAATCTGACAAAACAGGAAGCGTCTTTGAAGGCAAGGGATTGAAATGGATTGAGCAATGCGAGATTGGCAAGCAACATATTGAAAGCGAAAATGAGTTTACCGTATGGGAGCCTATGAGCTTTGCCGTGATTGAGGCAAAATTGCCGATGGGCGGAGTGATGAAGCGCGAACATTTTTTAAAATCCGTTGATGGCGGCGTTCAGGTAAATGTTAAGGTCAGTTGGAATTTAGGAATAGCGGGAATGCTTTTGGGTGAAGAAAAAGTTCGCAATATTCTCGATGAAAGTTTCTCCAACACTCTTGCCAATTGGAAAGAAAAAGCAGAAGCAAAATAAAACATTTCATAGCGACGCTTGTCAAGATACAGTAATTTTAATAAAACCCGCCTTAAAATAATCATTAAAAAACATAAAGAATTATGAATTTTCTTTGTTTCTTAAGGCTTTTAAAGAGATATAAAAAAACTTTGTCAATCGGTTGAATTTTGAAAAAGATATGTTAATCTTCTTGAGATGTTTTCAAAATCTCGTGATGATGGAAAGAGGATCTTATGTCTTTTAAAAATCAAATTAAAAAAATCATATCAATTAGCGTTTTAACCACTTTTTTTGCGACAAATATTTTCGCGAACGCGCCGACGCTTGTAACAGCGGGGGCTTCTTCAAAGGCTTTTGGCTTGGAAATTCCGCTTGGTCTTGGCAGTATTGATAAAGTTGTTTTTGCGAAAAATGACGCGCCGCTTATTGTTCATATTCAAGAGGCGCATTCTAATTATGACGCGCAAAAAAACATACAAGCTATTTTGGAGCATCTATACCAATCTTACGGGATTAATCTGGTTTTGATGGAAGGCGCGGGCTTTCAGCTTGACCCCGATTTTTTCGTATTCTCCGAAGACGAAGCTGTCCAAAATAAAATTAATAAAGCATTGATGAGCGCGGGAGAAATGACAGGGGCGGAAGCGTTTCTGATGAAGCATCCAGACGCTGTTCAAGGCTGGGGAGTTGAAAATCCCGAAGAGTATAAAAAGAATCTTGAGCTTTATCGTGAAGTTTTTTCTAAGCGTAAAATAGTGGAAACGTTTTTGAATAAAATTTATATAAAATGGCAAAAGTCCGCGGGGGAAAAACTGAATAAAAATCTTCGTGAATTTTTAACGGAGAAAACTGCTTACGAAGACGGGAAAATAACCCTCACTGATTGGGTTGAGAGATTAAAGAAGACATACTCATCGGAACTAGAAAAAAATCTAGCGGACATTAGCGAGCAAATAAATTATCCTGCTCTTACTCGGTATTTCAAAATTAAATCGGAAAAAAATCCCACCTCCCAAAAACTCGAGGAAGAGAAAGAACAATTTTTAAATGATATTCGACTAAACATTAAAAACGAAGGTTTTGAAAATCCTAAAGTCGTGGCTGATATTGAGAAAGTCTTTGATCTCGCTTCCCGAAATGAACTTCCAATTTACGAAACAAGGTTTATTTTTGAACGTCTGGTAGACGCAAGCCCCGCAGATTTTTCTTTTGACGCATATCCGAATCTTAAAGTTTTTATACAAAAAATGATTTTGACTTCCGAAATTGATATCGAGACCTTGCAAACGGAAATAGAGCGGCTTATTAAAGAAATCGAAGAAAAATTAATTAAAACAAATGATGAAAAAAATCTTGTTCAAAATTTAAACGAATATTCACTCATAAAAAAAGCGTTGCGGCTTGAAATGTCCAGACGGGAATATGACTTGTTGAGGGAAGAGAAATTATCGATAGTTAAGCTCGCCCAAATTGATTTGTCTCTTACGCGCGAAGCGGAGTTTCAGAGCGTTAAAGAGACTTTTTCAAACGCTCTTAAGTTTTACGAGGGAGCGATTGAGCGTGAAAATTTTATGGCGGAAAACGTTTTTAGCCGCTTAAAAGAACTTGGCGAAACAAAAACGATTTTAATTACGGGCGGATTTCATACCGAAGGATTCCAAAAAGCGTTTCAAAAAAACTATGCTTCATATATCGGCATTACCCCAAAAATAAGCGAAGTTTCATTCCAAGATAAAAAAAATTATCTAACGGCGCTTTTAGGACGAAAAAGCGTTTCCGGTTCATATATAGCTCCGACTGTTCGGAGCGATATTAGATTCTCTCAAGCGCAGAATCCGGAAAATTGGCGAAGAGATTACGCTCTTCTCGTGAAACAAATAGTTGATAATGTTGGGCAAATTAATCCACAGCTTGTTGAATATGTTTTAAGGAAATTAATAGATGTTGATTATGAAAGTAAATTTTTAGGAACATTCCTTCTTAATCTTGATGGAAAAAATCGGATAACTATTCCTGCGGAATTTCGCAAGGCGATTGGATCTGAAAGCACCGATGCGTTGGTGGCGCTTTATGAAGAAAAAAACAAACGAGTGCGCGTTTTCACTCAGAAGATTTGGGATAGAAACATTGCCCGAGATTTGCCGGAAAATTTAGAAGAACGGCAAAAATACTTAGACAAAAAAAATGGAAACGCTTATTTGTTAATGCCTGACTCCGCCGGTCGAGTTATTTTAACTAAACTGTTAGAGGCTACGAATTTAAAAGATGAAAAAGAATGGATTTTAAAGGGCGCGGGCGATTCGTTTTTTATGTATCCCAAAAATCTTGTCAGTAGAAGCGAAAATCGCGGGCGGCAAACACAGCCTATTTTTTCATTTTCTGAGGATGATTTAAAAGATGAGAGAGGGACAATCGTAAAGTTTTTGGAAAAGAAAAATGTTTCAGAAGAGAAACTGCGTGGAACACTTGTCGAATTTAAAATTAGAGCATCAGGAACGGTTTATACGATTATCATAGATGATACTAAAGGAAGACAGCCGTTTATTATGGTGGACTCGCTTTCTAAGCAATTGCATGTGGAGGGCGTAGAAGACTTGCTCTGGATGCGAGTTGTAAAAGAAAACGAAGTGGCTTGGGGAAGTCTTCGCGATGAAGTGCGAAGTGATGAAAATAACAGATCTGAACAAAGAATAGTAGCCGCAACATATGAAGAATTAGACAGGCTCGCCAGTGAATTCTCGGCTAAAGGCATTGGGTATTCAGATTTAAACGGTTGGGCGGATGAAATGGTGAAAACTAAAAGAAGCCCGTTTGAAAATGAGCACTCATTGATTGAAGTTGTCGCAAAAACAGAGATCGAAAAATTGGCGGGTTCTCTTAGCACGGACAATATGGATGTGCTGCTGACCCGAATCCCAGAGGCTAGCAGATTGTTGCGGGAAATCGCGCGAAGAATAGAAGTGAAAAGTATTTTTAAGCGCGTAGCGGCCACCGCGGAAACTTTGAATTGGCAAAAAGCTGTTTTTTATACAACGCAGCTCGCGAGCTTTGAAGATATTTTTGACGAGACAGAAAAAACTGAGTTCCAAAAAATAAAGAGAAACGCCGTTGAGGGTTTTGCGGCATTCAGAAAAGGGATTTTTAAGAAAATAGACGGGGTAAGCGCTGTTGAAGAAAAACGGGCGATTTTTCTAACTGTTTACGATGAAGATTATGCGGATATATGGAACGATATAAGCCGTGTTGTAAGCGAACAGATAAAAGATGAAGAAACGCTTACTCTTTTGGACACCTTCGTATTAGATGTTTTTGGACAATATTTGCAAGAATCGGCAAATGAGCGAGCGTGGAGTCCCGCCATATTTAAAAATGCGGGCTACAAAATCTATTTAGAAAAAGCTATAAAACGGCAAAACCAAAAGATTTCAGGCGATGAAGAGTTTGTAACATCCACGGACTTGATAACCGCGTATCCTTTCCGTTATGAAAAAGGTCCGGTATATCTTCTTGTTTTCGACAGGGGCTGGTTTGGTTATCCTCAAGGAAAGAAAAGTGATGCAGCTAAAGTCTGGGGAAGAATACAGGGCGGACCCGTTTGGAAAGGATTGTTGCCCGGCGTGGGCACGGTTCGTATAGAAGACGCCGGCTTGAGCGCGAAATACGGCTCGTATTCTGTCGGCGATATTACTCAAAGAGGTTTAGATGTCGGCATTCCCAAGGACGTAGGATTTCAGGCGCTGAAAATTACAAGGATTGATACAAAAGAGAGAAAAGAACTTGGACGAGTCGGGCACCCGTTTTTGTTAGCAGTATTAGATCTTTCGCAGGGACATCTTTTTGCCGGAAAGCAAAATAACGCTGACTTTATCGCCCGCGAAATCCAAAAGGCTCAAGAAATGCCGGGCGCTTTGAAGGAATTGTTGCAAGAAATTTCTGGTCTTCCTAGAAATGTTGCGGTTGGAACATTCGCGCGAGGGATGCGGGCGGTGATGAGTTTTGTAACATTTTTGGAACCGTCTTTGCTTGATGAAATGAAGAACTGGGATTTTGGATATTACTCGCAGCTTAAAAAGACAATAGAGTCCGAAAAATATAAAGGATTTTTTAAGGACGGCAAAGCGCTTATTCGCAAAACCGATCCGACAAGCGGATTTGCGATGTCGAGAAAATTTAAAGAAAGAAATCTTTTTAATGTGATTCATTTCTCATCAGAGCCGTATAACGTTCAAGACGGTAAGGCGTGGTTTAAGGTTCTTGATTTGTCAAAATCTCCCATTCAAAATTCTTCGACTGCGTCTTATGTTGTAGTGAACGCTTTGCGAGGCCGAATTTACGGCATTCGTTCTGGAGATAGTTTTTATCATTCAAAAGATGGCGATGGTTGGACGGTAGGCGTTCCGGTTAATCGTGAAGGCGCGAACGGCCGTGATAGAACGCAATGGCTTGAGGCTGTGCGGCTGCCTCATTATCTGAAATATTCAATAGAGGCTAGGCTTGAAAAAGAAAATTTGAAAAATGGAGTTGATGCCGAAGAATTTCAAGCGGGAACAACTCTTCTGCCCAGCGAAAAGGAAAGTGAAAAAATTTTGGAAATTTTTAACAAGGCAATGGCGGAATTTGACAGGAGGCTTCGTCTTGGAAGAGATGAAGGGTATTCCAGAGTCGGAAATGAGAATGCTATAGATTGGACGGTTAGAAAAAGAGACGCGTTTGGTTCAAGCGGAAACTCTATTGTGGAAGCAATAGTTTACCGCGCTGACGTTCGCGCGCGAAAAAATGAAGAAAACATTCCGTCTTCTTATTTTCTAAATGAAAATAAAACAGCGGACGGAAATGCCGGCGGAAGCGAAAGCTCGAGCCGTTTTGTAACGGCAGAGGTAACAGATGGACTCGCTTCCGCTCTTGCTAATCCAGAACGTTTGGCCGCTGATACAGAGGCTAGCAATAGCATTTCTTCCAAAGGGGCTAAAACTTCTATTCAAAATGCCGTTGGAGCGCTTGGGCTTGAAGTTAATGGAAACGACTCGTTTATTTTGGGCGCGGATTTGGCGCTCGCTAAAGGAAAGGGTTTGCTGGCGCTTGCTAAGACGATTTACGCGGGGAGCAGTTTTGTGATTTTGGAAAAAGACCGTTCGCAAATTGAAAGTATTAAAAAAATCATAGCGGCGGAAAATCTTCAAAATAGAGTGGAAGTTTTTTCTGACGCGACAGAGGCGGTTAAATTTCTTGCCAAAAACGGCATTTCGCTTAAAGCGATGATCAGCTCAGACGAACTCGCGTTGGCGGAAGAGTTGACAGAAGCGCTGCGCGAGAAACCGATTGTTGTGAATGAAAAAATGATTAATAGGTTCCTGAATTTGGCGGGAACGCTTTTTAAATCTCTGGCGGAAAAACTTGCCAGCGATTTCGTAATTGCCAAATCTGCGTAAAGGACAAGCGCCGAGGGCTCTTCGCCGTTTCGTCCCAATGCTTTGGGCAATGGGCGTAACGGACTATGCCGGTGAAGCTGACATTTGCGTCGCAGAGCTCAAATTTTAGATAAAATTGGGAGCAGATACGAAGCTTCGGTCGATTTTCAGCCCGTGTTGTTTTGTACCTACTCCCTAATTTTTTGTCAACATTCCATTTTAAATACGAGAAAGCCTGTAAGAATGTCTTTGCTTTTAACTTATAAATAATTTTAATTAATAATTTAATTGCATTTTAATTAAAAATAAATTAATCTACTCTCATTAAAAATGGGAGCAGAATATGGACGGTATTCAAACAAAAGATTTAGAAGCATTTCTTACGCTTAATAGACTTTCGGCGTCCGGAAGGCGCAGAACGTTACATTTTTTAAGCGAAGGCAAATCTCCGCGAGATGTTTTAGCAGCAATTGAAAATGAAAACTTGTTTCAGGGAATAGTTGAGCGATTTGCGGCAGAAAAAGAAATTGAGATTTGTCAAAAACTTGGAGTTGATTTCTTGTGCTGGACGAACGAGTTTTATCCAAGAATTTTAAAGGAAATTCCCGACCCGCCGCTTGTCCTATACAAGAAAGGGGAAATTATCGACGATGATCAAAATGCCATTGCCATTGTCGGGACGCGGCATCCTAGTTTTTACGGTAGAACACAAACCAAGAAATTCGCGCAGGAATTAGCGGCAAAAGGACTTACTATAGTTTCGGGACTTGCTCGCGGCATTGACGGCATAGCTCATGACGCGGCCTTACAAATTTCTTACGGCAGGACTTTGGCCGTAATGGGCTGCGGAATGGATAAAGTTTATCCTGAAGAGCACAGGAAACTTTTTGAACAAATAGCGGAACGCGGCGCGGTTTTAAGTGAATATCCTATTGGGACTCTGCCAAAGCCTGAAAATTTTCCGCGCCGTAATAGAATTTTATCAGGACTCACCTGCGCGACGCTTGTTATTGAAGCGCACGCGCGAAGCGGGTCTCTTATAACCGCGCATCAAGCGGTTGAACAAGGGCGAGATGTTTTCGCGCTGCCTGGCCCGGTTGACCAGCTTACGTCTCGGGGAACCAATAAGCTTATCAAAGAGGGCGCCTATCTTGTTGAAACAGCGGAAGATGTTTTACTTGTTTTGGCGGATAAGCTGCGGCTTGATAACAAATTTATAGAACAAACAGAGACGGAAGATAAGACGCTTGATAAGGCGGAAAAAGATAAAAAAGAAAATTTTCTATCAAAAATATTTTTTGTTTCTAAAACGGTAGAAAAAAACAAAGACAGTTTTAATCAAGATGAAAAAAACATATTGGAATTTTTGTCCGAAGAAGGATCTGCTTCAAGCGATGAGATTTTGGAAGCACTTGGACTTGATACCGCGCAATTGCCCGGCTTATTGCTTTGTCTTGAGCTTGCTAAAAAAATACGCAAAAATCCCGAAGGCCGCTGGGCGCTTTTGTAGTTAAGGAATGATACAAAATGCCGTTACTATCCTACACAATGAGAAAGAATTTTTATAAAAGGCTGTTTTGTTAAAAATTTAAACCGAAAGGGGTTCAATATGGAAGAGGGGTTAGTTCCAGCAAGTAAAGGAAAACGTTTTGCGGCAGGTCTCATAGACCTTTTGATTATTCCTATTGTTATAGGGATTGTTATCGGGCTTATTTTGGTCGCCGCGCCTGAGGTTGTTAGAAATGTTGTTCTCGTTATTGTAAATATTGCGTGGCTTGCATTTCGCGATGCGGTTTATTCTCCGGGGCGCGCGCTGGTTAAAATCCGTCTCATTAGTTTAACAGACAAAAAAGTGACATTGATTCAAGCTCTTATCCGCAACATTCTTCTTATCATTCCTTTTGTGCTTGTCGTGGGCTATATTGTTGAACTTGTTGGATTGCTCGTAAAGGGACATCGTTTTGCTGATACTTGGGCAAAAACGCAAGTGGTTGAAGCCTAAAAAGTAAGTTTTTGCATAAGGGGCAGATCCGTTTTGGGTCTGCCCTTTTTGTGTGTATGCGAGGCGCGAAAATAAGAATTTATTATAAGTCATTGTTTTTAAAAGGGTTAAAAGCGTCCGATAAACTTTTGTTTTACAACAAACAAGGTTTTTATTAGAATCAAAAAACTTTTTTATTTTCGAGGCTTTAAAATTGTCTTCATTTAATTAAGGAGTTGTCGTGGCTGATTCTGAAAAGATGAAAAAAGTTAGAAAAAGAGCTAAGTCCGCTAGTGTTTCAAGGCGCGGTTCCGGGGCTAAGTATCTTGTGATTGTTGAATCACCCGGCAAAGCCGAAAAAATTAATCATTTTTTAGGCAAAGATTATTTTGTTGTGGCATCAATGGGGCATATTCGCGACCTCCCTAAAAGTCGAATGGCGGTAGATATTGAACATGATTTTACGCCCGAATACATTATTCCTCCGAAATCCAAGAAAATCGAGAAGCAGCTCAAGAAAGACGCTGAAAACCGCGAAATTATTTATCTCGCTCCCGATGAAGACCGCGAAGGGGAGGCTATCGCATGGCACTTAAAAACTATTTTTTCCGAGCAAAACCATAATCAAAAATTTTTGCGGGTTAAATATGGCGCGATTACGAAGGACGCGGTTTTAAAAGGCTTTGCCAATCCCAGCAACATTGACATGAATCTTGTTGACGCGCAGCAAGCGCGTCGTATTCTTGATCGCGTGGTCGGTTATCAAATTAGCCCACTTTTGTGGAAAAATGTTGGGCGGGGCTTGAGTGCGGGGCGCGTTCAATCTGTGGCATTGCGGTTTATTGTTGAACGTGAGCGTGAGATTAAGGCGTTTAAGCCGGAAGAATATTGGACGCTTGATGCAAGCCTTTCCGCAAAAGCCGGCGAGGAAGTAGAAAAAAAATTTACCGCGCGATTTTATCAAATTGGCGATGATAAAGCGAAATTAAAAGAAAAAGAAATTACTGAGCAAATTAAAAAAGAAATCGAAAACCTCCCGTTTGTCGTTGAGAGCGTTGATGTTACTCAAAAACGCAGACGCCCTCAAGCTCCTTACACGACCAGTAAATTGCAGCAAGAAGCTTCCAGCCGTTTAGGATTTACGGCCGCCAACACGATGCGAATCGCGCAAAAACTTTATGAAGGCGTTGACTTGGGCGCGGACGGGAACGAAGGCTTGATTACTTATATGAGAACGGACTCCGTTAATGTTTCTCCTGAAGCGGCGGACGAGGCGGCAAAATACATTCTAGGGACATTTGGCAAAGAATATTTACCCGAAAAGCCAAATGTTTATAAGGCAAAGAAAAATGCTCAAGAGGCGCATGAGGCGATTCGCCCGACAAATGTTTTAAATACGCCGGAAAAAGTCCGCCAATTTTTGGAAGCCGATGAGTTAAAACTTTATGAAATGATTTGGAGAAAATTTATTGCTTCTCAAATGACGCCGACGCTTGATGAGCACATAGCGGTGATTATTACGGCGGGAAACAAATATTATTTCAAAACGACCGGAAAGAAAAATATTTTCCCGGGCTATACCGCGGTATTCGGTGATTTTCAAAAACCCAAAAGCGAAACACAAGACGCGGAAGATGATTTGGCGGCGGAGTCAAATGAACTTCCGAAACTAAGCGCCGGCGAGGCTCTTTTACTGCGTGAACTTTTGGGCGAACAGCATTTCACGAAACCTCCGGCGCATTTTAATGACGCGAGTTTGATTGAACTTTTGGACGAAAAAGGAATTGGCCGCCCCAGCACTTATGCTCCCACAATCGCGACTCTTTTGGCGCGTATGTATGTTGAAAGAAAGGCAAAAGCGCTTATTTCTACGGAACTTGGCGAAACGGTTTTGGACTTGTTGGTCCAACATTTCCCGACAATTTTAGACGAAAAATTTACGGCCAGGATGGAAGAAGAGTTAGATGAGATAGCGAGCGGAGAATGGCAAACAAAAGGCGGATGGGTGCAAGTCTTAAAAGATTTTTATGGACCATTTGGCGAGGCCTTGACGCGCGCTCAGACAGAAATGAAAAATGTCCGCCCCGCGCCGATTCAAACAGAATATAAATGCGACAAATGCGGCAAACCGCTTGTCATTAAATTTGGGCGATTTGGAAAATTTATGGCATGTTCAGGGTTTCCTGATTGCAAGTTTACGCGTTCAATTCCGACAGGGTTTTTCTGTCCTAAAGAAGGCTGCGGCGGAGAACTTGTAAAGCGTAGAACTAAAGCAAAAGGACAGCGGGTTTTTTACGGCTGCTCCAAGTATCCTGAATGCGATTATAAAACCAACACATTGCCCCAGAAAAACGATGACGAAGCTCTTTCTCAAGAGAACGTATAAGAAAGTATGGAAAAATTTGTTGAGAATTTTCTAGGATTTCTTAGAACGGAAAAAGGCGCGTCAAAGCACACGATAAAAAATTACGCGATAGATTTGCGAGAGTTCGCGGAATTTAGTAAAAAAAAAGAAATTAAGCAGCTGACGTATTTAGATATCAGAGCGTTTTTGGCGCACCTTAAAACAAAGGCTTACTGCAAAAATTCAATTTCCAGAAAACTTGCTTGCCTTCGTTCCTTTTTTAAATACTTAGCGCGAGAAAATATTTTATTACAAAACCCGGCGTCCGGCGTTGCTACTCCGAAAAAAGAAAAAAAATTGCCTGAATTTATGGACGTTTCGGAAATAGAAAAACTTTTGAACGCGCCGGCGAAAAATTCTTGGGAAGAAAAACGCGACAGAGCGATTTTGGAAATCCTTTATAGTTCGGGGCTTCGCGTAAGCGAGCTTGAAGGATTAAATAAAGACGATTTGGATTTTTCCGGCGGAGTTCTGCTTGTTCGCGGTAAAGGCAAAAAAGAGAGAATGGTGCCTGTTGGCGATAAGGCGCTAAACGCGCTTCGTTTGTATTTAGAAACAAAACCTCCTAAAGAAAACTTGGGCGGACTAAAAAAACCTCTTTTTGTAAGCCGAATTGGGACGCGCCTTACCGACCGCAGTGTTAGGCGAATGGTTTTGAAATATGTTCGCCGCAGCGGATTGGGAAAGGAAATTTCTCCTCACACTTTCAGACATTCGTTCGCGACTCATCTTTTAGATAATGGCGCGGATTTAAGAAGCGTGCAGGAGCTTTTGGGGCACGCCAATCTTTCTACTACTCAGATTTATACGCATGTGACAACGCAACGTCTAAAAGATGCTTATGAAGCCTCGCATCCAAGGTCGTAATAAATGTTAAGAACTTTTTTTTACAATACGGCGTTTCTTTTTTTCGGGATTTTTTATGCGCCGATTTTTCTAATGAAAATAAGACAGGCTGGCAATCCCAAAAGTTTGTGGAATGAGAGGCGCGGAGTTTTTCCTAAGGAGTGGCAAGAAAAGTTTCAAACGGGAAAATGGGTTTGGATACATGCCGTGAGCGTTGGCGAAACCATAGCGGTAGAAAAGTTTTTAGAAAATTGGCTTAAAGCAAACAATGAATACAAGGTGTTGTTTACCACAGTAACTCCGACAGGCCAAAAAATAGCAAAAAAATACGAAAATACCCGCGTGCATGTTTGTTATTTTCCATTTGATTTTTCTTGGATTGTCGCGAAGTTTTTTGATTTTTTTAAACCTGTTTGCGTACTGCTCGTGGAGACGGAAATTTGGCCTAACTTTTTGACGGAAGCCTTTAAAAGAAAAATCCCAGTAGGCATGATTAACGCGCGGCTTTCAAAGCGGTCACTGAGCCGTTATTTAAAAATAAAATGGTTTTTAAAGCCGATATGGCAAAAAATAAAATTTGTTTTGGCGCAGTCGGAAGAAGACGCGAAAAGGTTTCGCGCGCTTGGCGTTGACGAGGAAGCTGTCAGAGATATGGGCAATATGAAGTTTGATTTGGTTGATGAAAAAAGTTGGACAGAAAAAGATGTTTTGGAAATGAAAACTTTGTGGGGATATAGCGCGGCGGATATTGTTTGGATTGTTGGGAGCACTCATCCGGGCGAAGAAGAAATTGTCGCGCGAGTTTTTAGCTCGTTGAAAAAAGAATTTCCAAATTTAAAACTTTTTATTGCTCCAAGACATATTGAACGCTCGGCGGAGATCTCCGGCATATTTACGCAAAAGGAACTAAACACCATTTTGGCGACTGAGAGAAAAAATACGCCCGCGTCTGAAGTTCAAATTTTAAATAAAATCGGGATTTTAAGAGACACATATTTGATGGCGGATTTTGTTTTTATAGGAGGAAGTTTGGTTAAACATGGCGGACAAAATCCTATTGAGGCCGCGCGGTTTAAAAAAGCGATTTTGCACGGAGGTTATGTTTTTAATTTTGAAAAAATTTATGAGTATTTAAATTCTCGCGATGGCGCTATAAAAGTTTCAGATGAAAACGAGTTGGCAGATGCGGCTCGCTCCATAATCTTGTCGACAGAAAAAAAAGGAAATTTGGGCAAGCAGGCATTCGCGAGCGTAAATCTTTTGCGCGGGGCAAGTAAGAGGCAAGCTGGTTGGGTTTTAGCGTTTGTGAAAAACAATATTGAAAAACCAAACTCATAGAAAGATTTTTAGAAAGGACGGTTTTTAAAATGGAAGGAATAAAAAATTATTTTCGGCTTTTGGCTGAAAATAAACAAAATGGATTCGGAAGCGAATTTTGGAAGATTGGATTGTCTCTTTTTTCTTTTGTGTATGGTTTTGCGGTTCGAACGCGGCGTTCATTTTATGAAAAAAACATCTTTAAGCGTTCAAGATTACCTTATCCGGTTATTAGCATCGGGAATATAACTTGGGGCGGGACGGGCAAAACACCATTTGCTGAGTTGCTTGCTAGGAAAATTTCTACTTTCAAAAAAACTCCGCTGGTTTTAACTCGCGGTTATAGCCATGACGAAGCGCTGGAGCTGCAGCATCATTTGCCAATGGCGGTTGTCGGAGTGGGTCGCGACAGACTCAAGGTCGCAAGGCGGGTCGCTGAAGAAAAACGTCGCGTTGACGTGGCTTTGTTAGATGATGGATTTCAACATCAAAAATTGTTTCGTGACGCGGAATGGATTTTGATAAACGCCATTAATCCTTTTGGCAACGGGAAATTAATTCCGCGCGGTATTTTGCGAGAGCCTCTTGAGACTCTTTCTCGCGCAAGCGTCATTGTGATAACGCACGGAAATTTAATTTCTTTAGAAGAGAATAAAAAATTAAAAGAAACATTAAAAAGTTTTGCGCCCCAAGCCCAATTTGTCGAAACGGCAATGGAGCCGCTTTTTTTGTATCGCGCAAAAACTCGCGTTAGATTTTCTTTGGATAAGTTAGAGGGAAAAAAGGTAGCGACCTTTGCGGGCGTTGGGACTCCGCGGTCGTTTCAACTTTTATTGCAGCGAGCCGGGCTTAAAACCGTGCGCAATTTTGAGTTTTTAGATCATCACAACTACAGTCGGAAAGATTTAAAACAAATAAAAGATATTTCGCAGTCTGCCGCCGCGGAAGAAATTCTCACGACGGAAAAAGATTTTTTTCGCGCCAAAAATTTAATTTCCGAACATTTAAATCCGCTTGTTCTTGCGGCTCGAATGAAAATAGTTTCCGGAGAAGACGTTTTGACGGAACAAATAACAAGTCTTTTGGGAGTTAATCATTGAAAGAAGAAATTCTGGATAAGCTTGCGACGGCTTTTGTCCGCATATTGATGAGTGTTTTTGAACGCGTTCCATTAAATATGGGCTTGTGCTTTGGCCGCGGATTGGGACGAATTTTATTTTTGTTCGGCGGGGAAAAGAAGAAAATTATTTATGCCAATTTAAAATCAGCGTTGGGAAACAAACTTACGCCCAAAGAGCTGCTTAAAATTCGTTATGAACACTATATTCACATTGGGCAAATGGTAGTTGAAGTTTTGAGTTCGGGACAACTTACACCAAAATATGCTGAAGAAAATATTAAGATTTATGGCGAAGAAAATTTAAAAGCGGCGTTGAATCTTAATAAAGGCTGCGTGTGCAATACGGCGCATATGGGGAATTGGGAACTTTTGGGGTTGTACATGGGACTGCGCGGATTTTCTACTTATGTAGTCGGCAACGTGCAGAAATTCCCGCGTTTAAATAAACTTTTGAATCAAACGCGTGAAAGACACGGCGCGGTCGCGGTCAATCGCGGTGTTGCCGTTAGAACGCTTCTAAAAGCGCTTAAGGACAAAAAAATAGTAGGCGCGCTCGGCGATCAATCAGCGCGTTCAAAAGGCGTAATAATGCCGTTTTTTGGCAGACGAACCACGGTGCCTGACGGTATTTATGAGATGCGTGAAAGAACAAACTCCTCAATGATTCCGGTTTTCATAGCGCGAACCAAAAATGAAAAGCACGAGATTCATTGGGGAGATTTAATTGATATTGATTTGTCTTTGGAGCCGCAGGCGCGAATTGAGGCTCAAATGGAAAAATATTTAACTTTTTTGGAAAAAGCAATTTTGCAATTTCCTGAGCAATGGGTATGGGAAACTAAAAGGTGGAAGTTTTGTTGGGATAGACGCATTGTGATTTTGTCGGATAGAAAAGCGGGACATTTTAAACAATCCGAAACGATTGCCGAGATGTTTAAGGAGAACAACGAATTTGAGGGACGTGAAGGATTGCGATTTGAAACAGAAACCATAGAGATTGAATATCGCTCGAAGTTTTATAGATCTTTGTTGTTTGTTGTCGCGTTTTTGCTAAAGCCGTTTATTCAAGGACGGTTGTGGCTTTTGTCGTTTTTTGTGACAAAAGAAACTTATGAACTATTAGAAAAATCACGCGCGGATTTTTTAATCGCAGCCGGGTCGTCTCTGGCGTCTATGCAAATGCTGCTGGCGGAGGAAACTAAGGCAAGAAAAATTGTGATTATGAATCCGCCGTTTCCGTATAACAAAACGCAATATAATTTGGCTATTGTTCCTTTGCATGATGCGGGAAATGTTCCGACGCGTTCAATTAGGATGTCTGTTATGCCGAGCGCGTTTAAACTATCTGCCCGCGAAGAAGACGCGAAAATATTATTATCAAAACTGGGCGAGAAACCAAAACCTAGAATTTCAGTTTTTATCGGCGGGGCTACGCGGAGGTTTGATTTGGGAGTGGATACGCTGGAGAAAATGGCGTCTGTTTTAAAGCGGGTAGAAAAATTTTCAAACGGATTTTTACTAACGACTTCGCGGAGGACATCGCATGAAGCGAAAAAGTTTTTGAAGCAGTCTTTTTTGCCGGATTCAGCGTGTAAGTTTCTGACAATCGCGAACGAAGAGAACCCGCCATTTGTTGTCGGCGGAATGCTTGAGATAGCGGATTTAATTATTATTACTGAGGACAGCCTTGCTATGATTTCAGAGGCGGTGGGTTCCGGCAAACAAGTTATAGTAGTAAAAGCAGACGGCACCAAACTTCCTGATAAACATTACAGATTTCATCAAGCGTTGAAAGATAGAAAACTTATAACGATGTCGGCATTGGGAAATCTTGAAGAAAATATTTATAAACTTTTGAACGAACCAACCGGCGATGGGTTAAGGCAGGAAAAAGAAATGCTGAAGGCTCATCTCCGCTCTATGTTGTAGGAATTACATAACATGAAAGTAATGCAGCTTTTACCCGCGCTTGAACTTGGCGGAACGGAACGCGGCGTTGTCGACTTGGCGCGCGCGATGAAAAAAAACGGACACGAAACAGTGGTGGTTTCTTCTGGCGGCGCGCTTGTTTCAGAACTTCAAAAAGTTGGAGTTCCGCATTACACGCTTGCCGTTCATAAAAAATCCATCGCGAGTTTTTTCTTGGTAAAAGAGCTGGTTAAAATTATTCACCGCGAAGGCGTGGATATTATTCACGCTAGAAGCCGTGTTCCCGGATGGATTGGCTGGCTTGCGGCACGCAAGGCAGGGATTCCTTTTATGACCACTTGTCATGGGCATTATTCCGTCCACGCGATGAGTCGAGTTATGGGGTGGGGGAAACGCGTGATTGTCGCTTCCCATGCGATTGGTCGGAGAATGATAGATTTATTTAATGTCCCTGCCGATAGAATTCGCCTTATCCCGCGTGGAGTAGACTTGTCACAATTTGTTTTTTCCGGTAGTAAAAAATTTGAAAAAAAAACAACCATAAAATATATTGTTTTAATAGGCAGATTCTCTCCCATTAAAGGGCAAGTGGAATTTATAAAAGCAGTTCATCTTTTGAGAAGCCAAATGCCACATTTTAAAGTTTCTATAGTCGGTTCAGAAGGACGAGGAAAACACAAATACACGAATTTGATGAAGAAAACCATACAGCAGTTTGGCCTTGAAAACACTATAAAAATTTTGCCTCCCACACGCCATGTGGCGAGTCTTTTGTCGCAAGCCGATTTGCTGGTTTTACCGTCGCTTACGCCGGAGCCTTTTGGGCGCGTGATTATCGAGGCGGGCGCGGTTGGGACGCCCGTTGCCGCGACATGTCTTGGCGGCGTGCCCGATATTATTGATGATGGAAAAAATGGAATTCTTTTTCCACCGCACAATATTCTCGCGATGGCGGAGGCTATGCGGGAGGTTTTGACTAACACGGAGAAAGCAAAGGCTTTTGCTTTTGAACTTCGTAAAAAAGTCGAAGAAAAATTTTCTCTTGAGCAAATGGTAGAAAAAACTTTGACGGTTTACGATGAGATCCGCCGAAAGAAAAAAATTTTGGTTATAAAGCTTGGTGCGCTAGGGGATTTGGTTTTAATTGTTCCAAGTCTTAGAATGCTTAGAGAAAAAAATCCTGAAGCGGATATTTCTTTAGTTGTGGACAGAAAGCTTGCGCCGATTATTTCCGAATGTCCTTATATAGACGATCTTGTTCTGATTGAAAGGAAAAAACTGTCTAATTTTCTATATCTTTTTAAAACCGCTCGCCGCATCGCAAAAGAAAATTTTGACTGGTCCATTGATTTTCAAAATAATAAATGGACGCATCTTTTGGCATATTTAGGCGGAGTAACGCAGAGGTATGGTTTTTCCCGAGGAAAGTTTGGTTTTCTTTTAAACCGCGGAGACGACACATACGATACACCGGACTCTCCGCTCAGACATCAATTCCGCGTTCTGTCCAAAACGGGCATTTCTAAATTTAACGACAAGCTGGAGTTGTGGGTGTCAAAAGAAGACATAGAAAAATCTCATGAAGCATTTGCTTCTATCAACATAACGAAAGAAGAAAAAGTCGTGGGACTTATTTTGGGCTCTAGCCCTAAATGGGAAACTAAAAGATGGCCTGTGGAAAATTTTGCGAGACTTGCTCAAAAACTTATTCAAAGACAAAATGTAAAAGTGGTTTTATTTGGCGCGCCCAATGAGGCGAATCTCGCAAATATGTTTGAAAATTTTCCCAAAGAAAAAATATTAAACTTGATTGGGAAAACGAGGCTAGATGAATTGCCCGCGTATTTCAAAAGTTTGAGTCTTGTTGTTACAGGAGACAGCGCGCCTCTTCATATTGCTGCGGCGATGGACGTTCCGATTATCGCGTTGTTTGGACCGACAGATGCGAAGCGGCACGCGCCGCCCGCTAAAAAAATCGATATTCTTTTTTATCATACGCGCTGTCAGCCTTGTTACAAAGGCGTTTGCTCTGAGGAAGAAAATCAAGCATGTCTTCGCAAGGTTTCAGTTGATGAAGTCTATGATCACGCGAAAAGGATTCTTGAAAAGTGAAGATAGTAGTTTTTATGAAAAATTGGTTAGGCGACGCTCTTTTTCAAATGCCTGCTGTTGACGCGATAAAAGCCGCGTTCCCAACCTCCGAAATTACATGCATTGCGCCTGAGCGATGCCGCGAGATTTTGGAAACTCAAAAATCAATTACCAATATTTTAAGTTTCGATGAAAAGACTAGCCACAGGCAGTGGTGCTGCCGCCCCTCAGTTGTTTGGGAGTTAAGGCGTTTAGGGCATTACGATAAAGGATTTCTTTTTCATCGTTCCGGGTCGCGCGCGTTTTGGCTTTACTGCGCCGGCGTTAGAGACCGTATAGGCTACGGCAAGGGATTTTTTCTGACTCAAAAAATAGAAATGGAAGAAGACGAGCGGCACCAAGTAGATTTTTTTATAGAGTTTGTCAAGCGTGCCGGGATCCCCGTAAAAAATAACGCGAAATACAAATTTTTCATCACATCAGACGATGAAAAAGAAGCCGCTAGAATTTTAAAAGAGAATGGCGTGGACGAAAAATTCATTGTGTTTCACTTGGGTTCCAACAGAGAAGAAAAGCGGTGGCCGCCGGAATATTTTGCCGATTTGGCAGAGCGCGTCTGGAATAAATATAAATTACCAATAGTCGCGACAGGGACGCTGGAAGATTTGGATTTGTGGGAAAAATTTAAATCGAAACTTGCTGATGCGAAAGCCGTTCACTTGATGGGGAAGACCAAGATAAGAGTCTCGGCGGCTATTTATAAAAAAAGTCTTTTAGTTGTTTCCGGAGATTCGGGGCCTATGCATATCGCTACCGGTGTTGGGACAAATGTCGCGGCGCTTTTTGGTCCAACCAGCCCAGAACTTTTTGGACCTCGCGGCATGGGTAAAGAAATTATTTTAACGCCGGATAACAACTCAGATAAAATGTCGGATATATCTTGCGGCAGGGTTTTTGCTGCCGTAGAAGAACTGCTGAAAGATAAATGAACATACTAATCGTAACCTTGACAAATTTTGGAGATGTCGTTTTAACAACCCCTGTTATCGCGGAGCTTTTTCGAGATTATCCGCAGTCGTTTGTAACGGTTGTGGCGAGCCCGCGCGCGAAGGCAGTTTTGGAATGCGAAACAAAAATCGGCGAAATTGTTTTATACGATAAAAATGCAAATTTTAAAGAAAAATTACAATTTATTAAAACGCTTCGCCGAAGAAAATATGACGTTGTCATTGATTTCAAAAACTCAGCAATTCCGATGCTTGTTTCATGCGAAAAACGAACATCTTTTATAAGACGCTACCGGGAAACAAATATGCGGAGTAGGCATTGGGAAATGTTCGTTAAAACAATGGGCGGGAGAGCTTTTCCTCCAGAGCCCAAGCCTTTTGACAAACGCTTGAATGAGTTTCGATTTTTTAACAAAAAAGACGATGAGCGAATTTTAAAAATTTTAACGGAACGGGGAATATCAGAAACTAAGAATTATCTCGCCGCGTCTGTTGGCGCCGCAAATGTTAATAAAAGATGGGACGCGGATTATTTTGCCGAAACCCTCAACGTTTTGCAAAAAAAAATCAACAAACCAATTTTATTTATAGGCGTAGAAAACGAACGCGCGGCGGCAGAATATGTTGCAAAAAAAATAGATGGTGAAAAAGCTGTTTTCTGCGGCGATTTAAATTTTGCGGAAAATGCGGCTTTAATTTCACGCAGCGGTCTTTTGTTGTCGAATGACAGTGCGAATATGCATATCGGTTTTGAGCTTGGGGTTGCCACCATAGGACTTTTTGGCCCGACAAATTTTGAACAATATGGACATAAGGGAGATCTTTTTAGAATAGCAAAAGGCGACAGTAAGACATGCGGCTGCGGAGAGTCTAATATCTCCGAATCAAAGCGAAAATGTTTTCACGGTTTAACGCCTGAGCAAGTTTTGCCGCTTGCCTACGAACTTTTAAATATAGAAAAGCAATAAGGAAAAATTTATGCCTACATATGAATACCAGTGCCAAAAGTGCGGATTTGAATTTGAAGAATTTCAGTCGATTATAGACGCGCCTATCAAAAAATGTCCGAAATGCAAGAAAGATAAAGTTGAACGCAAAATTCTCGGCGGCTCAGGACTTCTTTTTAAAGGCAGCGGGTTTTATAAGACAGATTATGCGGCGGCTTCTAGCGATAAGGTCTCAAAGAAAAAGCCAAGTCTCGAACCGTCTTGTGCCGGAGATTGCGCGAGTTGTTCTGTAAAGCACTAAACTAAATCAGCGTAACTTGTTGAAAATAAAGGGTTTGTGCTAATTCTCAAGCGTTGACACTCTTAACCTTAAATGGTAAGATACTTCGTTTTTTGCGGATAAATTCCCCCTCGTTTAATAGTTTTGCTTATAAGCAAAACGATTCTTGTGAAATAAAGGAATTATGAGTTGCGCGTCTTTATCTCTAAACATATTTGAGAAAAAAAGATTTCTCGAAATTCTTTCCAAATTTCGTAAAGCCCGAATTATCGTTGTCGGTGATTTTATTCTGGATCAATTTGTCTGGGGCAGCGTCAGCCGCATATCGCCTGAAGCGCCGGTTCCTGTTGTGCAGGTTGACAGAGAATCTTATATGCCCGGAGGATCGCTTAATGTCGCTCATAACATTCGGTCTTTATCAGGAGAAGTTTATCCTTGCGGAGTTGTCGGTCGCGATGTCTACGGGCGCATGCTTTTAAAGGCTATGCGGAAACAAGGAATTGAAACCGGAGGGATTGTTTATGACGCTACCCGTCCTACGTCTCTTAAAACGCGCGTCATAGCGCATTCTCAGCAAGTCGTTCGATTCGATAGAGAGAAAACTAACGATGTATCCAGATCCGATCTCCTAAAAATTTTAAAATTTGTTCGTGCCAATATTGCGAAAGCAAAGGTTATCGTTTTGGAAGATTACGGCAAAGGCGTAATGCAGTCTTTTCTTCTAAAGGAAATTGTTCGGCTCGCAAAAAAATATAAAAAAATAATTTTAGTGGATCCGAAAGAAAAAAATTTCCCGCATTATCAGGGCGTAACCTGTATTACCCCGAATCGCAAGGAAGCGTATACGGGATATGAAAAAATGCATCCTAGAGTTAACAAAACGCCCACGCTTGAAGATGTCGGCTGGGGATTAATGAAAAAACTTAAAACAGAATCTGTCCTTATCACGCTTTCCGAAGACGGAATGATTCTTTTTGAAAAGAATAAAAAAATCACAAAAATTCCTACGGTTGTACGTGAAGTTTATGACGTGTCGGGCGCGGGCGACACAGTGGTTGCCACGCTAGCGCTGGCGCTGGCGAGCGGAGCAAAAATGAGCGAGGCCGCGAAAATCGCTACGCTTGCGTCGGGCATTGTCGTTGGGAAACTTGGGACGGCTACTGTCGCGCCGAAAGAATTAGAAAAAGCCATAAAGGAAAAACGAAATTAATGAAAGCGATTGGCGTTATTCCCGCAAGACTAGGTTCCACAAGGCTGCCGGAAAAGATTCTTCGTTCTATAAACGGCAAGCCGATGATTTGGCATGTTTGGTCGAGAGCTAAACAGGCGGAGAATTTAGAAGATGTGATAATTGCCACAGATGATGAGAAGATTAAGAATTGCGTAGAAGGATTTGGCGGCAAAGCGATTATGACAAGAAAAGATCACCCAAACGGGACATCGCGCATCGCCGAAGTCGCGCAAAAGTTTTCTCATGAATTTGTGGTTAATATTCAGGGAGATCAACCAATAGTGGACTTTGAAGCGCTAAACGAAATGGTTGTTCTTGCTAGTAAGTTTTCTGAAATAGAAATGTTGACGCTTGCTGTTCGCAGAACCGATCGCGAAACATATATCGACCCCAATGCCGTAAAGGTTGTTTGCGATTGTGCGGGAGATGCTCTTTATTTTTCCCGCGCGCCGATACCTGCTATTCAAGGAGAGCAATCAAAAGAATTTAGTTTTTTAAAACATCTTGGAGTCTACGGCTATAGGCGGGATTTTCTTTTGCTATTTGTGACATGGCAAATGGGAGACTTGGAGGAAAAAGAAAAACTGGAGCAGTTGAGGGTTTTGGAACGAGGAAAAAAAATTCGTGTTATCGAAACAAAATATGATTTTATAAGTGTTGATAACGAAGCGGATTTAAAAGAAGTTGAGCGACGGCTAAGTCTTTAAAAAGTATATTAAATTAAAATTTAAATTTGGAACAAAGGACATTATTTATGCCAAAACACATATTTGTTACAGGCGGCGTGGTTTCTTCTCTTGGTAAAGGTATTGCTTCAGCGTCTATTGCTAAAATTTTGGAAAACAAAGGACTCAAAGTTACGATACAAAAACTTGATCCGTATCTTAATGTTGACCCCGGGACAATGAACCCTTTACAACACGGCGAAGTTTATGTAACGGACGACGGGGCGGAAACGGATCTTGATTTGGGTCATTATGAACGGTTTACGCATTCGACATTTGGCCGTGAAAACAATGTTACGAGTGGACAAATTTATAACGGAGTTATCGCGAAAGAACGGCGCGGAGATTATCTCGGCGCGACGGTTCAAGTTGTTCCGCATATCACGAATGCCATTAAAGAGCGGATTAGAGAAGTTTCTAAAAATAGGCGATATGATGTTGTGATTTCTGAAATCGGCGGCACGGCGGGCGATATTGAATCCTTACCGTTTTTAGAAGCGGCGCGCCAGTTTCGTCATGAAATAGGGCGCGAGAATTCTCTGTTTATTCACCTTACGCTTGTTCCTTATATTCGCGCCGCGGGCGAACTTAAGACAAAGCCGACCCAGCATAGCGTTGGGACATTGCGCGAAATTGGTATTCAGCCGGATATTTTGATTTGTAGAACTGAGAAAACAATTGATCAAGCAATGAAAGAAAAAATAGCGCTTTTTTGCAATGTGGAACCCACGGCGGTAATAGAGGCGCGTGATGTCGCGAATATTTATGAATGCCCGCTTATGTTTAAGC
>CAYPIR010000004.1:0-1096 GCA_964410905.1 uncultured bacterium | reverse complement strand
TGAAATCAATTAGGCACGCGCGAGAAAACAAAATCCCGTTTTTTGGAATTTGTCTTGGCATGCAATGCGCCGTTATGGAATTTGCCCGCAATGTTTTGAATTTTAAAGGCGCCAATTCAACAGAGTTTGATAAGAAAACTAATTATCCCGTTATCAGCCTTTTGGAAGAACAAAAAGGCGTAAAAGATATGGGCGGAACAATGAGACTTGGGGCATATCCTTGCGTTGTAAAAAAAGACACGCTCGCGTATAAAGCTTATAAAGCGTTTGAAATATCAGAACGCCACCGCCATCGGTATGAATTTAACAATGAATACCGTGAAAAATTCACGAAAGCGGGAATGAAATTTTCTGGACTTTCGCCAAGCGGCAAATTGGTTGAGATGATAGAGTTAGCCGATCACCCGTGGTTTGTGGCGACGCAGGCGCATCCTGAATTTAAGTCGAAGCCGGATAAGGCGCATCCGCTTTTCCGTGAATTTATCCGCGCCGCGCTTGAATATCAAACGGCGAATGGCATAGAAGTTGTTTCTGAGAAATCGGAAATAGAAAAAGAGGCGCAAAATGTCTGTGAATAAAGTTAGACTTGGAAAGGTGGTTTTTGGCGAGCCGCGGAAACTGGTTTTACTTGGCGGACCTTGCGTAATTGAATCGGAGTCGCACACGCTCAGGCTCGCGGAAAAAATTGCTAAGATTACAAGCGGTCTTAAAATAGGATATGTTTTTAAAGCGAGCTTTGACAAAGCAAATAGGTCTTCCATACAGTCGTTTCGCGGGCCCGGCATAGAAAAAGGCTTGAAAATTCTCGCGAAAGTAAAAAGAGAATTAAATCTTCCGATTGTTACGGACATTCACACTCCTGACCAAGCGGAAATGGCCGCTGAAGTCGCGGATATTTTACAGATACCGGCGTTTTTATGCAGACAGACGGATCTTTTGTTCGCGGCCGCCGTAACGGGAAAAATTGTAAATGTGAAAAAAGGGCAGTTCCTTTCTCCTTGGGAGACTAAAAATATTGTTCAAAAATTAGAGGAGATTGGGACAAAGAAAATTCTTTTAACGGAACGCGGCTCGAGTTTTGGCTACAACAATCTCG
>CAYPIR010000003.1:13963-145256 GCA_964410905.1 uncultured bacterium | reverse complement strand
TCGTGAGACAGTTCGGTCCCTATCTGTTGTGGGCGTAGGAAATTTGAGGAGATCTCTTCCTAGTACGAGAGGGCCGGAAGAGACGAGCCGCTCGTTTACCTGTTATTCCGCCAGGAGTAGCGCAGGGTATCGATGCTCGGAAAGGATAAGCGCTGAAAGCATCTAAGCGCCAAGCCAACTCCAAGATAAGATTTCCCAACCAGTTTTTGGTTTTGAAGACCCCTCGTAGACTACGAGGTTGATAGGTGAGATGTGTAAGGGCAGCAATGCCTTCAGCTTACTCATACTAATCGGTCGTTCGGCTTGACAATCTTTTTTTTACGCGCAAACGTAAAAAAATCTATTTGCCTTAGACTTATTCGCCCCGCAAGATTTTTTAAATCTACGGAGGCTCAGACTTTATCATTCACAGCAAAATTAAGTGATGATTTGCTTAAGATGAATTTTCACTAATTTTGCCAACAAGTTTCTGGTGGCCATAGGAGAGGGGTTCCACCCGTTCCCATTCCGAATACGGAAGTTAAGCCCTCCACCGGCGATGGTACTAACGGAGCAATTCGTTGGGAGAGTAGCAAACTGCCAGATTAATTTTTAAAAGCCAGCATCTCAATTACCGATGCTGGCTTTTTTATTTTTCCGCATTCGCATCCGACCAATGTTTTTGTAATGCTCTCCATTAGTCAATGGGGAGAAAGTGTAGAGCTGAGCTTGTTTTTTTTGCTAGATGTTTTTGTTCAAATTGTTCCAGGAGATGAAGAGCTGCTTGATGCTGAGTCCCGAACAATCCTTCACGAATGCTTTCGAGGTCGGCTGGCAGCCGTTATCGGAGATCAAAGCTGGCTGTTCTTTGGCATCTGCGACGCCTTGCGGGAACTGATTGGCGACAGCAAGATTCAGAGCCTCGAGCCAGTCCCTCGATTCAGACTTGAAGAGGAAGGAGTAGCCGACGATTTTTTTTGTAGTACCAGTCGAGGACAACGACCAGATACATCCAGTTCCAGTTGCGGAGTTTGATCTTGGTCACGACGATACCCTAGAACTGGTTGAGATGGCCGACCTGGATCTTTGGTTTCATGGGAGTGCGGCAGGCTCGCAGGCGCATGTTCTTGGCAACCATGAGCTTGCGTTCCTGCATGATGCGATAGATGTTCTTCTTGTTGACGGGAAGTCCTTCTCGGTATTTGAGGTAGGCCCAGAGACGCGGCGGTAATCCCAGGAGGGGAGCTCGGACTCGAGTTCGATGATGCGCTCTTCGGCGGAAGAGGCTTTTACGAGTTCAAAGACCTTTTCTCCATGCGTAGAAAGCGATGCTTCCATTCGCAGTATTGAGTTAGCTGAATCTGATGACGGTTACACAGGACCGAGATCGTGACGTGACCCTTAAGGCTCTCGAGGACGATTTCAAGCTTTTGTTGATTGGTTCATTTGCGGTTTTTCATGCGAGCCCCTTTGACTTTCCGGAGCGCGGTATATTTTTTCATTGGCTCAAATAGGCAAGTTTTTGCAATAAGAGTTAGAGATTCTTTGCCAATAAAATATCCATTCTGAAATTTTCTTTACAAGCGGTATACTATTCCGCCTATGCTTACTCAACTCCATATCAAAAACTTCGCGCTTATAGACGACCTCACTCTAAACTTTTCTGACAATCTCAATGTCCTTACCGGCGAAACGGGCGCAGGGAAATCAATTCTTATTGACGCGATTAGATTTGTCCTTGGGGCGAGATTGGAAATAGATAAAGATAGCGCGGATAAAAAAATAGCAGCAGAGGCCGCGTTTGAACTTTCTGAAGAAACCGCGGAAAATCCACTCTTTGAAAATTATTTGCAAGACGATTTCACGCTTATTTTGCGACGAGAATACGCCGATGGGAAATCGCGCGCTTGGGTTAATTCCAGATTGGCGGCTGTTTCTCAATTGAAAGAAATAGGAATGGGGCTTATCGATATTCACGGACAGCACGACCATCAGAGGCTTTTTCAAGCGAACGCGCACCTAGGCATTTTGGATCGATTTGCCCAAATAGATATAACGAAAACTGAATACCCAAAACTTTTTAGTCAATACGAGGTTCTCTTAAAATCACAAAAAGAACTCAACGAAATGGAAGCGAGCAGGGAACGAGAAATAGATCTTTTGAAATATCAAATAGACGAAATCGAAAACGCTGATATTTTGAAAGTGGATGAAATAGAAATGGAAACGGAAAGAATTAGATTGGCAAATTCGGAAAAACTCTCAGAACTCACCGCTGGAGCGCTGGGCGCATTAGATGAAAACGAACAAAACGCGGATTTGTTTTTGTCTCACGCGATTAAAAATCTGAAAGGCTTGGCAAAATTTGATGAATCAATAAATGAAATTCAAAGCGAAAGCGAACAAATTCAATATTCCTTGCAGGAAATAATTTTAAAATTAAAAGACTATCGTGAAAAATTGACATTTGATCCCGAACGGTTCGCGGAATTAGAAAAAAAGAAGGACTTGCTGGAGCATTTGAAAAAGAAATATGGCACGACTCTTGAAAAAGTAAAAGAATTTTACGCGGACGCTAAAAAGCGATATGAGCAATTGATAGACCTGGACATGGCAAAAAGTGATTTGGGGGAAGAAATAGAAAATAAGAAAAAAGAACTGAAAAGAACGGCGGAAAAATTTACGGCAAAACGCAAAGAGAGCGCGGCGCGCCTCGAAAACGATATAGAAAAAGAATTAAAAGATTTGCAAATCGCGAAAGCAGAAATAAAAATCAAGATAACGAACACGGATTTTTCAGAAAATGGCGCGGACGGCGTTGAGTTTTTTGCGAGAATGAATCCCGGGGAGCCGATGCTTGCTATAGAAAAAAGCATTTCTGGAGGCGAGGCTTCGCGGATAATGCTTGCTATAAAAAAAGCGCTTATTCAAACGGATCCCGTGTCTGTTTTGATATTTGACGAAATTGACGCGAACATTGGCGGGAGGCTTGGTCGCGTGACGGGAGAAAAATTAAAAAGTATTTCTGAGGAAAGGCAGGTGCTGCTTGTAACGCATTTGCCGCAAATCGCCTCGTTTGCTGACAGGCATTTTAAGGTAACAAAATCTGTCGTGAAGGGGAAAACAAAAGTTTATTATGAGATTTTGGAAGGGCAAGAAAAAATTGACGAATTAGCGCAAATGATGAGCGGGCAGGACACTAGCGAAATTTCTACGTTGCATGCCGAGGAAATGCTCGCGCGCGCAAAACAAAAATAAAGGAATATGAAATGGCAAAACTTACGAGCGGAAACGGTTGGTCGCTTAGTTCGGACGAGCCTGTCTTGCCAGTAAAAAAAGAAAATCCGAACAGTCCCAAGCCCGTAATCCGTTTGGAAAAAAGAGCAGGGAAATTTGTAACGGTGGTTTTGGGTTTGCATACTTATGGGAGTGAGCGGCTCAGCGATATGGCTCGCGAATGGAAGGCTCTTTGCGGCGCCGGAGGGGCGGTAAAAAATGGGACGATAGAAATACAAGGCGATCAGACACAAAAATTGCACGATTGGTTTTTAAAACGTAATAACAAATAAATTTAGGAGAAAACGATGTTTGATTTTAGCAAATTAGGAGATATGACAAAAATTGCGAACGAAGCAAAACAATTACAGGCGCGGCAAGAGCGAATGATGGAAGAGCAAATAAATTTACTCGGGAAAATATCGAAGCAATTAGAAAAAGTAATAACGATTTTAGAAAAGAAGGGATAATCTCTGCTGCTATTTCGCGCGTTTAATGTAAGTTATTATTTAATAAATTACGGATAACATGACTTTGATTCTAAAAAATTGGCATAGCTCACCAAACGACGTTCGAGAATACGCGGAGGTTTGATGAGCGATGCCGATTTTTTTATGTTACATTACTAATGATATTTTTATATATTTTGCAGCAGCACGAAAGTAGAGATTTTAATGGAAATAAAACGGCTTAAACTGCATAACATAATTCCTCTGGAAGCCCTCGAAGCCTTGCTTCAAAGTCTTCATTATCAAAAAACAAATATTATTGAAAGACCCGGCGAGTTTGCTGTCCGCGGCGGTATTGTGGATATTTATCCCATTACTTATAGGCTACCTATAAGACTGCAGTTTCGCGGCGATGAGCTTATTCAAATTCGTGATTTTGTTATCGCGACAGGAGAAACTCTGACAACTTTTGATGAGGTTTTTCTTATAAAAGTTACGGAGTTTTTTAAAAAGAAATTATCTCGCCTTGAAAAACGCTACGAAGATTTTGTTCCGATAGAAACTGTCAAAGGACTAAAGCGGGGCGATCTTGTAGTCCATCAAAAATATGGTATCGGAAGGTTTCTTGGCACAAAAACTATACAAATGCAGGGCGAAAAAGTTCGTTCGATGGCAATTGAATACGCCAACAATGAAATTTTATATTTATCGATAAAAGAACCTATCGAAAAATATATCGGCGGTTCGGGCATTAGACCAAAACTTACAAGGCTTAATACAAAAGAGTGGGAGAGAATAAAAGAGCGAACACGCGTGGCTCTGCATAAAGTCGCGGGCGAAATGCTTAGAATTCAAGCGGAAAGAAGTATTTCGTCAGGATTTTCGTCTCCGGCGGATACCGCTTGGCAAAAAGAATTTGAAAGCGAATTTCCATTTGAAGAAACAGCGGGACAAAAACACGCTATAGAAGAAGTGAAGCAAGATATGGAATCGCCCAAACCGATGGACAGACTTTTGTGCGGAGATGTCGGATATGGAAAAACTGAAGTCGCGGTTCGCGCCGCATTTAAAACCGTAACTGCAGGCAGGCAAGTTGCGTTTCTTGTTCCGACAACTATTCTTGCCGAGCAGCATTACGCGCTTATAAAATCGCGAACTGAAAATTTTCCCATAAAGACGGGAATTTTATCTCGGTTTCAAACCGCAAAAGAACAAAAACAGGTTGTGAAATCGCTTGTTGATGGTTCCATGGATATTGTTGTCGGAACGCATAGACTTTTATCAAAGGACATCGCATTCAAAAACCTTGGGCTTGTGATTATCGATGAAGAACAAAGATTCGGCGTTCGACATAAAGAAAAATTAAAAGAACTCCGCACGCAAGTAGACATTTTGACGCTTACTGCGACTCCTATTCCAAGAACTCTTCATATGGCGCTTCTTGGCGTTCGTGATATGTCCGTGATAGATACTCCTCCGGAAAATCGTCTGCCCATTGAAACATTTGTTATGGAGTATCATGAAGACATCATAACGCAGGCAATAGAACGGGAGATTTCCCGCGGCGGACAAGTTTATTTTATTCATAACAGAGTTCAATCAATAGACAAGGTTTTTATTCGTTTGAAAACTCTTATGCCGCAAGCTAGATTCAGCGTCATGCATGGGCAGATGAATGTCGGTGAGCTTGAAAAAACGCTGAAGCGATTTTTGCGAGGAGAAATCGACTGTCTTATTTCCACCAACATTGTTGAGTCCGGCGTAGACATTCCAAATGTGAACACTCTTATTGTAGATAGGGCGGATTGTTTTGGCCTTTCGGATTTGTATCAATTGAGAGGTCGAGTCGGAAGATATAAGGAAAAACGACAAGCATATGCGTATTTTTTGATACCAAAAGATTGGGGAATGACGCGAGACGCGGTAAAAAGACTTCAGGCGATAGAGAAATTTACCGAGCTTGGTTCGGGGTTTAAAATCGCGATGGAAGACTTGGAGATACGCGGCGCGGGAAATTTGCTTGGGCATGAACAGAGCGGATTTATCCAGGCCGTCGGGTTTGATCTTTATTGTAAAATGCTCAAAAAAGCAGTGGAAGAAATGAGTAAGAAAAAAAACAGGTGAAAATATGCAAAAGATAAAATGTCCGCGTTGCAATCAAGAAATTGAAATCGAAGAAGTTCTTAAAAAATAAGGCTCTAGATTAGCATCTCAAGTTTAATTGGTAGATAATTTTATTAAATCTTTAACTCTATTTTTGAACCTAAATTCAAACTCTTATGATAATGGCGTCCGCAACGCGCTGATTTCCGCATTTAATCCGCTCTCATTGCGTAATGACATTGGCACGTTATGAGAAAATTTTATGATGGCGGAACTTTTGAAGAAAGATGCCTATTTCAAAAATTTTGCAAAAAGATATTTTTGGCGAACAAAACAGCAGCAAGAAATAGATTTAATTCACGAAACAGACGGGTAATATAGAGCATTTGAATCTAAATGGAGTTCAACGAAAAAAGCGCGCCTGCCCAAAATTTTTGCGGATGCTTATCCGGAAATAGAGTTTTTAAGTCTTACTAAAGATAATTTTATAGATTATATTTTTAAAAAAAACAGGTTGAAGATTAAAAATGCCTTTCTTACACATTGCGCGGGTAATGAATTAAGATATAATGCGCCCCTATGAAAAAACAAATTTCCATAATATTTTTCTTGGTTCTTGCTTTAGCAAGTTTTTCTGCGTTTGCCACAGAGGAGCTTTTAGACCGCGTTGTCGCGGTTATAAACGATGATGTGATTACACAGGCGGAACTTGACAGCGTGCTGCGTCCGATTTATGACGATTACGCGCGGGAGTATAGCGGCGAAACGTTGATGAAAGAGGTTAATGCCGCGCGCCAAAAAATTCTCAGTCAAATGATAGAAGACAAACTCGTTTATCAAGAGGCTGTTAGACAAGGACTTACGATAAAAGACGAAGAGGTTGAAAAAGAATTTCGAGATTTTTTATCACGCTTAGAATTTCCAGAGCAGCTGGATACGATGTTGGCTCAAGAGGGATTGACGCGTTCGGCGCTCAAAGAAAGACTTAAAAAGCAAGCTATTGTTCGACAATTGCAAGACAGAGAAATACGCGCGAAAGTGGTTATTTCTCCCGCCGAGGTGGAAGCGTTTTACAACAACAATCCCGAAAAATTTAAAATTAAAGAACGAATCAAAGTCCGTTCTGTTACTGTTAAGAAAAGTGAAGAGGCGCGAGAAAAAGGTATTGCCGACGAAAAAGCAAAACAAAAAATAGAATTGCTTGAGCAAAAAATCCGTCTCTATAATAAATTTGATGAGGTCGCGAAAGAGTCCTCGGAAGATGCTCGCGCGCAAAACGGCGGACTTGGCGATTGGGTTTCACACGGTTCGATGATTGAATCCATGGATAATGTTATTTTTAATACACCGATTGGGAAAACCACGGCGATTGTGGAGTCTCCGATTGGGTATCATATTTTTAGAGTCGAAGAAAAAGAAGCAGAAAGAACGCGTTCGTTTGATGACGCGCGCGATCAAGTTCTAAATTACTTGTATCAAAAAGAAAGCGATGAGAGATTTAAAGCTTGGGTTGAAAACTTAAAAAAATCCGCCTACATATCAATTAAGTAAAATTATGAAATCTTCAAGGAAACATTCAAAACAAACTCCTTCCTCGCCTCAAACGCCTGTTATCGCCATTACCATGGGCGACCCCGGCGGCATAGGCTCTGAAATTCTTATAAAAGCGATAAACGAAGAAAAACCTTCCTCCAAGATTGCCTATTTGGTAATTGGCACGCAACGAGTATTTGAATGGCTTAAACAAAAAACAGATTTAAAAGCAAATCTTAAAACGGTTTCGGTTTCCGATGTTACTTCTCTGGAAGGCGGAGAAAGTTATTTTTTAGATATCGCGCCAGGTTTTTTTGACAAACGAGTTTTTCGACCGGCAACGCTTTGTAAAGAAAACGGAAGACTCGCGTTGCTCGCTATTGAACAGGCCGCCGAACTCGCAAATCAGAAAAAAATAAGAGCGATTGTTACGGCGCCAATAAACAAAACAGCCATGCGGCTTGTGGATAAAAACTTTATTGGACACACGGAATTTTTTGCCAAAAAGGCAAAAGCAAAAAAATACGCGATGATGTTTTTGAGCTCTAAACTTAATGTGATACTCGCTACGATGCACGCGCCCATTAAAAAAGTCAGCGGACTCTTAAGCGAGACACTTGTTTTAGAAAAAATTTTAATGGCGGAAAACGCGCTGCGGGTCGGACTTGGAATTGCCGAGCCTAAGATTGGAGTTTGCGCTTTAAATCCTCATGGGCGGGAATGCGGCAAAGAAGAGGATAAAATTATTAAACCCGCGATTCGCAAAGCTCAAAAAAAAGGCGTTAATGCGACGGGGCCAATCGCCGCCGATCTTGCTTTTTATGCCGCGTATAATGGACGGTATGACGCGCTTGTCAGCATGTATCATGACCAAGCGCTAGCGCCATTCAAACTCGTGGCGTTTGAAGACGGTGTGAATGTAACTTTGGGATTGCCGTATACCAGAACGTCTCCGGATCACGGCACGGCGTTTGATATTGCCTACAGCGGAAAGGCGAACCCATCTTCAATGATCGCTGCGCTTAAATTTGCTAAGCGTTCTGTCCTTGAGCAATGCTTTCGCAAATAGAACTTCTTCGGAAATACAACCTTCGCGTTCGCGGACATTTGGGGCAGCACCTTTTAATAGACCCAAACACCATCAGAAAAATTGTCGATGCCCTTGAGCTCAAAACTGATGACAAAGTTCTTGAAATCGGACCGGGGCTTGGAGCCGTAACGCGGGAGGTTTTGTCTCGCGGCGCGAATCTGTTGGCTATAGAGACTGACGCTAAATTTGTAGAAATACTGACTAATGAAATTCTTCCTGAATATCCTGAGCGATTTAAAATTATTGAAAGTGATATTCTTAAGATTAATCTTTCAGAAACGATGAGGAAGTGGAATATAAAAAACAAACTGACGGCACGGCGTGAAAAAATAAAGGTCGTTAGCAATCTTCCTTATTACATTAGCACGCCGATACTTTTTCAACTTATAGAAAGCGGCGAAAACTTTTCGCGGGCGATTTTGATGATGCAAAAGGAAGTGGCGGTGAGGCTAGCCGCGCGCGCGGGCAGCGAAGACTACGGACGGCTTTCTGTAACCAGTCAATATTTTGGGGAAATAAAAACTTTATTTGACGTTTCTCAAAGTTGTTTTTTGCCAAAGCCGGAGGTGATGTCGCGAGTCATATCTTATGAGTTTAAGATGAAGTTTCCAAACGATACAAAAGAAGACACGGAAGCGTTGATGAAACTCGTAAAAATAGCGTTTAGTCAAAGACGCAAAACTCTTTTATCTCTTTTGTTGTCGTCCAAAATCACGCTGTTGGACAGACCGTCATTGGAAAAGATTTTTATTGAGCTTGGATTTGACATAAAGCTCCGCGGAGAAACTTTGACGTTAGATGAGTATAGAGAACTGCTTAAATACATACAGAAAAAGAGTTGTTAAATGAATTCTAAAAAAAGCACAAAAAAGTTATAATCCTTGGATTATGCCACTATCTTCTGAAATAGAACAAATTTATCAACCTGTCGAAAATTCTCTCAAACGAGTCTCGTCGGTTATTCTTGAAACGCTGGACACGCCCGTTTTGAAACTTCGCGAAACGATTGAGCATTTTTTCTCTAATAACGGGAAACTTTTGCGCCCGACACTTGTTTTCTTAGGCGGCGGAGTAGCAAGAACTCTTAAAAACAATCTCGAACTTATTTCAGAGCGGAATGAAACTGCGGAAATGTTTCTTGCCGCGGCGACTGAAATTTTTCACGCGGCAACGCTTATTCACGATGACATTATTGACAACGCGCCGCTTAGACGAGGAGTTTCCACGCTACATATTAAATCAGGCCCTCAGGCGGCGGTTTTAGCGGGAGATTATTTTCAAGCGCGAGCCGTGAATACAATTTTCCGTTACGGCAACGAGGAAATAAGTCGCCTTTTTTTGAAAACGGCGGAAGAAATTTGTGAAGGCGAGGCTCAAGAAATAAGCGAGAAAAAAAATATAAACATCAGTGAAGAAACTTATTTTGAAATTGTTCGAAAAAAAACAGCTTCGCTTCTTTCTTGCGCGGTTCAGACGGGAGCTCTTGTTTGGGGAGTGGATAAAAAACGGCTCAAAGCCTTAGAAAAATACGGCTATTTTCTCGGCATGGCGTTTCAAATTATTGATGATTATCTGGATTGGCTGGGAGAAGAAAGCGATTTTGGCAAAACACTAGGTTCTGATCTGGAAGAAGGTGTTTACACGCTTCCTGTTATTCACGCGCTTGCGTCTGTTAGGCACGATAAAATTGTCCGTATTCTTCATTCTCCAAGTTATAAAAAAAGGTTCACTAAACTTCGAGAGATTTTGATTAAAGATGGCGATATGGAATATGCTTTCAAAAAATCTAAGGAGTTTGTCGAATTGGCACAAGAACAGTTGGAAGAGTTTCCGCGGTCGGAATATAAAATCAGTTTGAAGAATCTTGCCGATTATGTTTTGGCAAGAAGCCGATGATATATGTTAAGCATTGTCCCGACGCCGATAGGAAACCTTGGAGATATTACAGTCCGCGCGCTTGAGGTTTTAAAAAGAGCGGACGCTATCGTTTGTGAAGATACGAGACAAACGCAAAAACTGCTCCAACATTACGGAATTGTGAAGCCTCTTAAAAATTATCATGAGCATAGTTCAGAATATAAAGCGGGAGAGCTTATAAAAGAATTACTCGAAGGAAAAAATCTCGCGCTTGTATCGGACGGCGGAATGCCGCTTGTGTCAGACCCGGGATTTCAGATTGTTCATTTAGCGATAGAAAAAAACATTCCGTTTGAAGTTTTGCCCGGCGCGTCCGCTGTCCCCGTAGCGCTTGTTTTGAGCGGACTTCCAACAGATAGTTTTTCATTTTTTGGATTTTTATCGAATAAAGGCGAACGCCGGAGAAATGAACTTTCTAAATTGTTGAATCACGAGGAAACGCTGATTTTTTTTGAATCGCCGTTTAGGGTTGTAAAAACATTGCAAGATATGCTGGCGATTTTTGGAGACCGAGAGGCGTCTGTCGCGCGGGAGATTTCTAAAAAGTTTGAAGAAGTTATAAGGGGAAATTTGTCCGATGTCCTTAAAAACATGGAACAGCGCGAAAGAAAAGGCGAAATGGTAATATTAGTTAGCGGCAAAGACCGGAAAAATGTTTTACCTAAAAAGGAAGTGATATGAAACGCATAGTTTTTTTAGTTTCCGGCAGCGGGACCAATATGGAAAATCTTATAAAAAAAATTCAGGCGGGAGAAATTTCGGCTGAAGCCGTCGCTGTTATCTCAAATAAGCCGGACGCGAAGGCGATTGAAAAAGCGCGTAAGTTAGACGTGGAGACAATTGTTTTAGATCATAAAAGTTTTTTTTCACGCGAAGAGTTTGACGAAGCGTTAGCGGATAAACTTGAGCAATACGAACCGGATTTTATTGTGCTTGCGGGATTTATGAGACTGCTGACGGCAGAATTTGTTCAAAAATATGAAGGACGTCTTATAAATATTCATCCCTCGCTTTTGCCCAAATTTCCAGGTGCGCACGCCATTCGTGATGCTTGGGAAGCCAAAGTCTCGGAAACGGGAGTTACAGTGCATTTTGTTGACAGCGGGGTTGATACCGGGCCGATTATTTTGCAAAAAAAAGTGGCGGTTTTACCTGACGATACAATAGATACGCTCGAGGCTAGAGTGCACAAGGCGGAATATGAAGTTTATCCTGAGGCGTTAAAATTGCTTTTGTCTGGGAAATAGAATTAAATAAAAATAAAGTACTAATTCCAAGCCTTCGCGTATACTCAAGCGCCATCGCTTGTTAACTGCCGACAAATTTTTAAATCTTTACTTTCCCGCGCTTGCCTCGAGTTCTATTTTCTCGTTTCAAAATAAGAGATAAGCGAACCGCTCACGATAATGAGAAATATTCCCAATATTGTCATGCGCGTGATTTTGTTCTCCCAAAAAAACCAACCATAAAAATAAGAAAGCATTGGATGGATGTAGGAAAATGGCGTGGCAAGATACGCGGGAGCGCGTCTTAACGCCGTGGTCATCCACAATTGTCCATAAAACGAAGCGATCACGATACCTGCGATGAAGCTCCAGGTTTTTGGCTCGGGCCAAGTCCAAGTTTTTAAGAAAAATAACGAGCCTATTGTGCAAATTAACGTGAAATAAAAAATGACCGTATATGGCGATTCCTTATGTCGTATCGTGCGAATGGTAAGGTAGGCGATTGAGGCAAAAACAGAAGAAAGGAGAGCCAGCCAAATATTAGGATTTAAAGTCATTGTCCCGTGGAATGTCAAAATAGAAACTCCGATAAAAGACGCCGCGATGAGAATGCAAAGAGAAAGGCTTGGACGCTCTTTGAGAAAAATGGAAGAAAGAATAACAGTAAAAATCGGAGCGGTATAATTGAGCATAATCGCAAGCCCAAGCTCTAGTTTTGAAATAGTATAAAAGTGAAGAATTAACGCCCCGAACCCGGCAAGTCCGCGCAATGTTAGATTAGAATATTCTTCACCCCAAAATGAAAGTTTTTTTGCCAAAATTATGGGAATAACCATTAACACGCCAAAAAAGCTTCTGAAGAAAACAGCTTCGACAGGTGAGATTTGTTCGCTTGCGAATTTGACACAAAGCCCCATTATTGAGAAACTTACGGCGCTTTGAGCCATTAAACGAATGCCGGATAAATAGAGTTTAGAGCGTCTCATATTTGGACGGAGGGGTTGATTTAGGTTAAATAAGAAATAGATTGCACTGTAACAAAAATATTTTAACAAAACAAAGTGCGATTTGTATTCTAGGATAATAAAACAAATGATAAAAGAGATTTTCAGTAAAAAGAAAAAACGAGCCGCGGAAATTATAAAGAGGCTTAAAAAAATATACCCCGAAAGTCAATGCGCGCTTTTGTTTGCGTCGGCGTGGGAACTTTTAGTCGCAACAATTCTGTCCGCGCAATGCACGGACAAAAGGGTAAATCTCGTAACGCCCGCTCTCTTTAGAGATTTTCCAACGGTTGAAGATTTTGCCGCCGCTTCCATAAAAAACATAGAAACCAAAATTAAACCTACAGGCTTTTACAAAAACAAAGCAAAGCATATAAAAAATGCGGCACAAATAATAGTATCCAACTTTAACTCTGAAGTGCCTCAAACTATGGAAGAACTTATAACGCTTCCCGGAGTTGGACGAAAAACGGCGAATGTTGTTTTGGGAAACGCCTTTGGAATTCCTTCAATGCCTGTTGATACGCATATGATACGGCTTAATAATTTGTTGAATCTAACAGACAGCAAAAAGCCGGAGAAAATAGAAAAAGATTTAATGGCTTTAGTTCCTCAAAAAGATTGGACAATTTATTCGCATCTTATTATTTCGCATGGCAGGACGTGCTGTGTGGCTCGTCGCCCGCGTTGCGAGAAATGCGTTTTAAGCAACCTTTGCCTCGCAAGTAAATCTATGTGTTAAGATTATGGTCGGTTTTCCCGAAAATCTACGAGAGATGTGGGGTTTTAAATATTTATCTTACCAACTTAAAAGGAATCTATGACAGCAGCAAAAAAAGCTCCATCAGGACTTTTACAAGCGCGCGAGTCTTTTTTTAGACGCACAAAACGCCGTTTTTTCTTTTTTCTTTCAAAACGGGCACAGCATTATTTTATCCAGCTTGTCGGCGGATGTTTGATTGTTTATATCAGCATCCTACTTTTAAACACGCCTTTAATGCAGCGATTTGAAAATATATTTTTGGATATTTTTTTTAGAATGCGTCCTCCAATCCAGACCTCTTCAAACATTGTCCATATTGATATGGCAGAGGATAGTATTCAGGGGATTGGGCGGTGGCCATGGGCAAGATACAACCATGCTGCGCTTGTGCATATATTAAAAACTTGGGGCGCGAAGGCGATTGTTTTCGATGTAATTTTTAGCGATTCAAGCACGACATTTGACGACGAGTCTTTTGCTCAGGCGATTAAAGAAGCTGGAAATGTTTATATTGCGGTGATGATAGAAACTGTTGATAGCGCAAAAACGTGGATTCATTCTTTGCCGGAATTTGAACGATACGCAAAAGGAATCGGTTATGTAAATATTTATCCCGATTTAGATGGTGTAATCAGACGCGTTCGACCGCAAACGGCATATGGCGGAGAATCTTATACTTATTTAGGAGCTAAGGTTGCATTTGACGAACTTGGTGAGGACGCGGATGAAGGTATAAAGAAAATGCCGCTAGACGGCAAAGGCGACCTCTTAATCAATTGGGCAGCCAGATGGGGAGAAGAATTTAGTCATTACTCTTTTTTGGACGTGCTTAAAAGTTTTTCTTTGATAAAAGAAAAGCGCAGCCCAGTGATTCGCCCAGAGGAAATTAAAGGGAAAATTTGTGTAATAGGTTTGACGGTTTTAGGACTGACCGATATTAAGGCTAACCCAATGCAAGAATCCTATCCCGGTGTTGGAACGCAAACCGCAATCATGAATAGCATTTTGACGAATCAATATGTTCGCCCGTGCGATCCCGCGTGGAATAAATGGACGCTTATTGTGTTAGGTGTTTTTTTATCTTGTTTTTTAATGTTTTTTAAGCGTGAAGTTTCGTTCGCGATAAGCCTTGCGTTGGCTATAGCGTGGTTATTTATCACTTTCGTAATTTTCACTTATTTTCAAATCTGGGTTTACGCGGTAAGTCCTTTAATGCTTATCTTGCTGCTTTTTATTTATTCTGCCATTTGTTCTTTTATTACAGATTTTGACGAGCAACAAAGGCTTTTTGCTCTTGCGACAAGGGACGGATTGACGGGGCTTTATGTGATACGCCATTTTAGGATTTTGCTCAATAATGCAGTTTCCGAAGCTATAAAAAAACATCAATCATTATCGATGCTCATTTTGGACTTGGATTTTTTTAAAAAAATCAATGATACGTATGGCCACGCGGCGGGAGACGTGGCGTTGAAATACGTGGCTGAGATTTTGCGGGATGTAACCAAAACGGAAAACGCAAAAAGTGAAACCAATGTTGTCGCGAGGTATGGCGGCGAAGAATTCATTATTCTTTTTAAACGAAGCTCGCTTATGGACGCAGCGTTTAATTATGCCGAGAAAATCAGAAAGCGTCTTGATGAAAACACATTTACGTATGAGGATGAAAAAATAAAAGTAACGGTGTCAATCGGGGTCGCAACTCTAAGGCCCGGCGAGACCGTCCCCGACCTTATGGTGCACAGAGCTGACGAAGCGCTTTATAGAGCAAAGCACGAAGGCCGCAACAGAGTTTGCCTTGAAGAGGAAGGCGGAGACAGCCCCCTCCTTAGGGCGTAACGGACGAAGTGCCGAAGGTGCTTCGCCGTTTCGTCCCAACGAATTGGGCTCTGAGGCGTAATGGACTTAAAAAAAACTTCGGTGTATAGTAGTCACGAGTTCTGTTATTCTAACCTTCATTCAATCAATTAAAGGAGCGTTTTATGAGTCACGAAAAAACTTTTACTGATGCTAATTTTGAAACAGAAGTTTTAAAATCCGTGCAGCCTGTGCTTGTCGATTTTTGGGCAGAATGGTGCGGGCCTTGCCGCATGTTAGGGCCTGTGATTGAAAAAATAGCGGCAGCCAATTCCGGACGAATTATTGTTGGGAAAATGAATGTTGATGAGAATTCCGCGACTCCCGGTAAATTCGGCATACAAGGAATTCCCACAATGATTTTCTTTAAGGGAGGCGCCGCGGTTAAGCAGCTTGTTGGCTATCAAGCACAAGATAAAATTCAAAAAGAAATAGACGAGCTTTTTCCCGCTTAAGTTGCAACAATGAGAGAGCGCCGACTTGGTAAAACCGGAATTAAAATCGCTGAAATAGGTTTTGGCTGTTGGCCGATAGGCGGAACGAGTTATGGAGCGACAAGAGACGAGGATTCTCTGGAGGCGCTTAATGCGGCATTTGACTCCGGCGTTAACTTTTTTGATACAGCTGATGTTTATGGCGAAGGACATAGCGAAGCTCTTCTCAAACAATTTCTTCAGAGCAAGCGTCGAGATCAAATTATAATAGCGACTAAAATCGGCTGGGATTTTTATCATGGCGGACATAAAAAAAATTTTACTGAAAAATATCTTAGAGAAGCGTGTGATAAAAGTCTTGAGCGGCTTGGCGTAGAACAAATAGATCTTCTTCAGCTCCATAACCCTTCACTAGAAACTATTCAACAGCGCTACGCTTCAAGCGTCCTTGAAAAGCTCAAAAAAGAAGGAAAAGTTCGCGCAGTGGGAGTTTCTGTCCATACGGAGTCTGAGGCGTTTGCCGCGCTTCAGGACCACAACATTCAAACGATACAGGTAATTTTTAATTTGCTAGACCAGCGAATGTCCGAGCGGATTTTCCCAGAGGCGGATAAACGCAGCGTGGGAGTTATTGTCCGCGAACCACTTGCTTCTGGAATTTTAAGCAGAAAATATCCCCCAACTTATACGTTCCCTAAAAACGACCATCGCGCTAGATGGAGTCCTCAAAAGCGCGCGGCTGACTGGGAAAAAATAGATAAAATGAAGCAAGTGCTTCGGGATAGAAAAAAACTCACATCTCTTACGCGCGCGTCCTTAGAATTAGCTCTTAGTTTTGATGCTGTATCCGTGGTCATTCCTGGAGCGAAAAACAAAGAGCAAGTTTTGCAGAATGTGGCGGCAGGAATACCAGATTTAGAAGCTGAGGATCTTAACGCTCTTGAAGTCCTTTATAATCAAGAGCCGATTTTTCAAAAAGAATTAAATCCACAATAGATAATAATGAAGACGTTTGTAAAATGGTTTTTAGTCTTGATATTGGGCGTGATTGTTTGGTTTTATCCGCGCGCGATAGGTATTGTCGCCGAGCCTGTCGTGGAAGCTTTAATGAGTAAAGCTTTTGACCTGCCCGTTCATATTGATGGCCTTTGGATTGATCCCATCACAGGAAGACTTGGGCTGAAATTTTTAGAAGCGCTAAACCAGCCGGATTTTAAACGCCGTGATCACTTCAGCGTTAAAAATGTTGAATGCCAACTAGATATGTCCGTTTTGCGAAATAAAATGATTTTGATTAGAGATGTGAAAGTGAAGGAAGCGGTTTTTGCCATTGAAAGTTATATAGGCGTTCGTGGACTGGAGAATAATGTTTTTCGTTGGTACGATTTTATGGGAATTAGCGAAAGCGATCCTGCGGGCGCGCGAAGAATAAAGCCTCCTGAAGATAACACGGGCGAAAAAAAATGGCGTCTCCGGATTGATAAGTTAACGTTGGAAAATGGGACTATAATTTTTGATGACTATAGAGAAACGCCTTCACAGCACTGGCTTGTTCATCAAATACGCGGAGAATGGAAAGGGTTTGATTTTATTTCGGATTTTGCAAGCCCTGTTTTTTCTGAAACAATGGAATTTGAAGCGTTGTTTGGCAAGAAAAATCCCGCTAAATTGACAGGCGGAGGAGAATGCCAATTTGCTGACGGAGCCAATTTTGATTTTAAAGTAAGCATTCTTGGCGGTTCGATAGAAGAATATAACTTTTTGGTGAATGGCATTCAGGGAAACGTGAAGCAAGGGACATTTGATTTGTATTCGCATTTGCGATGCGTTGAACGCGAGCTGGATTCAGAGCATCTTTTGACTCTTTGGAATATGAAGTTTAAGACGCCTAGTTTGACGCAAAAAATAGCGAAATATCCAATGAGCGCTGTACAATTGCTTTTAGAAGAACGAAGAGTTGTAACGCTCGAAATAGAGGTCGATGGCGATATTTGCGACCCGCAGTTTAGAATGTTTAGTGCGTTTTCAAAGGCAATCCAAAAAGCGTTGTATCAAAAAACAAAATCAGGCGTTGTGGAAGCCGTTAAATTAACAGCATTGTCGCCGGTATATGTTGCCAAGGGATTGTCGCAGATAGGTTCGTTTTTAATCGATCCATTTTTAACTAACCAAGAAAATAAAGGCGAAGTGGCGGAAGGCGTTGTTTTAGATGAAAGAGAGATTCAGTGAGTAAAACTAAAGTTGGGCATGTTGCCATTATTGGCCGCCCAAATGTCGGGAAATCGACGCTTCTAAATAAACTTGTCGGTGAAAAGCTGGCGGGAACGTCCGCTAAACCGCAAACCACGAGGGATGTAATACGCGGTATTTTGACGATACCGGAAAATAAAAAAATTGCCGGGGAACTTTCTGGGCAAATTATTTTTCTAGATACGCCCGGCGTTCATCGTCCCAAAGACGAACTTGGAGCGGGAATGGTCCGCGATGTCCAGCGAACATTTTCCGACGCGGATATTTTGTATTGGCTCGTTTATCCAAAACCGATAGGCGATATTGAAAAAACAATTCTTGCTTGGATTCGTGAAATTAAAACGCCCGTTTTTTTGGTGGTAAATCAAATCGATAGATTTTCAAAAGACGATCTCGTGGTTGCTTTAGATTCCTATCAAAAAGCGTTTGAGTTCAAGGAGTTTATTCCCATAAGCGCGAAGTCTGGAGAAAATATAAACGTGCTTATTGAGCAAACTCTCCGCTATCTTCCGGAAGGAGAATTGATTTATCCTGAGGATCAAATTTCAGATCAAAATGTTAGATTTCATGTGAGCGAAATGATACGTGAAAAACTCTATCATTTTTTAGGAGAGGAGTTGCCGTATGACGGAACAATCCGCGTTGATGAATTTTTAGAAGAAGAAAAAATCACTAAGATTCACGCGACCATTGTAGTTGAGCGTGATTCGCAAAAGGCGATTGTGATTGGCCGCGGCGGAGAAAAAATCAAGCAAATTGGAACTGCGGCACGGCTTGATATACAAAAGTTTTTAGGGCGGAAAGTTTTTTTACAGCTTTGGTGTAAACCGATTCCCGGTTGGAAAAACAACCCCGCCTTTTTTCGTGAATCAGGGATCAATGAAAGGCGATGATAAAATGACTATAAGCAAGCAAGCAAGCAAGTATTTACCTCTGATGGTTGTTTTTTTAAATGTATTCTTTTTAGACTTGCCGAATTAATAACTGCAAGTCCAAAATTTAAAAGAGCGATGTCTGTTATTCGGTATCCTTTTAGCAACGCCAAAAGAAAAAGATTTAGGGCATCAAGAAGTTTGGCTTTAATTATTGAATCTAAAAATGTCCTCTTGCCAGACGCAGACATAAGCGCCATCCCGATTTATATCATTTGTTTTAATCAATTAACCTACTTAAAAAAACTTATCAACTTCCTAGAGGCTAAAGGCTATAAAAATATCAATATTATCGATAATAAATCATCGTATCCGCCGCTTTTGGAGTATCTTAAAAACACAAAACATAAAGTTCACTATATGGATAAAAATTATGGGCATAAAGTTTTTTGGGAAAGCGGCAAATTTAATAAAGTAATCGAAACGCAATATTATGTTGTTACTGACCCTGATATTTTGCCGACGGAAAATTGTCCGGATGATTTTATGGAAGTATTTTTGCGGCTTTTGCAAGAATATCCCTTAGCGATAAAAGTTGGATTTGCTTTGAAAATTGATGATTTGCCGGATTGGTATGCAAGAAAAAAAGATGCGATTGCGTTTGAGAAAAGTTTTTGGTGCGGCAAAAAAACAAAAAAATCTTTGGAAATATATGATACCTGTATAGACACAACTTTTGCGTTATACCGGCCTGGCTTTTTATATAAAACGCAATTTTTTAGAGCGATAAGGGTAGGGGGAGAGTACGCTTCTAGACACTTGCCGTGGTATAGAAACTCAAGCGAGAAGGACGAGGAATATGAATTTTATAAAAATACGGCTAGCGGTTGTGCGGGGTGGATTAATGATAACGCCTATGTGTTGCCTAAATAAAAACTTTTCTAATAGAAGGAACTGCTGAATTTATAACATAGGAAATGTTGGCAAGTTTTTACCGAGCAAAGGCAGAGCGTATTTCTTGAACGCTGGCGTAATTATCCCTTTTTTCTTATCAAAAAAACTGGGCGGTAAATCCCGCTCGTTATTTGGGATTTTTTCTAACGGCACGGGGACATATTTAATGGAATACTTCTTGCCGGCGTTCCGCTTGAATCCGACCATTACTTTAGATAGCCCTTGGGTTGCCCACCGGACGGCATAACTTCCTGCCGAAAACGCTTCCGTTTGATCTGTTTTTGAAATATATGGAATCGACATTCGTTGAATTGTCCCGGGTTTGTCGAATCTAGCGCGGACGCCAATTTTTTTCTCAATGATTGAAGCGATTTTAGCCGCTGCGCCTTCCACATAACCGTGCCCAAAAGGGTCTTTCGTCACGCCTTCGATTTTCGCGCCAACTCGATTTCCCAACTTATCGCAAATAGTTTCAGACATAGTAATTACGCAATACCCCACATTTTTTAAAACATCGCGGACTTGCGAAATAAAACGTGTTTCGTCAAAGGCGACTTCCGGAACAAGAATAATATGCGGCGCGTCTTTTTCGGTATTTTTTAATAATGCCGAGCTCGCGACAATCCAGCCGGAATTTCGTCCCATAAATTCGATTATTTTTACCGGGTCGACATTTTTCATGGCGCGAGTATCGAGAGCCGCTTCTTGCGTCGTGATTGCCGCAAACCGCGCGACGGAGCCGAAGCCTGGACAATGATCTGTTTCCATTAAATCGTTATCGATTGTCTTAGGAATGTGAATGACTTTTAACTCATAACGCGATTTTTCAGCCGCCTGAGCAATTTGAAGGCTTGTATTCGCCGTGTCATTTCCGCCAATTAAAAAAACAAATTTTATGTTATGCCGTTTCAAGCTCGCGATGATTTTTTCTTCATCGTCCGATTTGATTTTATACCGCGAAGAACCAAGCGCTGACGAGGGGAGGTTCGCGATGGCGTTTATAAGAGAGAGCGGTTTTTTGTGAAGTTCTATGAAATCTTCTTTTATAATTCCTTCAACGCCGTGCCTAGAACCGTAAATTTTTTTAATTTGTGGCGATTTTTTTGCTGTCAGCACCACTCCTGCTAAACTTTGATTTATCACGGCGGTGCAACCGCCTGATTGTCCTACTACAGCGTTTCCAACTAATAACGATTTTGATTTCATAAAGCCTCTGCTAAATATTTGTAAAAGACGCGAGACGAATTATAATCTAAAAAATGTCGGAAAGATGGATTTTCTGTTGTGTTTTTTTGTAAAGAAAGATAAATTACCCGGCTATGAAACGACTTTTTTGTTTACTTGCGGTTGCCGCGATTTTTTTTGCCGCCGGGACGGACGCTTTCGCGTTTGGCGAAAAGACCGAAATTGAACCCAAATGGGGACCTCTCCGCAAACTTCAGCGCGGTTTTTTTAACGTTACTTGCTCGCCTTTTGAACTCTCGCACGAACTTGCCACACAAGAAAAAGAAGGCACATTTCCTCCGTCTTGGTTTACAGGAATTGGGCGTGGCGTATTTTATATGTTGGGCAGAATAGGTGTCGGCGCGTATGAGATTGTTACTTTTCCGATTTGCTATCCAGATTGCTTTGTCCCGATTATTTATCCAGAATTTCCTTGGGAATTAGCGCATCCTGAAGTGGAACGCTCTCGTCCAACGGCTGAATATCTAAAACGCGATTTATCCGTTGCAGTTGAAACCAACGACACTCTAAAGAGTGTGTATGAAATATAATATAACCAAACTCTTATGCTAACGTTGCTTTTTAGCCAAACAACGAATTTCTTCGCAAGACAATCTCTCTAAAATATCTGTTTATTCCCGTAATTAGTTCGATTTTAGCAATTAGCACAGCAATCGGTGTAAATTTACGAAACCTTTTATAAAAACTCCAAAACTTTTTCTGCAGCGCGGAGACTCGCACCTTTCTCGCCTAACTTTTCACGGACTTCTTTAAATTCCCGTCTCATTTTGTTTTGCAGTTCTTGGCTTTGCAAAAACACTTTAGCTTCGTGCGCTATGGTTTCGGGGCGTGCGTCATTTTGAATAAACTCTGGGACAACGCGGGTTTTTGAAAGCAAATTTACAAGTCCCAAATAAACGACTTTGATTAAATGTTTTCCCAAAAAATAAGTCGACCAACCGGTTTTATATAAAAGAAAAAACGGCGTGCCGATTAACGCTGTCTCTAGCGTGGCGGTTCCGCTTGTTACAAGCGCGAAATCCATAGCGCGGACAAGTTCGTAGAATGAAGTTTGCGTGGACATGGTTTTGACGGAGGTCGTTTTCAAAATCTCATCATAAGCAGCATTTTTGACATTATGAGATCTTGAAACAAAAAAAGTCGCGTTAGGAAAATCTTTTCGCAGAAGCTCTGCGGTTTTTAACATTACGGGTAAAATGCGGCGAACTTCTTTTTCTCGCGAACCGGAGAAAAGGCCGATAGCTTTTTGCCCGTCTTGCAGCCCTAAATTTTTTTTCAGAGTTTCTTGCGACGGCAAGTCAGGAATGGAATCAAGAAGCGGATGCCCGACAAACTCCGCGGAAATATTTTCTTTTTCATAAAAATCTTTTTCAAACGGAAGAATGACAAGCATTTGACGGACATATTTTTTCACGATATGTATGCGGCGTTTCCCCCAAGCCCAAAGTTGAGGCGAAATATAATAAATAACGGGGAAGGTGTTTTTAATTTTTTTCGCGAGGCGGAGGTTAAACGCGGGTGAATCTATTACAATAACGGCATCTGGTTTTTCATCGCGTATCAACTGGACAGCGCTTTTAAAAATTTTCAGATATTTGAAATAGTTTTTTACGACATCGCTGAAACCGAGTGCGGAAAATTTTGTTAAGTCGTGAAAAATATGCATTCCCGTCTGCCGCATTTTGTCGCCGCCAAGGCCGCAAAATTCAACGGAGGAATCTTTTTTTAATATTTCTGAAATGAGACGCGCTCCGTGCATATCGCCGGAGGCTTCGCACGCGACTATGAATATTTTTTTTGCCATTATTTTTTAAGCACTTTAGGCTGGTTTGCTTGTATTGCTTGAGCGATTTTTATTGCGAGTTCGAGAGCGTTTCTTGCGGCTGTATCAGGTCTGCCGAAACTTTTGCCCGTCGCGATGCCGTTTAGAAAAAAACGAAGCTCTTCTTTTAAAGGTTCGGCTTTTTCCACAGAAACTTCTTCTTGGCTGATTTTATCGCCGTTTTTACGGATTATTTTTCCTGTTTGATCGCCGAAGTTCAATGAAATATACGTGTCTTCTTGAAATATGCGAAGTTTGCGCTGTTTTTCAAAAGTAAGGCGAGAGGCTGTGATATTTGCAACGGCGCCATTTTGAAATTTAAGACGGACGTTTGCAATATCTTCATAAGGGGTAAGGACATTTACTCCAAGCGCGTCAAAACTTTCCACTTCAGAATCAACGAGACTTAAGACAATATCAAGGTCGTGTATCATTAGATCTAGAACAACTCCGCAGTCGTTAATGCGTCCCGTGAAAGGTCCAAGACGATGAATTTCAAGAAAACGCGTGTTGCGGGCGATTTCGCAAACGCGTTTAAATCCCGGATTATGACGCTCTATGTGTCCAACTTGAAGAGCGAGATTTTTTTCTCGCGCGATAGCCAAGAGTTCATCCGCTTCTTCAAGTTTTAAGGTGATTGGTTTTTCAATAAGAGTATGAACGCCAGCTTTTAGAAATTCGCGGGCAACCTCATAATGCGTTGAAGTCGGCGTGGCGATTGAGACGGCTTCTACATGACCGATTAAATCAAGCGGATTGGCATAATAAGTTGTGCCTAGCTCTTTGGCTTTTTCCGCCTTGGCGGGATCGCGGTCGGAAATTCCTACAAGTTCGCATTCGGAAAACTCGGAATAAATTCTGGCGTGCTCTTTTCCAAGATGGCCAATGCCTATGACGCCGACTTTTATTTTTTTACTCATTTTAGGAAATCCCTTCTATGAAAGGATGAGACTGTTAAGAAGTAAGAAATATTTAATCATAACCTTGAGGCAAGTCAATGGATATGTTACATTGTCGGACATTTTTACCAACAAATAGGGGAACTAATGGAGACTTATAAACGGCTTCTTAATTATGCTAAACCGCATTGGAAACGGTTTTTGATCGCGCTTTCGTCAATGCTTGCTTATTCTCTCGCAAACTCTCTTGTGTCCGCTGCGATTTTTATCGTTATAAACGGACTTTATCATCGCGATAAAGTGGTTATAAATATGAATATGCTGCAAAAACTTCCGTATATCGCAAAGTATATTCCTCAAATATCAGAAATAAGTTTCCCAATTTTTATAGTTCCGATTATGCTTATCGCCGTGTTTCTTTTCCGCGGTATTTTTGATTTTCTCTCTAACTATCAAATGTCCAATATCGGTATTCGCGTCGTCCTTCAAGTGCGCGCGGAACTTTATCGTCATTTCACATACCTGTCGCAAAATTTTTATTCAAAAGGCAGGACAGGCGACTTAATGAGCCGAATCTTAAATGATGTCGGACAAATTCAAGGCGCTGTAACGGATATTGTTATGGACCTTGTTCGTCAGCCGCTTGTGATTTTGTTTAATATTCCGTGGGTTTTTATTTGGGGGGGCAAATACGCACTTTATGCGATGCTTATTTTCCCTTTGGTTGCTATTCCAATAGTTTTGCTTGGTAAAAAGGTCAAAAAACTTACGCGCAAAGGCAATGAACTTTCAGCGGATTTGTTGTCGTTTTTGCAAGAGAAACTATCCGGCATGACGATTATCAGAGCGTTTTGCGCGGAAGAGCGGGAAATCAAAAAGTTTGAACATTTTAATAAAAAAATTATGGACCTTTTTAAACGTGGACTTCGCGTTACTATAGTTCAGCGGCCACTGGTAGAGGTTATCGGAGCGGTGGGTTCCGCACTGGCAATTTGGTTTGGTATTAAATATTTGCCCGCCGACAGATTTGTCGCGTTCATCGGCTCTCTCTTTCTTTTCTACGAGCCAATCAAAAAAATCACGCGGGTAAATAGCACGATTCAAACATCTATTGCCGCCGGCGAACGTATTTTTGAAGCATTGGATTCAAAGCCAAGCGTTAAAGAAAAAACAAACGCTATAGATTACCGCGAAAATATTGAAGAAATTGCTTATGACAATGTTGAGTTTTCTTATTCTCCGGAATTGCCGCTTTTAAAAGACATTTCATTTAAGGCGAAGCATAATGAGGTGATAGCATTTGTCGGTTCAAGCGGTTCTGGAAAATCTACGCTCGTTAATTTGGCTCTCAGGACTTATGATCCAACAGCAGGCGCGATAAAAATAAACGGAGAAGATGTTCGTAACTTTACGCTGCACTCACTCAGAAATTTAATCGGAGTAGTTTCGCAAGATACAATACTTTTTAATACAAGCATTCGCGAAAACATCGCATATGCTCGTCCAAGCGCGAATATAAAAGAAGTCAAACGCGCGGCAAAATTGGCATACGCGGATCATTTTATAGAAAGGCTGCCTCAAGGCTATGAAACAAATCTTGGCGAACGGGGCTTAAAGCTTTCTGGCGGAGAACGGCAACGCATCGCTATTGCCCGCGCTCTTTTAAAAAACCCGCCGATACTTATTTTGGATGAGGCGACATCAAGTCTTGATACGCAAAGCGAGCGCGAAGTCCAAAAAGCTCTTGAAAATTTGATGGAGTCGCGGACTGTACTTGTAATCGCTCACAGGCTTTCTACAATCCAACGCGCCAATACAATTCTCGTGATGGACAAGGGGAAAATTGTCCAGCGCGGAACTCACGATGAACTTCTTACTCAAGGCGGCGTTTACAAGCATCTCTACGACCTTCAATTTGACTTGTAAATCAAGAGCGGCTTTGAAGCCTTGGGCTAGTCCTTCATTGAATCGCTAAGCGGCTACAAATAAATACTAGCCAACGGGCTCTTCTTCTCGTCTTTCTTTTTGATTTTTACTTATAGGCAAGTTATACTTCACCTCTATAATTTTCATAAATAACTTTTTTTCTTTAAATTTTTGTTTACAGGAAAAGTATGAAAACTGTCAAAATTGGACTTTTGGGACTTGGACAAATCGGCTCAGGGCTTTATGAAATTCTGACGCGAAAAAAAAAGTCGTTTGAAAAACAACTTGGCGTATCGTTTGAAGTTGTCCGTATTGCTGAAAAATATCCAAATCGCAAACGCAAAGTTCAACCGCCCGCAAAAATTATTACGCAAGACGCGTTTGAAGTTGTCCGTGATCCTAACGTAGACATTGTTGTTGAACTTATCGGCGGGACAACTTTTGCTGGCGAAGTCATCAAAACCGCGCTTAAAGAAGGCAAACATGTTGTAACTGCCAATAAGGCACTTCTCGCCGAACGCGGAGATGAAATTTTTGAACTAGCGCACAAAATGCAAAAATGGATTTGCTTTGAGGCGAGCGTTGGCGGCGGAATTCCGTGCTTGAAAGCGCTGCGTGAAGGTTTGGTTGCTAATGATGTTGATTCAATCTATGCCATTATAAACGGAACGACAAATTATATTTTGACGCAAATGGCGACATCGGGTTTGAGTTTTGAAGACGCGCTTTCGGGCGCGCAAAAAGAAGGTTTTGCCGAAGCAGATCCAACGCTTGATATTCAAGGAATTGACGCGGCGCATAAACTCGCGATACTCGTCCGGTTCGCGTTCGGCGGCCGCGTTCGATTTAGTGATATTTATTCTGAAGGAATTACGCGCATAACAAATGATGATATTGCTTTTGCCAAAGAATTCGGCTACGTAATAAAACTGCTTGCCATTGCCAAGAGAACTAAAAATGGAGTTGAGGCGCGCGTGCAGCCGACACTTCTTCCTAAAAATCATATTTTGGCGAGCGTTAACCAATCGTTTAACGCCGTAATGTTTAGAGGAGACGAGGCCGGAGATGTAATGCTTTATGGACGCGGTGCCGGATCTTTGCCGACGGCGTCTGCTATTGTTGCCGATCTTGTGGACATCGCTAAAAGCCACGTGGATGTTATAAGTGATAATTTGATGATTCGCTCTCTTGGCAAAACGATAGAAGTAAAAAATATTACGTCAATTGAGTCACGGTATTATTTGCGGTTTCTTGTGATAGACACGCCGGGAGTTTTGGCGGCAATTTCTAAAATTTTTGGGACGCATAAAGTTAGTATCTCCGATGTTGTTCAACGTGAACGGAGCGCCGGCAAAGTTGTTCCGCTTATTTTATTGACGCATAAATCACCCGAAAAAAATATCCGCTCGGCAATACGAGCTATCGATAAACTAAAATTTGTTAAGGAAAAATCTCAAGTTGTTAGAATGGAAGAGGCTTAGAAATGCCAAAAATCATTTCAAAACGCGTTGGTATTATAGAACGCTATCAAGAACATCTTCCCGTAACTGATAAAACGCCGATCGTTTCATTAAACGAGGGAAATACTCCGCTTATTCTCTCGGAGGCTCTGCCAAAGGAATTGGGATTAAAGAAGGTAAAGATTTATTTTAAGTTTGAAGGTTTAAATCCTACGGGTTCTTTTAAAGACAGAGGTATGACTCTTGCCATTACAAAGGCTGTTGAAGCGGAATCAAAGGCGGTGATGTGCGCGTCTACTGGAAATACTTCGGCATCCGCCGCGGCTTATGCTTGTCGCTGCGGATTAAAGTGTTATGTTTTGATACCGGAAGGAAAAATTGCTAAAGGGAAACTTTTGCAGGCTTACCGTTATGGCGCGAAGGTGATAATGATAGAAGGAAATTTTGACAGGGCTCTTGAGCTTGTTCAGGAGATGACCAAAGATGGAAAGATTACGCTTGTTAATTCCATAAATCCTTATCGCATTGAAGGACAAAAGACGGCGGCGTTTGAAGTGGTGGATGATCTTGGCGACGCTCCTGAATATCACGCGATACCTGTCGGCAACGCGGGAAATATTACGGCTTATTGGAAAGGCTACAAAGAATATTGTCATATTGGAAAGTCACAAACTTTACCGCAAATGCTTGGCTTTCAAGCCGCGGGTTCCGCTCCGCTTGTTTTAGGGCATCCGGTTGAAAAACCTGAAACTATCGCGACTGCGATCCGTATTGGAAATCCGGCAAGTTGGACAGGAGCTATCGCGGCGCGCGATGAATCTGGCGGGATGATTGACAGCGTTACTGACGAAGAAATTACGCTGGCGTATAAATTTATGGCGGAACGAGAAGGAGTATTCGCGGAGCCGGCAAGCGTCGCTCCGGTAGCCGGCATTATCAAACTCGCCAAAACCAACAAAGATTTTTTTAAAGAAGGTTCCCGAATCGTGATTACCCTTACAGGTTCAGGGCTTAAAGACCCGGATTTCGCGCTGAGTTTTAACGATCCATTTTCTAAAATACCGTCAACCATTGATGCTCTAAAGGAGATTGTCCGGTGAAATCTATAGTTGTAGTTTTAGCAGGCGCGGCAGATGTCCCGGCTGAGTCGCTGGGCGAGAAAACTCCTTTTGAAGTTGCCAAAATTCCGCATCTTAATTTTTTTGCCAAGAACGGAAAAGTCGGAACGGCAAAACTTTTGGCTGATAAATTAACGCCGGCTGCAGACCAAAGCTTGTTCAATTTGCTGGGATTTGACGCCGCGCAAAATTATACGGGACGCGGACCTCTTGAGGCGGCTGATAAAGAATTAACTTTGGAAGAAAAAGAAGTCGCGTTTTGCATGAATTTTATTACGGAAGCGGCGGGAACTTTCGCGGACGCTACGGCGGGTAACCTTTCCACCAAAGAAGCAAAAGCGTTGATTAATTTTTTAAACAAAAAAGTCGCGAGCGATTTTGTCAGGTTTTTTTCAGGCTCCGGGCATAGACATCTTGCCATTATAAAAGACGCCAGCGGATATGACGCCTTGAGCGCAAGAACAGAGCATCCTGAAGATGTGATAGGAGAAAAAATAGAAGATGTTTTGCCGAATGGACCCGGCGAAGAAACGCTTAAAAAGCTAATGCTTGACGCGAAGCTGCTTTTGCAAGATCACGAAATTAATCAAGTCCGTGTCGACCTTGGCGAAAATCCGGCGAATATGATTTGGCTTTGGGGGCAAGGGAAACGCCCTAATATAAAATCGTTTAAAGATATGTTTAATATTTCCGGCGGAGCGATGATCGCGTCAAGAGAATACGCCAAAGGTTTAGGACGGCTTGCCGGGCTTACTGTTATTGATATTAAAGACGAAGGCGAAGAACCGGCGGTTTTTTATGATAAACTTTCTAAGGTCGCGCTTGATGCTTTGGAGGATAAGGATTTTATTTGTCTCTATTTGCACACGACAGAAGAGGCGGCGCGCGCGGGAAACATAAAAGACAAAATAGCGACTCTTGAAGGGGCTGATTTTTTCATCCTTTCTAAATTGAGAAAATATTTGGAAAAATCTAAAGACGCGCGGATTTTGGTTACGCCCGCGCACGCTACGCTTTGGGAAACGCGTGAAATAGTCAAAGACGCGGTGCCGTTTGTTACGACTGGAAAAAATGTAGTCGCGGGCGAGATAGAACGTTTTACTGAAGTTGCCGCAAAAACATCCGACCTTAAGTTTGTAAAGCCCTCAGAACTTATATCGTTTTTTATGACGTAGCAAACCAATTATAAAAATCATTTCATAGTTTTAAGATAATAGAGAGGAAGCAGTATGGCGTTGATTATTCAAAAGTATGGCGGAACATCTGTCGGGAATGCGGAAAAACTTTTACACGTCGCGGAACGAGTTGTTAAAACAAAAAAAGCCGGCAATAAAGTCGTTGTCGTGGTTTCTGCGATGGGAGATATGACAGACGACCTTATTACGCTCGCGAGTAAAATTAATAAAGAACCTCAAGAACGGGAAATGGATATGCTGCTTGCTACAGGCGAACAGGTGTCTATCGCGCTTCTTGCAATGGCGATACAAAAACTTGGGCACGAAGCGGTTTCATTTACGGGTCCGCAAGTGGGAATTATTACAGATAAATTTCACAGCAAAGCTCGTATTCAGAATATTAATCCCGACAAAATCAAAAAAGCGCTCGCGTCCGGCAAGATTGTTATCGTCGCGGGATTTCAGGGCAAAACTTCCGATGGAGAAATAACCACACTTGGCCGCGGCGGCTCTGACCTCACGGCTGTCGCGCTTGGTGTCGCGCTTGGCGCGAAACATTGTGAAATTTATACGGATGTGGACGGAATTTACACTGCGGATCCTAGAATTATTTCCGAAGCGAGAAAAATAGAGAAAATAACATATGATGAAATTTTGGAACTCGCTTCGCTTGGCGCTAAAGTTATGCATTCGCGTTCGATAGAGGTTGGGAAAAAGTTCAATATGCCCATTTGGGTTTGCAATTCTCACAAAGATGTTAAAGGAACTCTCATTACTAAGGAGACAAAAAAAATGGAAGAAGTCGTTGTTAATGGAGTAGCGCTTGCGGAAGATGAAGCTAAAATCACGCTGTTTCGCGTGTCGGATAAGCCGGGAGTCGCGGGGCGGATTTTTCAAACGCTTGCCGACGCAAATGTGAACGTGGATATGATTATTCAAAACAAAACGAAAACCGATTCAACGGATATTTCATTTACCGTTTTTAAAAATGAACTTCCTAAGGCGGTAAAAGTTGTGGAAGCGAACGCTAAAAAGTTTGGCGTGGGCGAAATAGTATTTGATGAAAATGTCGCGAAAGTTTCTATCGTTGGAATTGGGATGCGTTCGCATTCGGGTATCGCGTCTAAGATGTTTTCCGCTCTTGCGAAAAGCAAAGTTAATATTGATATGATTTCAACATCAGAGATCAAAATATCCGTAGTTGTTTCCGGCGACAAAGGGAAACTTGCCGCCAAAGTTATTCACTCGGCGTTCGGACTCGGTAAGAAAAAAATAAAACGAAAGATTTGACCATATTTATGCAAAAAAAAATTCTTTTCTACGACACGACTTTAAGAGACGGCTCACAAGCTGAAGGCATAAGTTTGTCTAGCCAAGACAAGCTTTTGATTGCGCGCAAACTCGATAGTTTCGGAATGTCTTACATCGAGGGCGGATGGCCCGGCTCCAACCCAAAGGATATGGAGTTTTTTGTCGCGGCGAAAAAAGAAAAGTTTAAAAACGCTAAAATCGCGGCGTTCGGTTCCACTCGAAGAGCGCATACGCGCGTTCAAGATGACATGCAGGTCCAAGCGCTTATTGACTCCGGAACGAAAGTTGTAACAATTTTCGGCAAGGCTTGGGATTTGCACGTAACGGATGTTTTTAAAACTTCGTTAAAAGAAAATTTGGCGATGATTCATGACACGATTGTGTTTTTGAAAAATAAAAAAATCGAAGTTATTTATGACGCGGAACATTTTTTTGACGGCTTTAAAAACAATACAGAATATGCCTTGCAAACTTTAAAAACAGCGGAGCTGGCGGGAGCGGACATCATAACGCTGTGCGACACAAACGGCGGAAGTCTTCCGCATGAAATCCGCCGCGCGATTTTGCGCATTAAACGGACCATAAGGACGCCGCTTGGTATTCATTGTCATAATGATTCAGATCTTGCTGTAGCGAATTCTTTACAAGCAATCGGAGAAGGCTGCGTTCTCGCGCAAGGAACAATAAATGGGATTGGCGAACGATGCGGAAACGCGAACCTTATAAGTATTATCGCGAATCTCCAACTCAAAATGAACACTAAGACTTTTTCAGAAAAAAAACTCAAAGAACTTACGTCGCTTTCTCATTATGTCGCGGAAATTTGTAATGTGCCGCTTACAAACAATCAACCGTTTGTAGGGCGTTCCGCATTCGCTCACAAAGGAGGCGTTCATATTAACGCGATGGTAAAAAACGCGAAAACTTATGAGCACGTTGAGCCAAAGTCCGTGGGGAATTACCGGCGCTATCTTGTCTCCGAGCTCGGTGGCAAAACGAATATTGTTATAAAAGCGCGTGAGCTTGAACTTGATTTTAAAAAAGATTCGCCGGAATCCAAAAAGATTTTGAAAGAAATACAGAGGCTTGAATATGAGGGCTATCAGTTTGAAGCGGCGGAAGCCAGTTTTGAACTTTTAGTTGAAAGACTTCTTGGAAAGTTGAAAACGTTTTTTTCGACAAAATCCGTTTCGATACGGACAGAAGAAATCGGCGGCGGAGAGCCTGTTTCTATTGCCGATATCAGACTTTTCGCGAAAGGGAAAAATTTTTCGGAGACGGCGGAAGGCGACGGTCCGGTTAACGCTCTTGATTCCGCGCTTCGCAAAGCGCTTACCAAAACTTATCCCGTTATAAATGAAATACATCTTACGGACTATAAAGTACGAGTCGTAAACTCTGAGGCGGGAACAGCCGCGAAAGTCCGTGTATTTATTGAATTTCAAGACGCCAAAAAAACTTGGACGACGGTTGGAGTGCACGAAAATATTATTGAAGCAAGTTGGAAGGCGCTTGTCGAAGCGATAGTTTACAAATTGCATAAAGGGTAATAAAGGGTGATGGAATTAGAAAAGCAATACAACTCAAAAACCGTTGAGACAAAGTGGTATCAGATTTGGGAGGAGAAAGGTTATTTCCGTCCGCAAAGTGATTTTGGTAAAACGTTTAGCGACAAATCTTACACGATTGTAATTCCCCCGCCTAATGTAACGGGTATTTTGCATATGGGGCATGCGTTAAACAGCTCTATACAAGATATTTTTGTCCGCTGGAATAGAATGAAATCTCGCGACGCGCTTTGGGTTCCAGGAGTAGACCACGCAGGAATTGCCACGCAAAATGTGGTTGAGAAAAAACTAGCCAAGGAAAAGAAAACGCGCTGGGATTTGGGACGCGATGCGTTTTTAGAAGAAGTTTGGAAATGGAAAAACGCGCATGGCGAAACCATTACGCGACAGCTTAGAAGGCTTGGTTCATCCTGCGATTGGTCGCGTGAGCGTTTTACAATGGACGAAGGTTTATCAAAAGCAGTTCGTGAATCTTTTGTAACTTTGTATGAGCGCGGACTTATTTATCGCGGCAATTACATTATCAATTGGTGCCCGAGATGCCAAACGGCGCTTTCGGATGAAGAAGCCGTTCACAAAGACGTTCAAGGCGGTCTTTATCACATCAAGTATCCAATAGAGAACGCCGCCGCTCCATATGAAAAAATAAATGAAGATCACATTGTTGTCGCCACCACGCGCCCGGAAACTATGCTCGGCGATACGGCCGTCGCGGTAAATCCAAGCGATGAACGCTATAAGCATTTGATTGGTAAAAAACTTCTCCTTCCGTTGGTAAATCGATTGATTCCCGTAATCGCGGACGCCTTTGTTGATCCGGAATTTGGAACCGGAATGGTGAAAGTTACGCCCGCGCATGACCCTAATGATTTCGCGATGGGCGCGCGGCATAATTTGGAGCAGATAAATGTTTTAACGCCCGATGGGAAAATTAATGAAAACGGCGGCGCGTATAAAGGACTTGATAGATTTGAAGCACGTAAGAAAATTTTACAGGACCTAGAAGAAGGGCAGTTTTTTGTCTGCCGGGACTCGCATCTTCACGCTGTGGGGCATTGTTATCGCTGCGATACTGTGGTCGAACCTTATCTTTCCAAACAATGGTTTGTAAAAATGAAGCCGATGGCTGAAAAAGCGCTTAAGGCTTACGATGAAGGCAAAACAGTTTTCTATCCTGACCGCTGGACGAAAGTTTATCTTAATTGGCTCAACGGAATCCGTGATTGGTGCATATCCCGACAAATTTGGTGGGGGCATCAAATCCCGGCGTGGCATTGTAATAAATGCGGCGCGATTACAGTTTCTAGGACAACTCCAAACGAATGTTCAAAATGTAAAAGCAAAGATTTACTGCAAGACTCTGATGTTTTGGATACTTGGTTTTCAAGCTGGCTTTGGCCGTTTTCTACGCTTGGCTGGCCTGACAAAACAAAAGACCTTGAAAAGTTCTATCCTACCTCCGATCTCATCACGGCTTCTGAAATTATTTTCTTTTGGGTAGCGCGCATGATCATGGCGGGGCTTGAGTTCTTGGGAGAAGTTCCTTTTACGCGCGTCCATATTCACGGAACAGTCCGTGCCTCTGACGGCAAAAAAATGTCAAAATCGCTTGGTAATTCCATTGACCCTCTCGAAGTTATAGAAGAAATGGGAGCGGATGCGCTTAGACACAGCCTTGTAATGCTTTCCGCTCAAGATGTTTTTTTATCGCGGGAGAAATTTGAAGTAGGACGCAATTTTGCCAACAAAGTTTGGAATGCCTGCAGATTTGTTTTAATGCAAATCGCTGATTTAAAAGACGGTTCAACCGACCCTAAGCAGTTTGATGTCAAAAGGTTATCGCTTCCAAGCCGGTGGATACTTTCCAGATTTGAAGAAAAAATTGCCGAGATTGAAAAACATCTTTCAAGTTTCGCTACGGCGCAAGCAGCGACGGAACTTTATCATCTTGTGTGGGATGATTTTTGCGATTGGTATATTGAATTAGCGAAACCGTTGGTCTCGCATGAAAACGCCGACGTCAGCCTTGAAACAAAAAAAGTCTTGTTCTTTATATGCGAAAGAATGCTTAGAGCGCTTCATCCATTTATGCCGTTTATAACAGAGGAGATATGGCAGACTTTTAAGTCTCAAGCAAAAAACGGCGAGATTTGGAAAGAGACAATTTCGCTAGCGGATTATCCAAGCGCGAACGAAAGAGTTTTTTATAATGCTGATGCGCAAAAATCCATAGGCTATCTTCAGTCGACGGTTGTAGGAATACGCGACATCAGAGCAAGGTTTCAAATTTCTCCGACCGACAAGCTAAAAGCGACTGTTGTTTGTAAAGATGAAAACATAAAAAAAATTCTAAATCAGTTTACAAACGAAGTTAAAGCGCTTGGCAGACTAAAGGATTTTGAGTGCGTGATGGAATATAAAAAAGAAGGTTTTGTTGCGGCGCAGATCTTTGCCGAGTTTGATGTTTTTGTTTCTCTTGATGGCGTGATAAACCCGGAAGAAGAGAAAAAAAGACTGCGGAAGAAAATAGCGGAAACGGAAAAATGGGCTGCTTCTATTTCAAAGAAATTAGAAAGCCCGGGTTTTAGCGCGAAAGCGCCTAGAGATATTCTTGAAAAAGAGAAAGAAAAATTATCAGATGCGAAAAAACTTCTCATATCCTACCAAACACAACTTACAAGTTTTTAAAAAAAGTCTTTATGGACACGCGTTGCCGGTGTCTCGGACAACGCTCGAATTTATCAAAGCGGCGCTTCACGAAGATATTGGACAAGGCGATATAACCGCGAATCTTTTGATTAAGCCTAACGCCAAGGGAATCGCTAAAGTTATAGCGAAGGCTCAAGGAATTTTTTTTGGCGAGAGACTAGTCAAAGAAATTTTTAAAATAATTGATCCTTCCGTTAAGCTGGAATTTAAAGTCCGTGACGGAGGAAAGCTGCAGCCTGGGAAAATTGTTTTTAAAATGGATGGCTCCATACGATCTATTTTGAAAGCTGAACGGACAATGGTGAATTTTTTAAGCCATTTATCAGGCGTCGCGACACAGACAAACCGTTTTGTCAGACGCGTGCGAAAATACGGAACTCTTATACTAGACACTCGTAAAACAACGCCTCTTTGGCGAGAGCTGGAAAAATTTGCTGTGCAAGTAGGCGGAGGACGCAATCACAGACAAGGGCTTGATGAATACGTAATGGTAAAAGAAAATCATCGCGCTTATGGAAACTTGAAAAAATTAAAAACTCGTCAAAGACAATTTGAAATAGAAGTCCGCAATATTGGCGAATTGAAAGAGGCGATTGAATTAAAACCGCAAGTGATTTTGCTTGATAACTTCACTCCAAAAGAAACAAAACGCGCAGTAGAAATTGCTCGTAAAACCGATCTCGAAATTATTTTGGAATCATCCGGCGGGATATGTCTGGAAAACGTAAGACGTTTTGCCGCCGCCGGAGTTGACACAATTTCAGTCGGCTCGCTTACTCACTCCACAAAAGCCGTAGATTTTTCTCTCCTAATTGACTAGCACTATGAGCGTCTTTCGCCTTGTTTCATCGATGAAACCTAAAGGCGATCAACCTCAAGCGATAAAGAAACTCATCGAAGGTTTCCAAACCGGAACTAAAGAGCAAGTCCTAAAGGGCGTTACCGGTTCAGGCAAAACTTTTACGATGGCAAATGTAATTGCCGGGCTTGGCAAACCAACTCTTGTTATTTCTCATAATAAAACTCTTGCCGCGCAGCTTTACGCGGAGTTAAAAGAATTTTTCCCTGAAAACGCTGTCGAATATTTTGTTTCTTATTATGATTACTATCAGCCCGAAGCGTATATCCCGCATACCGATGTTTACATAGAAAAAGACGCGTCTATTAATGACGACCTTGACCGGCTTAGATTTTCCGCCACAAGTTCTCTTCTGTCGCGTAAAGATTGCATAATAGTTTCTAGCGTTTCTTGCATTTATGGGCTTGGCGCGCCTGAGGATTGGCAGGGAATGCTAATTAATATTAAAAAGAAAGAGTGTAAATCACGTGATGGATTTATTTCCGATCTTATTTCGCTGCAGTATGAGAGAGTCGATACGGATTTAAAACGCGGCTCATTTCGCGTCCGTGGCGGCAGCATAGATTTGTTGCCGTCTTATGGCGAAACGCCTTATCGAATCAGTTTCGTGGATGATGGCAAAGCATATATAAGCAGAATCACGGCGCTAGATGCTGTTAGGTTAACCCCGACAAATGAAACAGAAAAATTAGCAATTTATCCCGCGAAGCATTTTGTTACGCCGGAGGCAAGGCTTGATGCAGCGTTTGAATCTATAGAAAAAGAATTAACGGAAACTGTGAAAATTTTAGAACGAGAGGGGAAGGACCTTGAAGCAAAGCGGCTCGAATCGCGGACGCAATATGATCTTGAGATGTTGCGTGAAGTCGGATACTGTTCAGGAGTAGAAAACTACTCAAGACATTTGTCGGGTCGCGAGGCAGGTTCAACGCCTTACACGCTTTTGGATTATTTCCCTAAAGATTTTTTATTGATCATAGATGAATCGCATCAAAGCATTCCGCAAATTCGAGGAATGTTCAACGGAGACGCGGCACGCAAAAAAACTCTGGTAGAGCATGGCTTTCGACTTCCGTCTGCTATGGACAATCGACCGCTAAAATTTCCTGAATTTGAGAAAAAACTCAATCAATGTCTGTATGTTTCCGCGACACCCGGAATGTATGAGATTGGCAAAAACAAAACACCGGTTGAGCAGCTTGTTCGACCGACAGGTTTGATGGACCCTGAAATCGAGGTTCGCCCAACAGATGGACAAATTGATGATTTGATAGGTGAAATTCGCAAGCGCGCGAAATCCGGCGAGCGGACAATAGTAACAACTCTAACAAAAAAAATGGCTGAAGATTTAAGCCGTTATTTAAAAGAGGTCGGCATCGCGACAAATTACATTCATTCGGAGTTTGACGCGTTTGAGCGTGTGGAGATTTTAAAAGATTTTAGACTCAAAAAATATGATTGTATAATCGGCGTCAACCTTCTGCGCGAGGGCTTGGATTTGCCCGAAGTTTCTTTGGTTGTTGTGCTAGACGCGGACAAAGAAGGTTTTTTAAGAAGCGATGTTTCTTTAATTCAAATTGCTGGGCGCGCCGCGCGTAATGTCCATGGCAAAGTAATAATGTATGGCGATAAAATAACAGATTCAATGAAACGGGCGATTGACGAGACGGCTCGACGACGAAAAATTCAAGCTGAATATAACCGTGTTAATAAAATTACGCCTTCGACAATAAAGAAGGAAATTAAAATTGGAATTGAGAAATGGAAAAAAGCGGAAGAATTTGTTCAAGATGCGGTGCATGAATCAAATGCGGAATATAACGAAAAAAAATATCTAACATTTTTGAAAAACAAAATGGAGCGCGCCGCTCGCGCGCTTGAGTTCGACAAAGCCGCTCGCTATCGCGACCAAATAAAAAAGATAGAAAAAAAGTCTTAATATGAAAAAGCCAGAACTTTTGCTGCCCGCAGGCAGTCTTCAGTCTCTTAAAACGGCTTTTCTCTATGGCGCGGACGCTGTTTATGCCGGAACGCCGCAAATGTCTTTGCGTGCTAAATCGAAATTTCCGCTTGAGGATATGCGGGAAGGAATAAAATTTGCGCATAACTTGGGTAAGAAAGTTTATCTTGCTCTCAATTTGTTTTCTCACAATAAAGACGCCGATAAACTCGGTGAATTTATCGAAACTTTGAAAAATCTTGCTCCCGACGGAGTGATTGTTTCCGATCCAGGCATTTTTCTCGCGATTAAAAAAGAAATTCCCGAAATGCCTTTGCATGTATCTACTCAAGCCAATGTGTGCTCATATCTGACAGTCGATTTTTGGAAGAATTTGGGCGCGGAGCTTTGCGTTTTGGGACGTGAAGTCAGTTTTGACGAGGCTCGCAAAATACGCGAAATTTGTCCTGACATAAAATTGGAGATTTTTATTCACGGGGCAATGTGCGTGTCTTATTCAGGAAGATGTCTGATGTCGGCGTTTATGACAGGCCGCGGCGCGAATCAAGGGCTTTGCGCGCATTCGTGCAGATGGAAATATAAAAGCAAACTTATTATGGAAGAAGAATTGCGGCCGGGAGAATTTCTAACGCTTGAAGAAGACGAGCACGGTTCATATATATTGAATTCGAAAGATTTGTGTCTGATGCCTAAACTGGATTTGATTTTATCGGCGGGTTTTGACAGTTTGAAAATAGAGGGCAGAAACAAAACTTCATATTATGTCGCGTCTGTTGCGCGCGCCTATCGCAAAGCCATAGATGATTATTTTGAAAATCCAAAAAGTTGGCCATCTAACGCCGAAGCGTATTTTCAAGAATTAAAAATGCTGCAAAACAGAGGATATACATTGGGTTTTTTTGACGGCGTTCCTGGCGAAACGGCGCAAGACTACAATGAAACCGCGAGCAAAAGCGAATGGAGAAATGCTGGAGTTGTCAGAGAGAGCGGCGACGGTTTTTTGGTCCTTGAATTGCGGCACAAATTAAAGAAAGGCGATAAAATAGAAATCCTGTCGCCGCTTAGATACGAGCCTTTTGAAATAGTTTTAGATAAAATTTTTGATTGCCTCACTAATAAATTTGTAGAGGAAATATCTTGCGGCGGGATAGAACAAAAGATAAAGATTTCTATTGCCGAAAATCATAAACTTTTTCCTGAAAATACTGTCGCGAGAATTTGTCTTGCCTAACAAAATGTAGCCTTATACGCATACGCAAAGATGAATGGATCTATTACCGCAGATTCCTAAATTTTAGGTTAAAGAACCCAATGAAGTTTGTACATGTCAGTTAATTCGCAAACAGATTTATTAAAAAGTTTTTGATTTTTTCTCATCGTGCCCTGCGACCAACTCGTCGATGCTGCTTAACTGATTTTATCTGCGAAATTATTGATTTTTACAACTTTACTCCTCAATTTTGGGACTCAAAAACAAACTCTAAATTAAAAGAACTTTTGAAAGGCCCAAAGCCCATTGGCAAACTTTTGTAAAAATATAAGCTTGAAACACGACGCGAAATAATAAAAATAAACGCGACTGGGAAAAAGCCAAGTCGTAAATATAAAATAATTTTAAGCGGCAAAACCATTATGACTATTAGAGAACGGTTTTTGTTTTAAAAAGTTTATGGTAAATTGCCGATAGTGCTAAAATGCTCAACGCAAGATAAACGAACTATTTAAATACGAATCAAATAAAGGATTTTTGAATGACTTACGAAGCGGTTATTGGGCTTGAAACTCACGTTCAACTTAAAACAAAGTCGAAACTTTTTTGTTCTTGTTCGACTGAGTTCGGCGCGACGGGAAACGCACATACCTGTCCAGTATGCATGGGCTGGCCGGGCTCTCTTCCGGTTGTGAACCGCGAGGCTTTAAGACTTGCTATTCGCGCGGGGCTCGCGCTTGGCTGTAAAGTTACCGAGAGACTTAAGTTTGACCGCAAAAACTATTTTTATCCCGACCTTCCAAAAGCGTATCAGATTTCTCAGTTTGATATGCCTGTGAACGGAAGGGGAGAAGTTGAAATAGAAACTGAGGACGCGACGGGAAATAAAATAGAAAAAAAGATAGGGATAACGCGCGCGCATTTGGAAGAAGACGCGGGAAAACTTTTGCACGAGGGAATAGTTGACGGAAGTCTCGTTGACTATAACCGCGGCGGAACCCCGCTTCTTGAAATTGTTTCTGAACCTGATATGCGCGGCGCGCGCGAAGCCTACGATTATCTTTCAACATTAAAGGCAATTTTGCAATATGCTGAGGCGAGCGACTGCGATATGGAAAAAGGAAGTCTTAGATGCGACGCGAATATTTCGGTTCGTCCGCTTGGACAAAAAGAGCTTGGGACAAAAGTTGAAATTAAAAATCTCAATTCTTTTAAAATGGTTCAGCGGGCAATTCAATACGAAATAGCAAGGCAAATTGAAGCTGTTGAAAATGGAGAAAAAATTGTTCAGGAAACTAGGCTTTGGAATGACGTAAAAGGCGAAACCGTTTCAATGCGCTCAAAAGAAGACGCTCACGACTACAGATATTTCCCCGACCCGGATCTCGTGCCGTTTACGCTTAAGCGAGAAGACATAGAAGAAATTCGCAAAACCATTCCCGAGCTTCCGAAGGTTCGCGCAAAAAGATTTGTTGCGGCATATGAAATTTCTGCTTATGACGCGGGCGTGCTTGTTCAAGACAAAAAACTCGCCGACTATTTTGAAAGCGTGGTTAATGCGGGCATCTCAAGCAAACTTGCGGCAAACTGGATTCAAAATGAACTTTTGTCATATCTCAATTCGCGAAATATTTCGATTGAAACATCACCTGTGCCAGATGCGGAATTTGCCGCTCTTTTGAAGTTAATTGAAAAGGGAACTATTAGCGGAAAAATCGCGAAAGATGTTTTGCGTGAAATGGCAGAGACAAAAAAATCTGCTGAAACGATAGTTAACGAGAAAGGTTTTGTTCAAGTATCCGACACGGGATTGATTGAGAAAGCAGTCGAAGAAGCAATTGCGGCTAACCCTGCTGCGGTGGCGGAATTTAAAGCTGGAAAACAAAAAGCCATCGGCGCAATTGTTGGACAAGTGATGAAAAAAACTCAAGGTAAAGCGAATCCGAAAGTTGTTAATGAAATCCTACAAAAAAAACTCGCCTAAAAACGCGCGTCGCCAGCCTCTTATATTGGGCATAGAAACATCTTGCGACGAAACATCTTTTGCAGTATTGCGCGGTAAAGATAAACTTCTTTCAAACGTTGTTTCTTCGAGTTTGTTTCGTCACAAAAAATTTGGTGGTGTGGTCCCCGAAATTGCTTCACGGCATTGTTTGGAACAAGTTCAAAAAGTTTTTGAGGAGGCGCTGCGCGAGGCGCGAGTCAAAGCTGGCGCTTTAGACGCGATTGCGGTTACTCGCGGGCCAGGACTCATCGGCTCTCTTCTTGTCGGAGTATCCTTCGCTAAATCGCTTGGTTACCAGCTCGGCATTCCTGTTATAGGCGTAAATCATATGGAAGCGCATCTTAAGGCGAATTTTTTAAATGCCGCTGAGCCCAAATCTTATATCGGGCTTATTGTTTCAGGCGGACATACGACAATTCTTTTTAATCGAAATGGAAAAAGTCAAATACTTGGCGAGACAATAGATGACGCGATTGGTGAAGCGTATGACAAAACGGCAAAGATTTTGGGGCTAAGTTATCCGGGCGGGCCGATTATCGATCGATTAGCGAGGACGGGAAATCCAAATGCCATTAGTTTTACGCAGCCCAAACTTGACGGACGATTTAACTTTAGTTTTAGCGGGATTAAAACGGCGGTTCTTTATCTTGTTTGTAATCCAAAAACCGGAAAAAAATTAAAAGCGAAATCCGTTAAAGATGTCGCCGCAAGTTTTCAGCGCGCTGTTATCGGTTGGGTTGTTGATAAGACTCTCGCGGCGACTGAACATAGGAAAACAAAAGACATTGTTGTCGGCGGAGGTGTAAGCGCCAATTCGTATCTAAGAGAAGAGCTGCAACGGCGCGCGAATAAAATAGGGGTTCGGGTTTGGCTACCGTTGCTTGCGTTATCGACTGACAATGCGGGGATGATCGCGCGGCTCGGCTACGACCTTTATAAAAAGGGAATTAAGTCGAAACTTAATATGACAGGCGATCCCGGTCTTTCAATTGTGTAAGAGGTTTTAGTCTCAAGAGATTTAGCCGATAAAATTCAAACTAATAAGGAGAATTGAGCAATGGATGTTTTAAATTTATTTTCTGCACATGAAGCACAGGTTCTTTTGAGACTTTTTGTAGCGGCTATTTTGGGCGCGCTCGTCGGCTTTGAGCGAGGCATAAATGGCAAAGACGCCGGATTTAAAACCTATACGCTAGTTTGTGTCGGTTCGGCGCTTATTATGATTTTGTCGACAGAAATTCATATTTTGTATAAGGGAGAGGCGTTTGTTGATCCGTCGCGTATTGCCGCGCAAGTTGTAACAGGGATTGGTTTTTTGGGTGCCGGCGCGATTATCCGCTCGCAGCAGGGCTCGGTTCGCGGGCTTACAACGGCGGCGGGCATCTGGGCAATTTGCGGAATTGGCATGACTTGCGGAGTCGGACTTTATAAAATAGCCACAACGGCCACAATTATTGTTTTATTGGTTTTGGTTGTATTCACGGGAGTGGAGAAAAGAGTTTTTCCTAAGCAAGAAAATAAAGGTTAAATAATTGTCGTATAAAATCACATCTGTAAAAGTTAATAATTTCACAGACAGATTTATAATGGTAGAAAAGTCTGAACTACGGATGGTTTTGGCTGGGAAGTTGAGGAGTAAAGCCACGCATTAAATTATAAAGGGGCTGCGTTTTTTTACGCAACCCCTTTTCTCGTAACTGGTAGCGGGGACTGGATTTGAACCAGTGACCTTTGGGTTATGAGGGTCGCTTTTGAACCCCAGGGATGATTACCTTTCCTCTTAATCGCCGAGATATGTTAGTGGGGAAAATGAGTTACGTCAATCTTGCATTTGGGTTGATTTTGATGGCTCGGCTGATTCTGTTAGATTTTTGTTAGATTTTTCAAAAACCGTTTGGTCGATTCGGTCACCCACTTTTTCATTATCAATTTTGAAAAGATGACCATAGCGGTCCATTGTCGTTTGGATAGATGCATGTCCCAGAAACATTTGAATAAATTTTGGATTAAAGTCAGCTGCAATTAGCACGGCTGCGCACGTATGCCGTAAGTCATGAAAACGAATCCTCCGCAATCCTGCTGTCGTGAGAGCGTAATGAAATTCACGCTTCACCATATTATCGGGGTCAATCGGCTTTCCTTCTTTGCTGCAAAAAACCAAGCCATGTTCGTTGACTGGCGATTTAATGTGGTGAATCTGAAGCGCCTTTTTCAATTCAGGTGACATTGGTATCGTTCGATAAGAGTTCTTTGTTTTGGGTGTTCCAAACTTCCATCGCTCATCATGCTTTCTTTCACTGGCTTCTTCGCAACTGAACCAAAAAAGAGTCCGCCGAACAAAAATCCTGCTGCTGTTCCAGTCAATATCCCCCCATTGCAGCGCAAGCAGCTCACCACGTCTCATTCCCGTCATCACTGCTGTCAAAAAAAGCGTTCGGAACGGCTCAAGAGAGGCATTAAGCAACGCCCTGATGTCTTCTGGCTCAAGAAAATGCATTTCTTCGTGTGAAACGGGAAATGATTCAATGTCTTCGGCAGGATTAAACCTCATGTAACCCCATTTGCACGCATATTTGAAGACGGTTTTCATTAGCTTGAGCATATTGTTTGCGGTCTTTGTAGTCGTCGGTTTTTTTCGTTTAGTAGTTTTTTTAAGAACCGCAGAGAGAAACTGTTGAACAACGTGAGGGGTAATCAATGTCACAGGGTAATGCCCCAAGTCTGGAATCAGATGCTGCGTAATAACGCTTCGATAGGAGCGGAAAGTGGATTCCTTGACATGTACTGACGCATAAATCTGAAGCCATTCACGAGCGAATTCAGCAAATGATATTTCTTTGACCTTAACGTACGTCCCGTCATTGAGCGCATTGATTGTTTCTGTTAATTTTCTCTCAGCTGTTTTTTTATGCGAACCCGCAGCCTCCCACACCTGTTTTTTCCCAATCCTATAACAGAGATAATAGAGAGGCTTTTTCGGGTCACGCTTAGAGAACCTTGTTCTAATTGAGCCGAGCATAATGCATTATCAACCTTCTTTTTTTTTTGATTTTAATCCGCCCCTTACTGTCAGGAAGAAGATTCGGTCTTTTTCGCTTCCACATACTGGTGAATTTCATCCATTTTGAAACGGAGATACTTTCCCAATCGAACGTGTGGAATTTTATTCTTCCTCGCTTGCTCGTAGACCCAGCTGGTCTGAACGCTCAAAATTTCTGCTACTTGTTGGACTGTAAGCAATTTCGTTTGCTCATTCATTTTTCTTTTCTCCTTTTGGGATTGCTGTTGTTGAAGTTGGTGCTGACGAAGATAAATTCGGGCTATCTGGCGAGGACAATCGGGATTCTTGCTTGAGGCGGTCTTTCAAATCTAAAAAATCTTTCGGCGGAGGGCATGAACCTTGCTCCGCCCATTTCTTTTGATTGGCAGCGAATTCTTCGTTGTCACGATTATACGAGCGAGCTGGCTTTGCTTTTTGCCAGTCCTCTCTCAAAAGCTTCATAAGCCCATCAAAAGAAAAGGAGAATTCCGCCTTCTTGGGAGCCTTAATCCATTTAGTGAGTTTGCGGATTAAAAAATCGAGCGGGAAGGATGAGAAAATTTCTTGCCATTGCGCTTCAGAAAAACGAGAGAAAAGAGGATGCCTTCTTATCTCTTCTTTAATCTCATCTCTTCCTCTCTTCTCTTTCTGGTCAGTAGGAACTTCGGAAATCAGAGGGACAGGATTATCGCATCTGCCTGCGCCAGAAGGGATTAGGCGTTCCTTAAACTTCGGAGAACTTGTTTTAACTTCGGAGGATTTCTTAGTTTTGGCAGGGTATAAATTTGATATGTAAAAGGGTGTGTATTTTTCCCCCTGTCTTGTTTTGAAATTTATGATTTTCGACTTCTTTAACCTCTTGAGAGATTGACGAATTTTGTCAGCATCAGCCAACTTCTCTAATCCGTCAGCGATTTTACAATAATTCGTAACACATTCGTTGCAGCCATATTCAAATAAAATCCCAGTCCAAACAGCAACGAGCAGGTCGAAAGGAGAAAGCTGCCCCTCAAGGACATGCGCCCTCACTTTCCGTGAAATCATAATAAAGTTATTTCTCTTAGCCTTGTCGCCAAGAAAGATTTCGATTCTCTTTTTCTTCGCCACTTTTTATGACCACCTTTTTGTATTGTTCAAAGACCGCTTTTTCGATTAGAAGCCCAGCCTCTTTCGTGATGGGATGAACGAGCTGGATAGCTCCGCCTGTCGGAAGTCGCTTCGTGGGGAAAACGCATCTCAACCCGCTACCATTAGGGCGAGAATAAATCGCAATGTTACCAATAAAAATCTGGTGGTTCAGAACGAAGGATGCAAAACCGATGTGTCCGTTGCAGGTTTTAAGAGGAATTATTTCAACTTCGGTGACAAGCAAATCATTTTTCTTCGCATCTTCAGGCATAAAAAATCCCCACGTTTTTCTAAAGTGGGGACTATTTTACTCGCCGAATAAGAAATTCATTAAAGGAGCGACGGGGGGTTACCTTATTTCCTTGTAGCCTCCCTTGATTAGCTTCTCCGCAACTTGGAAACAGTCTTGGATATTAGTGGAAGAGCGCTTTTGGTTGGGGGTGAACCATTTGCTATCCTGCATGTCAGCATAAGTTTTCTCTTCCTGCTTCAAGTCCCAAACAATTAAAGCATCGTGATATACATCAAAATGAGTATGGGATGTGTGGGCTTTCCGCTTGTTTTTCAGAAGAATTTTTTTTAACTGGAGGATTCTCTCGAAAGAAAGATTTAAGTCTTCGACGTTAGCTTCCCAATTAACTTGCAATAAAGAACTCGTCCCTTTTTCCAGAAGAAAATCATTCCCCCCATCGCTAGACATGGGTGGTTCAGTAATGATGTTAAAAGGAGCTATCTCCATAAAAAATGGAACGTACGACAGGTTAGGATTAAAAGGAAGGTTTATTGCCCATTTTACTTTGTACTTTCGCCATGAATCGAATCGTTCAGACTGCCATTCTTCGAAATGCCTACGACAGTAAGCAAGCGTTGCCGTCATCGCTTCCTTAGTGTGTGGCTTTCCCCAATCGGATATTTTGCCGTTAAACTTATAACCGAGAACAATTTCTCTCTTGTTCCATTGATTACGAGTGCGTTTGGTCCAGCTCTCACAATCCTTGATGTAATCCTTATTCCTACGTAAGAATTCCCATTTATACATAGGAATTAGCAGGTCTAATTCTTTCGCAAGTTTTGCCTTTTTTTTCTTCGCCACGTTTTCACCACCTCGTTGATAAGCAATTTTCAGGTGTAGTTTATATCGGCTCCCTTGTTCTAAAAAGAGATGTTTGCTTTACAGCGTTTTAGCGGGGGTAACGTAGAGGAGGCTTTTGGGGGGAGTTATTTTTACAGCAGGGCGAGGGCTTTACGGATGGTTTGGTGGCTTACTTGCTCCTTCTTGGAGAGGTCGGCATTATATCGGACGGTCAGGGGGCGTAACGCAAGACGTCCATGTTCGGTCAGAATTGCTTTAAGCCGTTCAGGATTGACGAGTTTCTCAGGGCGACCGCCCCGATAAAGGTTTTTCTCCTTCTTGTTCTTGATGCCAGCTCTGATTTTCTCGCTAAGCTGCTTGGAGAAGACGTTGGCAAAATAACTGAACAGCGGGCGTATGACGTGCCAAACCATTTCGTTGGTCGAATCAATGCCTTCCTTGAGTGAAATGAATCGGCAGTGGTAGTCGTAGACGATTTGGTCCAAGAGAGCATTAACCTTTTTGGGATGCTGTCGGGAAAACCTGTCCAGAGAGTAGACGAGCAGGGTGGAATAGTGACCGAGCTTAATTTTCTCGATAACCTCGTCGAGCTTGGGCTGTTCGCCTTTGTATCCGCTTCCGTATTCTGAAACCTCGTCATAATCAAATCCATATGCCTCCGCATATCGCCGAATCTCTTTCAACTGAACGTCCGTATCCTGTCGGCTCTCGTCCGTACTGCATCTGGCATAGATAACCGCCTTCGCTGTTCTCTTCATCTTCAGCCACCCCCTAATCGTATTGCGCTATCTTGAATCTGCTTAGAAGGTATTCTTTCACCATCCCTTCTATCTCTTTGCCGTAACTTATCCACAGCTCCCGATTAAATTGCCCTTTTTCGCAAGTGCCAGCTACCTGATTGTCGCTCAGCTTGGCGCTCTCTGAAAAAAACCAAGACGTTTCAAGTTCTCTACGGTCAATACCCCGATGCCTTATTAAAAACTCGTCCAGTACGACCCGTCCAACTGGCGTGTGGAAATCCGTGCAAAACCAATCAATCTCACTTAACCTCATGTCAGCAACGCTATCCGCATCAACCAGAGACAGTTTCAGGTTCTTGAGCAGGTGTTCGCCGTATAAGTAGCGGATGGCAGCAACCATGAGGACGATGGTATCGCCTTTGAAGTATGTGCCTTCGGAGGCTCGCTGGATGCACTGGCGCACCACGGGGTCATTCCCCAAGATGTTTTGAATGCGCCCCCATTCTTTCTGCCAGACCAAGCCCATTATTTCTGCGCAAACAATATCGCTTTTCGTTTTCGCTTCTAAATATCCCCGTAATTGCTCAGAATTTGCCATTAGCCAGCTCGAATCACTTACAGCCAGCTTGTCTGCTACGGCGCAACAACTCTTGTCCTTTGGGGCATCAGCGACCGTTTTGACGATGGAGAGAAAATCATCGAGTCCCATCATCCCATCGAAAAACCGAAGTGCTTCGACCGCACTGAACACGTCCTCTGTGATAATAATTTTCATTCGTCGTACCGCTTGCTCCTGCGCCATCCTGAACAGGACTTTGCCTGCCCCCAATGCCTTTTCCGTCATTCCACGCCTGATGTATTTCTGGAGAGCCGATTTCCAGATGGAAACCTTGTGCTGATAGGTCAGGTAGTATTCGCCTGGCGGAGCGTTCATGCTGATGCCAAGCTCAAGCCAATCTTTCATGCCCTTGCGGTTCTTGCCAGCCTTCTCAAGCGCAAGAAGAAGCGTCATTTGGTCTGCCGTAACGGCTGCGGTCTTGTTCTTTTCCATGATGCGCCGTTGAATTTGGGTTATTGGCAGGGTTAATAGTCTTCTTGCTTCATCTTCGTTCATCTTGCCCCCTTTTGTTTCGTGGTTGTTTTGTTAATGTAATGGTAGACCACGAACACACTGCTGCAAGGGCTATCGAAATGGAAGGGTGATGCTTGTGCTGCGGATTAAATCAAACTGGTCTCAGCTCGGACTGTTTTTTATCGTTGGCGGAGCATCCATTATCATCGTAGAAAAACGGGCTTCGAGCGTAGCAACTCCGTTCCCCTGTATTCGAGACACCACCGTAGCAGACACCCCGAAATTGCTATCTTTTGCGATTACTACGTCCTCCGCTACGACAACATTCTGGTGTTCCGTCGGCATGTCCTATGCCTTCAGAAGTACGCCAAGAACACTTGCGAAAATCGGTCAACCTCTTGCGAAACTCTTTCCAGCTGTATTCGAGACTCATCAAAAACACCTTGCGAAAAAATCGCAAACTCAGCTATCCCGACTTCCTCCGCTACAGCTACATTCAGGTGTTCCGTCGAGATGTCCTATACATTCGGAAGTACGCCAAGAAAGCTGAGTAAAACGAGTAAACCCCTGAGTAACGCTCGGCACTTGTATTCGAGAGTCGTCAAAAAAAACCTGAGCGAATTACTCAAATCCGTCTGTCCTATCATCTCTGGGGTGCCTATATTCGGCGTCAACGATGACCAAAAACGGAGGAGCTTTGTTCTGAAGGTGGGGACAATTATTGTTAAAAAAATCTACCATGCGCCGATACTCACAAGAGAACTCCCCATTTAACCAAAGGCATGATGAGCAAACATTATGAACCACGAAAACATAGTTGAGTTTATTGGGAAGGCTTGTGTGGGCGATGTGGACTTTCCAACACGTGTTAAAAATCTGCTATCTTCCCTCGGTGAGTTATCTATTAGCCAACTGAACGACCATCTTGCAGTAGCTGGATTTATACCTGAAATCTTTTCCCATGACTCAACCGAAGAAAAAATGTATGCAAAGTACTGCGACATTCTGATTTTTGGATGTCTCGAACAAATGGGTTTAGAAGCTAGATTGTGCGAAGAAAGAGCGGATTACGCCGACGTAGTCGCTGAAAAGAAAGGCTCTTACAGAATCGTTGCGGATGGCAAAGCATTTAGGCTCAGCAGAACAGCTCTAAATCCCAAAGATTACAAAATAGAACCTTTGGATGGCTGGAGAAAGAAAGCATCAGCGGACTACGCTTGCTTGGTCGGTCCACTCGGTCAATTTCCTGGGAATGATTCGAGGCTTTACAGAGAAGCAGTGCAAACAAATGCAACGCTTTTGACATACATACATTTGCAGTTCATTTTAAGTACAAAAAATCCAAATAAATTTAATTATGAAGCGCTTTGGAACACATCCTCTGAAATTCGAAAATCAGGCTCTGCGATTTCGGGCGATTTATATTGGTCAAAAGTAGAGGAAGCTCTATGCCGTTGCATCGGAGCAAGCAAATCAGATTTGGAGCGATTTATTGAAAAGGCTCGGCAGCATGCAAACTCACAAGCAAACAAAGAGGCTGGCTACTGGGAAACAGAGAAAAAGAAAATTCTGTCTCTGACAAAAGAAGAGCTGCAAGCCATGCTTTTGGATTCACAAAAAATTCAGCAAAAAATAGACACGATAAAAGAGAAGCAGACTAAGTGGAATAAGGGCTAGAGCGAGCCTCTTTTTTGTATCTTAAATTCAGGAAACTTTTCTTGGATTTTCGCTTCGATAGCCTCTATACAAGTTTCGTTGGAAATAATTTCCTCGCCCCGCTTAACTTGATTGAAATTCGTTAACAATCCAATGCCATTTGCAAAAATAGCTAATGCTACGTCGCTTTCTTCCCACCCCGATGAAGTTAAAGACTTCATGAAATTATCACGGATGCTTTCAATGTTTTTCAAAATCTCTTTTATGGTGACTTCGCCTTTCCTGACATTAGATTTATGCGCAACAAAAGTTAAACATGTATTGACGGCAAGGGACGTCATTGCCCTTGGTCTTTCTTTTCGTTCTATGCTTAACGGCTGAACGCTCGTTACGAAAAAATTGCTGGGTCTGAACGCCTGAATCAACGCATCCCATCCTTTCGAAGAGCTATGGCTATATATAAAGCAAAAAACTCCATTCTTCTTTAAGACCCTTTCCGCTTCATTGATTGCCTTTGCAAGTTCGACGCAATAATCGCCGTGAGCCTTTTCGGGTGTTCCGCTCCGAAATGTGGAGGCAACAAGCTCTTTTTCACTGGAGGTTTTTCTGTTAGAAAAAAGTTCTACCTCAATATCCTCCAAAAGCATTCTTTTCCATGGATAAATACAATCAGCCAAAATACTGTAATAGATGTTGTCATAGTAGGGAGGGTCAGTGACCACTGCATCAAAGGTGTTTTTAGGAAAAGGAAGTTTTTGAGCAGGCGCTAAACTCACCTCTGGTTTGTGCGTAAAACCACCTATTGATTTCGCACCTTTGCTAATTCGTTCCAACTTGTCCCATAAGTTTGCGGGTCCTTTTCTAACACCGTCTATTTCGACATAGTCCCAATACATTGGAAGCCCTGGTCCGCACAGCGCTCGTCCAACTTGTTCATTTTGAGAAATCCACATTGATAATCTGCAATTCCAATCAACAGCTTGGTCAACAAGACCTGAGAGAAAAGCTACAACGCTTTTAGCTATCCCTACGCCATGTTTCTTAACGATTACTTTGTATTCGTCTTTAATCTCCTTCATTAACGCTAAAAGGAAGATTCTTTGTCTCTGATTTAATAAATCTTTATGCTCTTCTATGCCATACAACGCAGGGTTTACGATGCCAGACCATTTAGGCAGTTTTGTTTCGGGCAGATTTTTCCCAAGACTCTCTAGCAGCTTGGCTTCCTTTTCTTTCATGTAATTCAATGAAGGGCATTGATAGCTGGTTTCCTCAGGCGTTAAAAAAGATTTACCCTTTTTCGTTTTAACAATTATTCCTATTAAGCAATCTTCCAAGTCAGATATTTTATTGCCATCATGAATAGTTTTGCATTTAGGACATGTGACAATGCCATTTCGCCCGCTCCAATTACTTATAAACTCGTAAGAATCATCGGTTTCGATTATCTCCACTGTTTGCGCATTTGATTCAAAATCATCCTTCAATCTAAATGCGGTTTTTCGCTCTCTCTTTTTGGAAAGCCACGGACGCTTTATTAGCAAGAACTTATACTGACATTTAGAACATGTCCGAGCGTAGCTCCATAGATATGCAAGTGGTTGCACATCTTCGGAAAACAGGTTACCCCCGCCTCCAATCATGCTCTTTGCTGGAGGGAAGACATCTCTCGTTAGTTGAGTTAAGTTATTTAATATGCGCTCTCCAGAATTTTGGATTAAGGCGAAAAGCTCATCCTGCTTCAAAAGTTGCGAATATGTAAGATTCGTTCTTTGGATGTAGCAGGCTAATTCATTCACATCACACGAATACGCTTTCGCCCCAATCCTTGCAGCTTCTGAAGCTATGGTTCCTCCACCACCGAATATGTCTAATAATTTGGGAACACCACCAGAAGAGATTATTTCCTCAGCACGTTTTAAGACTTCATTTGAGGGAGCTTCGCAGTTAGCAAGGGTTGCCATGATTTGCACGGCTTCGTTTGAAACGTTTTGGCTTAACGCTGCAAAAACCAACGCCCGCATGGCGGAATGCGGTCGTCTTGCCCACCATACTTGCCCAGTATGTGAAGTCTCACCCCTGCGATACCTTTCCTTGAGTCCAGACACTGACGCTTCATACTGAAGCATCCCTTCATCAACAATGCGGTGTATGGATTCTTCAGGAATAGGGAATAATTTGGGGCAGGCTATTTCTACATTTTCTGTAACGTTCATACCGTTTTTATGTTTAGCCAATTATCCTTTGATACGGTTAAAAAAAATGACGCTTTTTTATTCGGCAAACTTCTTGTTTGCGTCCACCCAAGAGAGATACGGCGATGCTTCCAATCTATATTTTTTTCTCCTAAGTCTACGCCATTAAATTTCACACTGATTTTTTGTTTTTCTTTCAACAGAGATTCGATTTGGGAATCGGCTCTTTTCCCCCAAAAAACATAGCCGTATTTTTTGGAACGCTCAGACATTGGTATTTCGATAGACATATGCGGACCCCTTTCTGCTTTCGATGGTTAGAAACCCAAGAGTATTATCTCCTCAAACATACTAAGTGCAAGCTTAATTAAGCTTGAATCAAGCCCCTCCTGACTTTCCTCCAGCTCTAATTGCTTTATCGCTTCGTTTTAGCCTCGTTTTGCTTATGTTTTGCGTTTGGTGATAGGTGTTGGAGCTGGGTCCAAAATGGGCTGGAAACGTGGCTATGCGTGCTATCAGGGCTTCGTCATAGCGGTTCGAGGAGACTTTGAATCTTCCTTCAATGCTTTCGTTTTTCTCTCCAAGTTTTCATGCGCTGGGAATTGTTTAGTGCTGGCGACAATAAACTCTCTTGCGCCCATCATCGACCGAAGATTGAACTGATGAACATGCCTCGGAGAAGCCAAACTAAACCAGCTGGGAGCTTTTGTCCAACTTGCGAAAAAACAGAGCGTTGAGCTAAGCGGAAGTGATATTTCTATGTCCTTATTTAGCAAGCCTGCTCTATCCCAAGAACTCGTGCTTTTAGGATTGATTTCAAAATAGGGGTTATCACAGGTAATAAATGGGGCGTCTTCCGTTGTTCGCATAATCGACCAATTCATCCTAGAAATGATACTCGCCGCTTTATCAATGTGGCTAAGGCATAGCCCCACGAGAAAATTCTGATGCATTTTAATCTTGAACTTATCGGTATTCATAAAATCATCGGGGTCCATAGTATCCAACCCCATTTTTTCCCCCGTTTTCTTTTCCATGTCTTCTTCTAACCACTTCAAATAATTGGGGTTCTTTTTTGCTTGCTGACGCATCATTGACATCATCTGCTCAATAATTTCGACATTGAACGCTTCCATTTTGTCTCTGAAATAAGGCACTCGTGAACGCATTAAGTACACAAAAACAGCCAGCGTCGCAATATGCTCTGACCCTTTTAGTTTCAACCCTTTATTCAGCTTTCGCACCATGAGGTCTTTCACCTTACCCTCAATGTCTGCGAAGTATTTCTCAACTTGGTAATCCTTCTCCTTCTCTTGATTCTCGACGGTGTAATAATGTTTTCGAACGGCGGTGTTCGTGGGCGTTCTGACATCCCATGCGCCTTGCAGAAAATCATAGAACCAGAACTTTGGAGGGGACGATACGGGCTGGGATGCAAAACCTTCCAGATAGAACTGTGGCAGAAAGTGCTGCCGTTTCGGATTACTCATAGCGATATTGTATCTGTTCGCAAAATACGTCTGTTAGATTTTTGTTAGATTTTCGTGGAAATGAAGAAAAAAAAGGGGTCACGATTTTATTCGTAACCCCTTTTATTGTAGATGGTAGCGGGGGCTGGATTTGAACCAGCGACCTTTGGGTTATGAGCCCAACGAGCTACCGAGCTGCTCCACCCCGCGATGTTAGAAATATAAAATTCAAAATAAGAACAGCATTGTAACAGATTTTTTTTTGCAAGCAAGTGCTCGCAGTTTTTTTGATATAGATTTTTGTTTTTCAAGCGTGTTGACACTAACAGAGCAAAAAGATAAAATTCGCTTCTGTTTATTCCCTCGCGATACGGATTCTGCTCTAGGAATTCTGTTGTGCGTCTTATTTTTTCATAAGTAATTTAAATTGGAGATACTAGTGTCAAACAAACTTAAAATAGCGTTGCCGAAAGGCAGTTTGGAAGAAGCGACTTATAATCTTTTTAAACGTGCCGGATTCAAAATTAACGTTAATCCTCGTTCTTACATACCCTCCATTGATGACACTGAAATCGAAGTTGTGCTTTTTCGCCCGCAAGAAATGTCGCGTTATGTCGAAGACGGCATAGTTGATTGCGGTTTGACGGGCTATGATTGGATAGTTGAAAACAACTCTGATGTTGTCGAGCTTTGCGAACTTCAATATTCGAAACGAACATCGAATCCTGTTCGTTGGGTTTTGGCGGTTCACGAATCCTCGCCTTTTAAGAGTGTGAAGGATTTAAACGGAAAAAAAATCGTAACCGAACTTGTAGGCGTTACAAAGCGTTACCTGAAAAAAAATAAAGTAAACGCGAGAGTTGAGTTCTCTTGGGGCGCGACTGAAGCAAAACCTCCGAGGCTTGCTGACGCAATTGTTGAAGCGACTGAAACAGGTTCTAGTCTTCGTGCCAACAAGTTGAAAATTATTGATACGGTTATAACGTCAATCCCTAAGTTTATTGCAAATAAAACTAGTGTTCGAAATTCGTGGAAAAAGCAAAAAATTGATAATTTGATACTTTTGCTGGAAGGCGCAATGCGCGCTCAGGAAAAAGTAGGACTTAAGATGAATGTTGAAAAGAAATGCCTCAATAAAGTTTTGGCTCTTTTGCCCGCGATGAAAAAACCGACAATAGCGGCTTTGACAGATGAAAACTGGTTAGATGTTGAAACAATTATTGATGAGTCAATAGTCCGAGAGCTTGTGCCCGCGTTAAAAAAAGCTGGTGCGACGGGGATTATTGAATATCCTTTAAACAAAGTTATTCCATAAAACAAAAACAACGGCAGATGAGAAAATATCGGAGGAAATAAATGCCTTGGGCAAGTAAACAACGCAAAAAAAAGATGAATAAGCATAAGCGCAAAAAGAAATTGCGCCGCAATCGCCACAAGAAAAAAGATTGGTCGTAGGCGATTAAGTTGGAATAAACACGCGGCAAGATAGATTTTGAAGTTGTTTTGCCGCGCGTTGTTTCTTTCTTACGCGTAGAGTTGGTTGTGGTAATGAAAAAACTTTTACTTAAAAGTCCCGCCAAATTAAATTTACATCTCCGTATTCTGAAGCGACGTAAAGATGGTTATCACGAACTAGTAACGCTTTTTCACAGAATATCTCTTCTCGATTCAATTCTAATAGAGAAAACGGCGGATGAATTTTCTCTTTCTACGAATATTCCTACGCTTGCGACAGATGAAACCAACCTTATAACCAAAGCCTATAGGCTGCTTCAAAAAGAATTTCCTAAAATTCCGAGAGTCAAAGTCCGACTGACTAAAAAAATTCCGATGGGCGGCGGCTTGGGCGGCGGTTCTAGCAATGCGGCGACGTTTTTATTGGGGATGAAAAGACTTTTTAATCTTAAAATTTCTCAAATAAAACTGTTGCGACTTGGAAAAAAACTTGGAGCGGATGTCCCGTTTTTTTTGAAAAATGTCGAGCAAGCTCTTTCGTGGGGAATTGGCGACAAATTGCAGACGATGCCGACAAAAAATAAGGTCTGGTTTTTATTGCTGGTAACACCAAAAGGGCTCAATACAAAACAGGTTTATCAGAGGCTTGATTGGAAAGGTCAGCCCCTTTCCTTGACAAAGGAAAAAGCGATTGCTAAAATTCTTTGCTCTTTTCTTGAAAAGAAGAGATTTTCAGAAGCTAGCAAGGTCGTCCGGAACGATTTGGAACGTCCTGCTTTTGAGATGATGCCAGACATACCGAAAGTGATAAAAATTCTCCAAAATGCCGGAGCGTGTTTTGTTCGGATGAGTGGGAGTGGAGCAACGGTGTTCGCAATGTGTTCCCGCCAAAAAGAAGCAGTCGCATTGTCAAAAAAAGTGAAAAACTCACTTTTTTCGTTTAGAAAAATAATTTGTCATTCGTTTTAGGTGAATGATGTTTTGTTTATGAATTTAAACCTGTATGGAGTATATCTAAAGTGAAGATTACAGAAGTTCGCATTTTCCCAAAAACGCACAGAGACAGTAAGCTTTTAGCTTTTGCCAATATTGTTTTTGATCAATGTTTTGTTGTCAGAGGTTTGAAAATTTTAGATGGTTCAAAAGGTCTTTTTGTTGTAATGCCGTCGCGTAAAGTGAAAGGCGATGACTACAGAGATGTGGCGCATCCTCTTACGAATGAGTTTAAGGATTATGTTCAACAGGAAGTTTTGCGCGCTTATGAACTTTTTATAGAGCATCAGCCTGTTACGCAGGAGCTTAGCGCGGAAGATCCATTTGAACGATAAGGATTTTTGACAAGTTGGTTTTGTAAGAAATACTGCCCGATGGTGAAATGGTATCACACTGCCCTTTGGAGGCAAGATTCCTGGTTCGAGCCCAGGTCGGGCAGCTCTTCGCTGCAATTAGTAGAAACAAAGTATGAATAAATTCAAAACAATTTTTATCACATCGATCATGTTTTTCGTGCTATCCGTTTGCGCAAACGTTTTTGCGAACACATATTCAGACACAAAAACTCTTGCCGAGCAAGATGGTGCGGAAGCTCAATATAATCTTGGAGTTATGTATGGTAAAGGACAAGGTGTAAAACAAGATTACGTCGAAGCAGCTAAATGGTTTAAGAAAGCTAAAGCTGCAGAGCTGGGATATAAAGGCTAGTATGAAAAAATGTCTTACGGATAAAACAAAAGAAACGCTAGCCGCTTACGGATTTCTTTTACCAAATCTGCTAGGCTTTCTTCTCTTTACGTCTATTCCTGTTTTAGCGTCTATGGGGCTAAGTTTTGTTCAATGGGATCTCCTCTCCGATAGTCCAAAATTTGTTGGACTGGCAAATTTTTTGGAATTAGCAAAAGATCCGTTCTTTGGAAAATATTGTCTGAATACACTTGTTTTGATGGCGGCTATCCCTATCAGCATGGCGGGATCGCTTCTTTTGGCGATAGCGCTTAATCAAAAATTAAAAGGAACTGTTATTTTTAGAACGGTTTATTTTCTTCCGACAATTTGTTCGGGCGTGGCGATTTTTATGTTGTGGAGACTTATTTACAATCCGAACTTTGGATTGCTGAACGGAGCGATAGCGCATTTTGGCGATTTTTTAGGCTTAAGAATTTCTGGACCCAATTGGCTTACTGACGAAGCGTGGGCGAAACCAGCGTTTATTATTATGAGCGTGTGGCAGTCAATAGGCGGCTACAATATGATTCTCTATCTCGCGGCGCTTCAAGGCGTTCCCCGCGATTTGTATGATGCCGCGGAGGTTGATGGCGCTAACTCTTGGCAAAAGTTTTGGAATGTAACTTGGCCGCAAATTTCTCCGACAACATTTTTTATTGCTACCATGAGTTTGATAGGCGGATTTCAAGCGGGTTTTGACCAAGCGTATATTATGACTGGCGGAGGTCCAAACGGCTCCACCACGACTATTATTTATTATATTTTCAATAATGCTTTCGAGTGGTATCGAATGGGATATGCCGCGGCAATTTCGTGGGTTTTGTTTTTGATTATTTTTGTTGTAACAGTCATAAAATGGCGTTTCTTTGGTAAAGAAGTTCATTACACCTGAGGAATATATGGGAAGTCATATTGAAGCGTTGATTCGCGAAGAAATGAAACAAGAGTTGATATTTTCCGGCGCGAAAAAAAACAAAGCGGCAAAAACATCGCAATATAAAGACGAACGATATTCTTTCGCGAGACGTTTGCAGCGTGGGCTTATTTTTATGGCTTTGCTTGTTGGCGCGATCAGTATGGCCGCGCCGTTTTTGTGGATGGTTTCAACATCGCTTTCAGAATCCGGGCAGATTTTTTCCGATACGCGCGCGTGGTGGCAAGAATGGCTTCCGACAACTTTTGTTTGGCAAAATTATGTCAAAGTTTGGTCAGTTGTTCCATTTGCTAAATTTTATCTAAATTCAATTTTTATAAGTGTTTGTATCACCGCCGGGCAAGTCATCACGAGCGCGATGGCGGCTTACGCGTTTTCTCGTCTTGAGTTTCCCGGACGTGATAAATTATTTTTCGGTTATCTCGCGACTATGATGATACCGGGCGCCGTAACGATGATTCCTGTGTTTATTTTGCTAAGGACTATGGGCTGGATTGATACATATAAAGCGATGATTTTGCCGGGAATTTTTTCGGCTTATGGAACATTTATGCTTCGACAGTTTTTTTTGACTTTGCCTAAAGAATTGGAAGATGCCGCCAAGATTGACGGCTGTTCATATTTGCGAATTTTCTGGCACATAATTTTGCCTCTTTCAAAGCCGGCGCTTGCGACTTTGACGACCTTTACGTTTATGGGTTCGTGGATGAATTTGATGTGGCCGCTTATCGTGGTAAATACGCACACGAAATATCCGCTACCGGTGGGATTGGCGTATTTCCAAGGCATTCACGGAACAGATTGGACTCTTTTAATGGCGGCTTCAATGATGATGATTTTCCCAATACTACTGGTATTTTTATTTAATCAGAGATTTTTTGTTGAAGGTATTAAACTGACGGGGATAAAAGGCTAATGAAGGCTATCATTCTTGCGGCGGGAAAAGGAACGCGGATGCGTTCGGATTTGCCTAAAGTGCTTCATCGCGTTTTTGGAAAATCTCTAATAGGTTATATTCTTGAAACGCTTAAACAAGTTGAGATAAAAAATATTTGCGTAGTGGTCGGGCATCGCGCTGAACTTGTAAAAGAAAACTTGAAGCAAGAAGAGGTCTCGTTTGTTCTGCAGCACGAACAAAAGGGAACTGGACACGCCGTTATATCAGCAAAGAGTTTTTTAAAAGGCAGCGGCGATATTCTTATTCTTCCCGGCGATATGCCGCTTATCAGCGCTGAAACAATAAAAAAATTTATCGCGGAGCATAAAAAATCCAAAGCGCACGCGAGCGTTCTTTCCGGCACGCGCCAAGATGCTTTTGAATATGGACGAATAGTCCGCGAGAACGGACATTTTTTTGCTATACGAGAAGAATTAGACGCGACAGAAGCGGAGCGAGAAATACGGGAAGTTAATACGGGAGTTTATCTCTTTGATATTCAGACGCTTTTGAAATCGCTGACAAAACTTGGTCAAAAGAATAAGAAAAAAGAATATTATTTGACGGATACTATAGAAATTATTCGTTCGGCGGGCTACTGTGTTGAAGCTTTTTCGTTTGCTCAAGAGAGTGAAGGGCAAGGCGTTAATTCACAGAAAGATTTGTCGCGAGTTGCCGCGGAAATAAACATAAGAGAAATTGAAAAACATCAAGAAAACGGTGTTTTTTTTATTTCACCGAGTCAAACCTTTGTGTCGCCAAATGTGAAAATTGGGCAAGGTACCACGGTTTATCCTTGGACATTTATTGAATCAAATGTTTTGATAGGAAAAAATTGCTCAATAGGACCATTTGCGAAAATCCGTTCAAAAACCGATATCGCCGATGAAACAACAATAGGAAGTTTTGTTGAAATTAACCGCAGCAAAATCGGGAAAAAAGTTGCTGTCAAACATTTGACTTATTTAGGCGACGCGATCGTTGGTGATGAGACAAACTTTGGCGCTGGAACTATAACGGCAAATTACGATGGAAAAAACAAACACGCGACAAAGATTGGGAAAAATGTTTTTGTCGGCTCAAATACTGTTTTTGTCGCGCCGGCAAATATTCCAGATTATGTTAGGACAGGCGCGGGCTCAGTTGTGCTGCCGTCTTTAAAGATTAAAAAAGGAGATGTATTGGTGGGCGTTCCTGCTCGCTCAGCGTCTAAGAAAAAGGATAAGAGATTATGAAAAAAAATTCTGTAAAACAAAAAAGGCAAAATGGCAATATGATTCTTTTGGCTGGCGGAGCGCATCCTGAGCTTGCTCGAGAAATTGCTAAACATTTAGGCGTTTCGCTTGGCGATGTTCTCTTAGGACGATTCCCTGAAGGAGAAATTCAGGTTCAAATTCGCGACAATATCCGCGGGAAAGATGTTTTTATTGTTCAACCAACATGCGCTCCCACAAATGAAAATTTAATGGAATTGCTTATTTTGATAGATGCCGCGCGCCGCGCTTCCGCCAAACGCATTACGGCAGTCATTCCATTTTTTGGCTACGCGCGTCAAGACAGAAAAGACAGACCGCGCGTTCCGATTACCGCAAAACTTGTTGCTAATCTGCTCGTGAGCGCTGGCGCGAATCGCGTTCTTACAATGGATCTTCACGCGGGACAAATACAAGGATTCTTTGATATTCCCGTTGATCATCTTTACTCAATAAGAGTGATGGGCGAATATTTTAAAAAGAAAAAAGTAAAAGATCTCGTAGTCGTGTCGCCTGATGTAGGCGGAATTAAGATGGCTCGTGGATACGCGAAACTTTTTAATTGTGATTTGGCTATAGTCGACAAACGCCGTGAGAATGCCGCCAAAACACATGTTATGCACATAATTGGTTCTGTGGCGAATAAAAATGTTATTATCATCGATGATATGATTTCAACGGGAGGTTCTCTTGTTGAGGCCGCAAAAGCGCTTAAAAATGTCGGAGCATTGGACATTTATGCTAATATTGTCCATCCTGTACTCGCGAACAACGCTATTGAACGGCTGCAACATTCTGTCATCAAGGAATTGATAGTTACAAACAGCATACCGCTTACGGCGGAAAAACGAATTCCTAAGATCAAGCAGTTGTCTATAGCCGAACTTTTGGCGGAAGCCATTTGCCGAATTCATTACAACGTATCGATTAGCAGTCTTTTTTCAAGCGCTGGTGTGGAGGCATAAACGGGATTTAAGAGGGAAAGTGCGTCCGTTTTAACCGCAAAAATTTGATTTACGTAAGGCTCAATCAAAATTTTCGAGCAACTTTATAAAACAGAAATAATGGAGGAATTTCCAAATGAAGATGTATGATTTGAAAGCTAATAAACGAGTTGTCGGCGGGACGAGAAAAGCTCGCGCCGTCAGACGCAACGAGCAGTTGCCCGCTATTGTTTACGGGCATGGCATGGAGCCGCTTGCCGTTGAAGTCTCTGAAAGAGATTTTCTTAAAGCTGTTCGCACAAAAGCCGGCGTAAATGTGCTTTTTACTTTGCAAGTTGAAGACGCGTCTTTAAAAGAATCTACTTGTCGTATTAAAGCGATTCAGCGCAATCCCATTTCTGATAAGATCGATCACATCGATTTTATGATTGTTTCACTTACGGAAAAAATTCAAGTCAAAGTTCCTGTCATTATTATTAACGCGGATGACTCTGTCGGTGTAAAAGAGGGCGGAACGCAAGACCTTGTTCATCGCGAACTTGATGTGGAATGTTTGCCTACGCAGATCCCTGAGAAAATTGAAATTGACACCAAGCCGATGAAAATCAATGACGCGATTCTCGTGAAAGACTTAGCGCTGCCGGAAGGCGTAACAAGTTTGTTGGATGCTGATGAAGTCGTGTTCGCAATTCATCCTCCGCGCGAAGAAGAACCGGCGGAAGGCGCGGCAGCAGAGCCTGAGGTTATCGAAAAAGGTAAGAAAGATAAAGAAGGCGAAGAAGCACCTGCTAAAGATGCTCCTGCCAAAGAAGCAAAGTAAGAAAAACTTTAATCCCAAGGGTTCGCAAGCTGCGGACTCTTGGGATTTTTTCTGAGGTTGCAAAATGAAATTGATAATCGGGCTTGGCAATCCGGGCGAGATTTATAAAAAAACTCGGCATAATATCGGAAAACGGCTCGCGGAGTTTATAGCTGAGAAAGACTCCACGGTGTTTTCTGAAAAAAAATCTCACAAAATTTCTCTTGCCGAGCTTTCTTTCAAAAATGCCCCTAAATTAGGTTTTCCACTTACTTTTATGAACTTATCTGGCGAAGCTGTCGGGAATGCGGTTAGATATTGGAAAATAAATCCTTCTACGGATCTTCTAATAATAGTTGATGATGTGGCGCTGCCTTTTGGTAAATTGCGTCTCCGCGGAGAGGGCAGTTCAGGAGGACATAACGGACTTGCCTCAATTGAGGCTCATCTTGGAACAAGTGAATACGCAAGACTTAGGATAGGAATTGGTGAGGCAAAAGCCGCATCTGGCGATCCGATTTATTTGGCGGATTATGTCTTAGGAAAATTTTCTCAAGATGAAGAAAGGCAGATGGCGGAAGTTTTCAATGCTGGCGCTGAGGCGGTGAAGTTGTGGAGTGAATGCCCATTAGCGCAAGCGATGAATAAAATTAACGCTTCTGTCTAAGTAGACACAATCCCTTCCCCCTGTGAAAAATCAAGGAAAGATAAGTAGAATTAAATCGAATTACGCGGCAACAGGGGCGGCGGTGTAGGAGCGGCGAGAAGGAGCTTTTTTAACTTTCCCAGCCTTCAAACAACTTACGCAAACGCTGATGCGACGAACCGTTCCGTTCGGGAATACCACTTTTACCCGTTGAAGATTAGGGAAAAAGCGGCGACGCATGATACCTGTAATTTTCTTACCGATACCACCCGTTTTTTTCGCGAGACCGCGACGGCTAATCGAATTGCCCGTAAGGGGCTTCTTTTTACAAATAGCGCAGGTTTTCATAAGTGGCGTATTATATGGAGGAGATGCCTCTTGGCAAGATTTTTTTTGTGATATATAATCCGCAATCCTTTCTCCACAGAAATTTTATTTCAATAACAAGTCAAAAAGGAGCCCAAAATGGCGAAAATCACAAAAGAAAAAACAAAAGTTACCGTTGTAAAAGCACCCGCGGTTAAAAATTCCGGCAACAAAGCCATTGAGTTTAAATTCTACGCGCCGCTTGCGCAAAAAGTAGAGCTTGGCGGTTGCTTCAATAACTGGAAGGCTAGTAAGAATCCTTTAAAAAAAGACGGATCAGGAAATTGGAAAGCAGCTCTAAAATTAAAACCGGGCCGTTATCAATATCGTTATCTTATCGATGGCGTTTGGCAAAACGCGCAAGAACCTGTTGAATGCGTTCCTAATGCGTTTGGCAGTTGGAATTGCGTAGTAGAAGTCGCAAAATAATTTATTTGTTTTGAAGATAGTATTTGTTAGTTCTGAAATGGCCCCCTTCGCCAAAACAGGGGGACTTGGCGATGTTGTTGCTTCTCTTGCCGACGCTGTTAAATCTCTAGGATACGAAGTCTCCGTTTTCCTTCCGCGCTATCGCTGTGTCGATATTTCAAAGTATCAACTCAAAGTAGCTGTAGATTATTTTGAGATTGCGGTTGGAAGCAAAATAGAACAAGCACGGATCCTCAAGGCTGAGACGGAAAACGGTGTTAAGGTTTATTTTGTTGATCATCCTGATTATTTTATGCGGGAGAATCTTTATGGCACGGCCACCGACGACTACCCCGATAATGACAGGCGGTTTGTGTTTTTTCAGTTAGCGGTATTAAAAGGAATATCACAACTTAAACTTGCGCCGAATATTATAAACTGCCACGATTGGCAAACGGGGCTTATACCCACATATCTGAAAGTTTTCGATTGCGGATACGCGCCGCTAAAGGAAGCTCGGACGGTTTTTACAGTTCACAACTTGGCATATCAAGGACTTTTCCCGCCGGACTCGTTTCTTTCAACGGGGCTTGGCTGGGAGCTTTATAAGCCTGAGCTGCTTGAGTTCTATGGCAAATTTAGTTTTTTAAAAGGCGGGCTTGTTTTTGCGGATGAGGTTACTACGGTTAGTGAAAGATACAGCCGTGAAATTCAGACCAAAGAGTTTGGCTGTGGCATGGAAGGTGTTCTTCTGACGCGTAAAGATTCAGTAACTGGAATTGTAAATGGAATTAATCCAAAAGATTGGGATCCCGCGACAGACACTGATATTGATGCTAATTTTGATTTAGAAAATATCGAGGAAAAAAAAACGAATAAAGTGGCGCTGCAAAAAGAAAATAATTTTTCGGTAGATGAGTCTATCCCTGTTGTGGGGTTTGTGTCGCGGCTTGTGGAGCAAAAAGGTTTGGATATTCTGATGCCTGTTATTAGACAAATGGCGGAAGCTGAAGAGATACAATTTGTGCTGCTTGGGACCGGAGAAAATCAATATCATCAGGCGCTTCGCGATATCGCTAGAAAGAATAAAAAAAACATTGGCATCCATATCGTTTTTGATTCAAAAATGGCGAAAAAAATTTATGCTGGTGCCGATATGCTGCTTGTTCCTTCATATTATGAACCTTGCGGACTTGGGCAAATTGTAGGGCTTAGATATGGAACTATTCCAATCGTCCATGCCGCGGGGAGCTTGGCTGACACAATTGTAGATTTCGACATCAAACAACAAACGGGCAATGGATTTATTTTTGAAAAATATTCAAGCGACGCGCTTCACGAATCGCTTTTGCGAGCTGTGAAAATTTTTAAGCAAAAAAAATTATGGCAATCGATAATTCGCAATGCGATGGAGCGCGATTTCTCATGGAACGCGACGGCAAAAAAATATATTGAACTTTATAAAACGGTAAAACGGCGGACATTGGAAACAATTAAAAAGTAACAATTATTTTAATAAAGAAAGAGGAAGCAATGCCCAAAATAGCGGTTTTCCCGGGAGACGGGATTGGAGTGGAAGTTACAGAGCAGGCTTTAAAGGTTTTGAAGAAAGTTGAAGAAGTTTTTTCTCTGAAATTTGAGACGGAAACGCTTCTTGCCGGCGGAGCGTCAATAGATGCCTTCGGCGAGCCTCTTGCGGAGGAGAGTTTGGCTAAAGCGAAATCGGCGGATGCGGTTTTCCTTGGCGCGGTCGGCGGTCCTAAATGGGATAATTTGCCGTCCGATAAACGTCCGGAAAAAGGGCTGCTCGGACTTCGCAAAGGACTTAACGCTTACGCGAATCTAAGACCTGTCCGAATTTTTTCGCAGCTTGCTTCTCGTTCGCCCATCAAAGAAGAAATAGTGAGCGGGCTTGATTTTGTAATTCTGCGTGAACTTGTAAGCGGCGTTTATTTTGGTTTACCTCGCGGAATAGAAAAACTTCCAAACGGCGACGAACGCGGATTTAATACTATGGCTTATACGACATCGGAAGTCCGCCGTATCGCAAAAATGGCATTTGAAATGGCGCGGAAGAGACGCAAAAAAGTTACATCCGTGGATAAAGCAAATGTGCTTGACGTGAGCCAGCTATGGAGAAAAGTTGTAATTGAGGTTTCTAAAGATTATTCAGATGTTGAACTTAATCACAGATACGTGGACGACTGCGCCATGCAGCTTATCCGCGATCCAAAACAGTTTGATGTAATTGTGACAAGCAATTTGTTTGGCGATATTTTAAGTGATGAGTCGGCAATGCTTACCGGCTCGATTGGCATGCTGCCCTCCGCTTCCGTGGGCGATAAGGTGGCGATGTATGAGCCCGTTCACGGTTCGGCGCCAGACATTGCTGGACGAGATTTGGCAAATCCGCTCGCCACAATTTTGTCGCTTGCTATGATGCTTGAATATAGTTTTGGGCAAAGCAAAGCGGCGCGCGCGATTGAGCTTGCGGTGGAAAGCGTTTTGGCTGACGGGTTTCGCTCTGCCGACATATATTCGGAGGGGACAAAAAAAGTCGGCTGTAAAGAGATGGGAGAGCTGGTTGTAAATAAATTAAAATTGGAAAAATAACTTTAAAAGGGAATAAATTGATATGAGAAAAAATTTAAATATTGCGGTTTTGGGTGTAACAGGCGCTGTCGGGCAAGAGCTTCTGGAGATTTTGGAAGAACGGAAATTTCCGTTCGCTTCTATCAAGATGTTGGCTTCGGGACGCTCCGCGGGCAAAGAACAAAAGTTTTTAGGTAAGACTTATAAAATTGAAGAAGCCGCGCCGGATTCTTTTAAAGGAATCGACTTGGTTTTTGCTAGCGCTGGCAGCTCGATTTCAAAAGAGCTTGCGCCTCATGCCGTAAAGGCAGGAGCAGTTGTTGTGGACAACACAAGCGCGTTTCGCATGGACCCTGAGGTCCCTCTTGTGATACCTGAGATAAATCCGGAAGATATTTTTAAGCATAAGGGAATTATCGCGAATCCAAACTGTTCGACAATTATCGCGCTTGTTTCGCTTTGGCCTATTCACAAAGTCGCGAAAATCAAACGTTTTGTGGTTTCAACTTACCAAGCCGCGAGCGGCGCCGGCGCGAAGGCTATGGAAGAACTTAAAATGCAAGCGCGTGATTTTTTGGATGGCCTTTCCGTGCAAAAAAATATATTGCCTCATCAGATCGCGTTTAATGTTTTTTCGCATAACTCCAAAATCGGAGAAGATGGTTATAACGAAGAAGAAACAAAAATGGTGAAAGAAACTAAAAAAATTTTTCACGATGCGAATATTAAAATTGCAGCGACTTGCGTTCGCGTTCCTGTCCTGCGCGCGCACTCTGAATCTATTAACATCGAAACCGAGAAGCCGATTACCCCGGATGAAGCGAGCGCGATACTTGCCAAAGCGCCGGGCGTAACGGTTGTCGATGATAGAGAAAAAAATTATTTTCCTATGCCTATTGAAACGACTGGACAGGATAATGTTTTTGTTGGAAGGCTGCGCGCTGATCCAAGCGTCGCGAATGGTCTCGCGTTGTTTGTTTCAGGCGACCAAATCAGAAAAGGCGCCGCGACAAACGCAGTCCAGATTGCCGAGATTTTGTTCAAAGATTAAAGCAAGCGGAATGCGCCAAATAAAGCTAGTTGTAGAATACGACGGAACTGATTTTTCAGGCTTCCAGCTTCAGCCTAAAAAATCGACAATTCAAGGCGTTTTAGAAAATGCTTTGTCTAAGTTTTTTGACTGTCCGATGAAAATCTCGTCCGCGAGCGGAAGAACAGACGCAGGCGTTCACGCTATTGAGCAAATTGTTTGTTTTAAAACAAAAAGCGATAGAGACGTAAAGAAAATCGTCAAGGGCATAAACGCGTATCTCCCCCCAGAAATTGCCGTAAGGTCGGCAAAAGATGTTCGCGCAGATTTTCACGCGCGGTTTAATGCAAAATCTAAGATTTATATTTATCAAGTATGGAACGATCCGTTTCGCTCTCCCCTTAATTCGCGTTTCGCGCATCATGTTTTTTACAAGCTAAACCTTTTAAAAATTAGACGCGCTATTAAATTTTTGCGCGGACGGCACAATTTCAAATCGTTTACGTCCGAACGTAATATTTTAAAAGGCAGAAAGAGCAAGAGCGTTGATTTTGTCAAAACAATAAAATCAATCCGTATAAAAAAAGAAAAGAATTTAATATCATTTGAATTTGAAGGCGATGGATTTCTCTATCACATGGTTCGCAACATTATGGGTTTTTTGCTCGATGTTGGACGCGGGAAGAAAAACGCTGAATCTATAAAAGATGCTTTGGACGCGCGTGATAATAAATTTGCTTCAACGACCGCTCCGGCGAAAGGTCTGTATCTTAAAAAAGTGAAATATTGAGTTTCGCGGAGAGTTTAATGGCGGTTATTTAAAAGATTAATAAAACACTAAAAAAATAAGGCCGCTAATATTGACACTAAAAAACGATTTTGCTATACTCCGCAGGCTTTTTTAAGAAATCTTGGATTGTGCAAAGGGTTTTCTCGCCTTTTTGACTTCCGCCTCAAACCAACAGAAAAGAAAGATATGAAGACTTTTATTCCTACAGAAAAAGAAATCGCACGCAAAACATATTTAATTGATGCTGACGGCAAGACGCTTGGGCGCATGGCTACAAAAATCGCTTCTTTGCTTATCGGTAAAGGCAAAACTTGCTTTCAGCCAGACAAACTTACCGGCGACCAAGTTATCGTTATTAACGCTAAAAAGATTCACGTAACCGGTAAAAAGCGTTCTGATAAAGTTTATTCTCACTATACAGGCTACTCCAGCGGTTTGAAAACTTATAATTTTGAGCGTTTGTTGGAGAAAAAACCATCCGAAATTATTCTTCGCGCGGTTAAAAGAATGCTTCCGAAGAATCGAATTGGAGATGTGATGCTCAAAAGACTTCGCGTTTATCCCGATGCTGAATATCTGAATAAAGCGCAGAAACCCACCACTATTGAGGTTTAACCAGTATGACAGTTGCAAAAGAATATCAATACGCTACAGGACGTCGCAAAACAGCCATTGCTCGAGTTTGGCTTTTCCCCGGTCAAAAAGGATTTTCAGTAAACGGTCAAGACTCTCTTGACTATCTCAAGCGCGCTAATCTTCAAATGCTTGTAGAGCAGCCACTAAAATCCGCCAATCTCTTGGGACAAGTTCGCATTCGCGCTAGAGTGGAAGGCGGCGGCGTTGCGGGACAGGCAGGAGCAATTCAACTTGGTATTGCGCGGGCAATTGTTGGTCTTCAATCCGATTTGCGTGGAACTATGCGTAAAGGCGGTTTTATGACACGCGACCCACGCGCCAAAGAAAGAAAGAAACCGGGCAGAAAAGGAGCGAGAAGAAGTTTTCAGTTTACGAAACGTTAATGCGTTCTTTATCTTTCTTATTCTTAGTTCTCTTGTTTGTTTTTGCCTTTGCCGGTTGCCAAGGGTTTTTAGAAGATTACAGCTATAATCCAATTTCTTCGGCGACTTCGGGTGCGTATTAATTTATAAACGAACAAAAGATAGTCAATTTTGCATCCCAAAGATGAGCGGGAAAATCGGAAGCTATGAAAAAAAGCCGTGTTATAACTTCCTTTCTTTTAATTCTATTACTTATCGGATTTGTTTTTGGACTTTGGTATCAATCTGACCGCGTTCTCTCTTCCTCTGCTCTCTATGACAGCCTTGTTAGAAAAATTCAAAATATAACTCACGGTTCGCTGACTTTCAAAAATGTCCGCATCGAATATTTCCCGCAGCCCTGCATTATTTTTGAAAAATCCAACCTAGACATTCCTCAAAAATCGTTGCGAATACAAGCTAATAGCGTTCGATTTGATTTTAAAATATTGCCGTTGTTTTTAGGCCGAGCCGAGCCGTCGGCTTTTTACGCACAGGAAGGGAATGTAACATTTAAAATTCCTAAAGCCGATTTTTTAGACGATGTTGTCCTTAATGATTTTTCACTTGAAGTCGGAGCGTTGGGCGAAAACATCCCGGTTCCATTTACTTTCACTAGTGCCGTTAATGGTCGTCTTCAAACGCTTTCGATAAAAGGGAATGTCATTTTGGACTCCGCCGATGAGTGGGATTGGAGTGATTTGAGCGGAGCCATGACGGCGGAGTTAAAAGATTTTTCATTGGAACCGGCAGCGCAGGCTAAGCCTCCCGCTTCTCGCAATGTGATGTTTCGTAACGGAGTTATTTCAACTATTGTGGAAATACGCAAAAAAACGAATGAAGAATTTTTGCAATGGAAAGCTACAGGAGATGCCCGCGGCGTTGCCTATGATGTTCTTAGAGAAAAAACTTGGACAGCCCCGCCTCCGCTTGATGCGAGATGGAGTTTGCAAGGCGAATGGAATCAAGAAACCTCTGAATTTCGTTTGAACAAAGGGACGGTAAAATTACCGTTTGGCGATGTTGATATGAATGGAACAGTAAAACTGCGGACGGGAATGTTTGAAGGATTTCGCATCTCTGGGGCAAACATGGCTCTTGAAGATTTGCTTAAATATTGCCCCAAAGTGGTAGACGCTTTACCAACTCAAATGGGATTTTCCGGACCCGGCAAATGGGTTTTTTCTATAGATGGAACGGCAGAACAGCTCACCATCCACTTTGATTGCGATTTGTCGCGCGCATTTCTTTCATATGGACAATATTTTACAAAACATAAAAATATTCCTTTAGACCTTAACTTCGATTTTTTAATTCAAAAAAATACGGTGGCGAGCGGCGATTTCGCGTTGAAATTTCAAGATTTAAGTCTGAAAGGCACTCTTAAAAATTTAGATTTAAAAACGGGATTGGGGCAGCTTAATGTTATTACTAATAAATTTAAAATGGACGGTTGGGAACAATACGTTCCCGTATTAAGCAAGTTCAAACTTGGCGGCGAAGCAAAATTGATGGCAAATTGGAAGGGCGACCTTAAACGTCTGGAAAAAACGGAGCACATATTTAATCTTTCTTTTGATAACGCCTCTTGGCTAATCCCCGAAACCGGGCTCGGAATTCAAAACGCGACATTCTCTATCGATTACAGCCCTCTCATTTTAGAAGGAAGAAAAATTTTGTTTAATCTAGGCAAGTCCGCTTTTACTATGGATTTAAGCGTAGTAGGAATTGCGGAATTGCCTCAGGCGACAATAAAACTTTTTTCCGAGCATCTCGACCCAACGGACGCCTTAGAGTCTTTTGAGGTTTTTTTCCCTAAAAAGGAAAATGAGGAATTTAGCATTTATACAATAGCCAAAAGTTTTTCCGAATGGTTTTTGCCTAAAGGAACAGATGTAGCTAATTTTAATATGGAAACTAGATATGACAGAGGAATTTGGGATTTTTCGACTATTAAACTCAGTGCTTATCAGGGTGATTTTTTCGCCAAAGGGACGCTGGGTTTAGAGGATATGAAGCAGCCTGAATATCGTTTTGAATTTAACGGGAATAAAATTAATTTAGGAAGTTTCGATACAAGACATTCTGAAACGAAGAAAATTTTTGAAGGAACTTTGAATTTCAATGGAAATATATATGGGGAAGGGTGGGGCGTTGCGGCGTGGGAAAAAACGCTAAACGGTCAAGGCGAATGGACAATAACAAAAGGGAAACTTTTTGGAATAGATTTTAAAGAACCGCTTACAACCATTGATGCTTTCAAAAAAATATCGTCTCTTACGCCTGATTTTCGTAGTTTTGACAAAATGAATTTTAGATGGAAAGTCGCTGACGGTAAAATCTCAACGGATAATTTATTGACCGTGGGAAAAGATTTTGTCTTAAATGGCGAGGGAACGCTTGGATTAGATGGGCTCGCGAATTATCGCGCCGAAGTTTTTCTTTCCAACTCTTTGGCTCGGCAAGTGCTTCCCAACCTTTCTGCCGAAATAGCGCAATATTCTGACTCATACCTAGGTCCTATTTCAACTCTTCTTTCAGGCCCGTTAACCAATCCCGACTTAAAAACAGATCCGGCTCAGGTCGCGGAATTTGTGGGAAAAATTTCGAGAGAACGGACTCGCGATATTCTCCGCGATTTGGTTTTGGAATAAAACTTGCTCTTTTACGGCGTTTCGCGCTCAATTTTTCCATCAAAAAAGTTATCGTTTTGCAGAAATCTTATTTCTTTTTTTAACTTTTTTGTCTTCTTTTTTTAATTTGCTGACCAATGCGCGTGCGGCAAGAATTTCAGATTCTTTTTTGATTTTATGAATAGCGAACGCTTTCTTTTTTCCGCCAACGCAAACGGTTGTTTTTACGCCCTTAGCGGAATATTGATGAGAATATATGGGCAGTTTTTGCCAGCGTTTAAGCGACAATTCCTGCAATGTGCTCTTAGGGTTTGGGTCGAGGCGGAATAAAAGTTTAGGCTCAAAATACGGCTCAAAATGTTTTAAAATAAACACCGATATTTTTTTCTTTCCGCAGTCAAAATAAATCGCCGCAAAAAGAGCCTCCATCGAATCAGTTAAAATTTTTGTTTTTAAAAAAGTTTTAAAACACTGCTTGAGATTTTTCCCAATACGGAAAATCTTTTGAAGTTTTATGGACTGGGCGATACGACTTAAAATTTTTTGAGAAACGATAATGGAACGAAGTTTTGAAAGCATTCCTTCATCGGCATCGGGAAAACGCTTAAAAAGTTCTTGGCAGACAATTTCGTTTAAAATCGAATCTCCTAAAAATTCAAGACGATCAAAGTTTTCAAGACCTTTTGTCAGCGCGTAATTTTCATTTCTAAATGACGGATGAGTGAGCGCGGCTTGATAGAGCGGAAGTTTTTTTACGGTAAAGCCGATGATCTCTTTGAGTTCGGATTTTGTAGGAAGTGAAATTTGGGATTTTTTTCGCGATGTCATAATCTACTGCTTAAAATAAAAGCTTTTGGAGATTGTGTCAACATAAAGAAAGATACAAAAAACGATTTCCTTAAATTGACAAAGGAAAAAGCAATTTCTATAATAAACCGCTATGCTTTTCGCTAAACATTCAAAACCTATTTATAACTTTTTTCCGTGTTATGGAGCACACCAAATTAAATGTTAAAATGTGCCGTTCTTGGTGCGACAGGCTTTGCGGGTTCAGAACTTACAAAGATTTTACTCGGACACCCGCGGGTTCAAATTTCACTGCTTACTACAAGTCAAGATAAGGAGATTTCGCTTCGAGACATAATCCCTACTCTTCCCAAAGACGTAAAACTTCAGGTTGTGCCGTATGATTTCTCGGAAGTCAAAGCCAAATCAGATGTAGCGTTTTTGTGTTTGCCGCACACCGAGGCAATGGCTTCCGTGGAACAACTTGTAAATGCTGGAAAAGTGGTTATCGATTTGTCGGCGGATTTTCGCCTGAAAGACAAAACAGTATATGAAAAATGGTATGCCGTTCGACACACCGCCGCCAAATTTTTATCCAAGGCGGTATATGGGCTCTCTGAAATAAACCGAAATAAAATTAAAACAGCAAACCTGATAGCGAATCCTGGCTGCTATCCTACGGGGCCTTCTCTCGCGCTTGTGCCGCTACTTGAAAATAAACTAATTAAGCCCGAAACCATTATTATCAACGCGGCGTCAGGAGTTAGCGGAGCGGGCAAGAAGCCAACGGCGGCGACGCATTATTGCGAAGTGAACGAGAACTACAGCGCGTATAAAGTTAACAAACATCAGCATACGCCGGAAATTGAACAAACTCTTTCAAACGCCGCGGGAAAACCTGTTAATATTACATTTATTCCGCATCTGTTGCCTGTGTATAGAGGAATTCTCGCGACTATTTACGCGGAGGCGACAATAAAAGGAACGGAAGAAGCGATGCTGAAAACGCTCAATAATTTTTACAAAAATGACGCGTTTGTCCGGATTAAGTCTGCCGGCGGCTTCCCGACGCTTAAAGATGTTCAGCGGACAAATTTTTGCGACATAGGCGTGAGCGTTCAATCCTCGACAAAACGAGCGGTGATTATTGTCGCCATAGACAATTTAATTAAAGGCGCGGCGGGACAAGCGGTTCAAAATATGAATATCAGATTTGGATTTCCCGAAACAACGGGGCTTTTGTCCGCGTAAAACTTTTAGTGAATAAATAAAAACAACAGGGAGCGATTTCGTGAGGAAAACTTTTTGGAAAAAAGAACAAAATGGTTCTGTAACCTCGCCCAAAGGGTTTGTGGCGGGAGGAATGCACGCGGGCATAAAGAAGAAAAAGAAAAAATATGACGTGTCGCTTATTTATTCTAAAACTCCCTGCGCGGCGGCGGGCGTGTTTACGACAAATCGCGCGAAGGCTTGGCCGGTGCTGCAATCAATGAAAGCAATCCGCGGAGCAAAACATCACGCGATTATAGGCACTAGCGGCAACGCGAACTGTTTAAACGGCGCGATTGGAAAAAAAGCAGTAGATGAACTTGTCGCGGAGACGGCAAAACATTTGCAAGTTGCGAACGAAGAGATTTTGATAGCGCAAACAGGAATTATTGGAGTCCCGTTTCCAATTACTTGCGTAAAACGGGCATTGCCGAGGCTTGTGAAAAAACTTTCCGAAAACGGCGGGCACGGTGCGGCAAAAGGTATTTTGACGACAGATCTTCGTGATAAAGAAATCGCGGTGTCATTTGAAGTAGGCGGAGAAAAAATAACCATAGGCGCTTGCGCTAAAGGCGCGGGCATGGTTCATCCCAATATGGCTACTATGCTTTGTTTTATAACTACCGACTGCTCAATTACAAAAGACTTGCTGCGCCGCGCTGTCCGCCACGCGTCCGATGACACATTTAACAAAATGGCGATTGATAACGACATGAGCACGAATGATATGGTTTTTTGTCTTGCCAATGGCGCGGCGGGCAACAAAACCATTTCAAAAATTGGTAAAGATTACTGGTTGTTTCGTGAAGCGCTGGAAGAAGTAATGCGTTATATCGCGCACGAAATGGTACTTGACGGCGAAGGCGTGTCGCATGTTTGCCGCTTAAAAATATCAGGCGCGAAAAATCCCACGGAGGCTGAGCGCGCCGCGAGACAAATCGCGAATTCTATGCTTTTCAAAACAATGCTTGCCGGTTCCAATCCAAATTGGGGAAGAATTGCCGCCGCTGTCGGAGCGAGCGGAGTTGATTTTAATCCCGCGAATTTAAGCATATCGTTTGGAGACGCTCAAGTTGTTCATCTTGGAAGGCTGCGTGTTTTGAATCTTCCAAAAGCGCGCAGAATTTTACAGAAAAAAGAATACACAATAGATGTCGTCATTGGCAAAGGCCGGGGCAGAGCGGATTTTATCACCTCGGACTTAACCACTAAATATGTGCTAATCAACGCGGCATATTCCTAAAGGATAAAGATGAAAGAATATATAGCCAAAGCGCAGGCTCTTGTCGAAGCGCTTCCTTACATCAAAAATTTTCGCGGCAAAGAAGTTTTGATTAAATACGGCGGCGCGGCGCTTACTTATCAAGAAGTGCGCGATATGGTGCTTCAAGATTTGGTTTTTATGAGCTATGTCGGGATTCGCCCAATTTTAATTCATGGAGGCGGAAAATTTATCACCGAAGCGATGAAGAAAAAAGGCGTTCAAAGTCAATTTGTAAACGGGCTTCGCGTTACGGATAAAGCGGCGATTAGCGTTGTGAATGAAACATTGGCGGAACTTAATCGCGGAATCGTTCATGACATCGAGAGACTTGGCGGCGCGGCGGTCGGATTATCAGGATTTGACGCGGAAATTTTGAATGTAGTGAAACATACCGAGAACGGCGATGTCGGATTTGTCGGCGATGTTTCTTCAGTCAACACTGTCCCTTTGAAAGAGCTGACGGAATTTGGAAAAATCCCCGTTATTTTTCCTATTGGGAAAGGCGCGGACGGAGAAATGTATAACGTCAACGCGGATGAGGCGGCGGCCAATATCGCGGCAGCGATGAATGTCCCCAAATTTATGGTGCTTACAAATGTAAAAGGAATTTTGCGCGACGCGGCAAACGAAGAGACGCTTATCCCATCTCTTCATGTCAGCGAAACACAAGAACTTATTGACCAAAAGATTATTTCCGGCGGAATGATTCCAAAAGTTCGAGCCTGCATTGACGCGCTTCAAGGCGGCGTTCAAAAAGCGCACATCATTGATGGACGCATAACGCACGCGCTGCTGCTTGAAATTTTTACCGACCAAGGGATTGGAACAGAAATTACTATTTAAAAGCGGTTTTGACTTCCCGCCTAAATGAAACTGAAAGAGATTAGATGAAGACCTCAGATGTTCAAAAACTTTATGACCAATACTTGATGCCGACTTACGCGCGGCTGCCGATTTGTCTCGTGAAGGGAAAAGGGGCGCGCGTTTGGGATTTGCAGGGCAAGGAATACTTGGATTTTTTTCCGGGCTGGGCGGTTTCAGGCATCGGGCATTGTCATCCAATAGTCGTCAACGCGATAAAAGAACAATCGCGAAAAATTATTCATATAGCCAACAACTTTTTAAATATCAAACAATCCGAACTCGCGGAAACGATTGTTAAAAATTCGTTTCCCGGCAGAGTGTTTTTTGGCAACAGCGGCGCCGAAGCAAATGAAGGCGCGATAAAATTCGCCAAGCGGTATGGGTTTGACACGGGACGCTATGAAATTATCACGCTTAAAAATTCATTTCACGGAAGAACTCTCGCGGCGATGACGGCGACAGGACAGACAAAGTTTCACGAAAGTTTTCGTCCGCTCCCAGAAAAATTTGTTTACGGCGAAATGAATGACTTGGAATCAGTGAAAAAACTTGTTACTGATAAAACTATCGCGATTATGCTTGAACCGATACAAGGCGAGGGCGGAATAAATGTCGCGGAAAAAGAGTTTATGCGAGGGCTTCGCCGTCTTTGTGATGAAAAAGATATGCTTCTAATCCTTGACGAAGTTCAAACGGGAATGGGACGGACTGGAAAAATGTTTGCCTATCAACACTATGACATTGAACCCGATGTGATGACTCTCGCGAAATCTCTGGGCGGCGGCGCCCCGATAGGCGCGTTTGTGGTAAATAACAAAATTAAACGCGAAGTTTTGATTGCGGGAATGCACGGCTCGACATTTGGCGGAAATCCGCTTGTTTGCGCCGCTTCGCTGGCGGTATTCAAAGCGATAAAGAAAGAAAAACTTTTAACAAAAACAGACCTGATGAGCGAAATTTTTGTCCGCGAACTAGAGGCTTTAAAATCCAAGTATGCTGAAATTGAAGACATCAGAGGACTTGGTTTAATGTTGGGAATGAAACTTAAAGTTCCGTCCGCCCCTTACGCCGACGCTGCTCGCGATGAAGGTTTACTGATTAACGCAACGCAGGGAAATATTTTGCGGCTTATGCCTCCGATGACGGTTTCCAAAAAGGAAATTTGCAAAGCCGTCAAAATTTTGGACGGTGTTTTTCAAGCGCTTGCCACAAAAAAATAAAGGCGGTTGTAATGTTTAAATCACTTATTTCCATAAACGACCTCAGCTCTGAGGAAATTAGAAAAATCATGAAACTTGCGGCGAAAGTTAAAGCCCAGCCTCAAAAAGTCCGCGACGCTCTTGAAGGTCATATTTTTGGTTTCATATTTGAAAAACCTTCAACTAGAACTTGGGTTTCTTTTCAAGCGGGAATTTATTCAATGGGAGCGGGCGCGATTTATCTCGGACCGGAAGATATAAAATTAGGAGTTAGGGAAGAAGTGCGTGATGTCGCGCGGGTTTTGTCTCGATATTTGTCGGGAGTGGTTATGCGGACTTTTTCGCACAACACTATTACGGAGTTTCAGGATTATTTCGGCAAAACCGTCATAAACGGCTTAAGCGATTTGGAGCATCCTTGCCAAGCGCTTGCCGACTATATGACTATTTATGAAAAATTTCCCGAAAAGGAAAATCCCGTGCTCGCATTTGTCGGAGACGGAAATAACGTTTTGCATTCGCTGGTATTGCTTGCGGCAAAGTTGGGGGCGCATATTCGTTATGCTACACCTAAAAAATATCAGCCTGATCCCAAAGTAATAGCGGACGCTCGCGTTATCGCGAAAAAAACAGGAGCAAAAATCGAAGCGTTTTTTGACCCAGTAGCTGCGGTGAAAAATGCTGATGCGGTTTATACCGATGTTTGGGTGAGCATGGGTGAAGAATCTATCCGGAGACAAAAACTACGCGATTTTAAAAGTATGCAGGTAAATTCAAAGCTTCTTTCTTACGCGAAAAAAACAGCTGTGGTAATGCACTGTCTGCCAGCGCATAGAGGCGAAGAAATCACGGACGAAATAATGGAAAGTAAAAACTGCATTGTTTTTGATGAGGCGGAAAATAGATTGCATATTCAAAAAGCGGTTCTCTTATATCTTTTTAACCAAGGAGCAGTTAAATGAAGAAAATAGTTTTAGCGTATTCCGGCGGACTCGATACTTCCTGTGCGGTGAAATGGCTTAAAGAAAAATACGGCTACGATGTGATTTGTTTTTCCGCGTTTATTGGTGAAGTAAAAGACAAAAACAAACTCATTAAGCGCGCAAAAGCGGCGGGCGCAATTAAGAGCTATATTTTGGATTTGAAAAAGGAACTTGCCGAAGAATATTTAACCCGCGCGATTTTTGCGGGAGCAAGATATGAGGGAAAATATCCTCTTGCTACGGCGTTTGGCAGACCGATGATTTCAAAACATCTTGTCGATATCGCGCATAAAGAAGGCGCGGTTGCGGTCGCTCACGGCTGCACGGGAAAAGGCAATGATCAAGTTCGGCTTGAAGTTGGAGTTCGCGCGCTTGACCCAAAACTGAAAATTATTGCGCCGCTACGTGAATGGGAATTTAGGACGCGCGAAGAAGAAATTGATTACGCAAAGAAACATAAAATTCCCATCGATGTTACGAAAAAAAGTCCATATTCAATCGATATGAACATTTGGGGGATTGCGATTGAAGCAGGAATTTTGGAAGATCCAATGGTTGAACCGTTAGAAGACGCTTATATTATGACTCGCTCGCCGGAAGCCGCGCCGTCAAAGCCTCGCTATGTCGAAATCACTTTTGACGAAGGCATCCCTACAAAAGTTGACGGCAAAAAAATGCCGCTTGTTGCGTTGATTGAACATTTAAATGAAGTTGCGGGAGAATATGGAGTTGGCAGATTTGATATGATTGAAAACCGTCTTGTCGGAATTAAATCCCGCGAAGTCTATGAAGCTCCGGCAGCAGACCTTCTTCTCAAAGCTCACGACGAACTTGAAAGTTTTGTATTAGATAGAGAATTTCTTCATTACAAACGGGTGTTGAGCGAAAAATATGCCGAAGTTGTTTATTACGGACTTTGGTTTTCTCCTCTTCGCGAGGCGCTCGATGCGTTTTTTGCGACGAATCAGCATCGTGTTACGGGAACGGTCAGATTTAAACTTCAACGAGGAAACGCGATTTGCGTAGGTCGTAAATCGCCTTACGCGCTTTATCAAGAAAAACTCGCGACATATTCCACAGGCGATCTTTTTGATAGAACCGCGGCGGAAGGCTTTATTAAACTTTGGGGACTTCCTTACGAAGTTTTGCCCAAGAAAAAATAACTCGCAAAACGAGGAGAGAATATGCCAAAACAAATGTGGGGCGGACGATTTAAAAAAGAAATGCACCCGACTTTAAAAAAGTTTAGTTATTCTCTCGTCACTGACAAAGAGCTTTTTGATTCCGAAATTCGCGTCAACATTGCATACGCTAAAATGCTCGCTAAAATAAAAATCATTTCAACCGCTGAATCAAAAAAAATGATTAAAGGGCTTACGCTTGTCGGGAAAACATTTAATAAAAAAACATTCGACGGCTTAGTTAATAAATATGAAGACATTCACACGCTTATTCAATCCGAAGTGGAAAAAAAAGTCGGTGATGTGGCAAAAAAAATACATACCGGTAGAAGCCGAAACGACCTTGTTATCACATCAACAAGAATTTATTTAAGAGAAAAAGTCGCGGAAATTTGGGCGGCTATCAGGCAATTAGAAAAAACGCTGCTGAAAGTCAGTGAAAAATCAGGCGACTCGCTTTTGCCGGGGATGACGCATTTAAGAAAAGCGCAGCCGATTTTGCTTGCGCATCATTTGCTAGCCTATGTTGAGATGTTTGAAGAAGATAGAAGCCGTCTTGCGGATTTAATGAAACGTCTTAACGTTTTACCGCTTGGATCTGCGGCTCTTGCCGGCTCGGCGCTTCCCATTGACAGAGAATTTCTTTCCCGCGAACTTGGATTTACTAGCATTGCCGCAAACAGCATAGCGGCAGTTAGCGATAGAGGCATTTTTGCGGAAATTTTAAGCGCGCTTTCTATTTTGTGGATGCATTTTTCTCGCCTTTCAGAAGATTTTATTTTATGGAATAACGAGGCATTTTCATTCGTGGACTTAGATGATGCATTTGCCACGGGGTCTAGTCTTATGCCGCAGAAAAAAAATCCTGATGTATTTGAACTCATTCGCGGGCGGACAGGCGCAATTTTTGGATATTTACAGAGCATTCTTGTAGTGCAAAAAGGTTTGCCGCTTGCTTATAACCGTGATTTGCAAGAAGATAAACCTGGGCTTTTTGACGCGATTAAGAAAACCGAAGCGGCCTTGGAACTTTTAGCAAAAACAATAGAATCTGCTAAATGGAATAAACGCGCTATGGAAACTGCGCTTGATGATGACAGTTTGTTCGCGACGGATATATTGGAATATCTAGTTCGAAAAAAAGTTCCATTTAGCGAAGCGCATCATTTGGTCGGCGAAACTGTTCGCTTTGCAATTGAGTCGGGCAAAAGACAACGAGATTGGAATTTGGCGGAATGGAAAAATTTTTCTTCTAAATTTGAAAAAGACATATTAAAAATTTTCGATGCCAAAATTTCAGTAAAGGGCAAAAAAACATTCGGAAGCTCTAATCCGGATAGAGTTAAAAAAGAAATCGCTGATTGGAAGAAAAAATTATCTTTATGAAACCCTCACAAATTGCTCCGGGAAAAATTCATCAGTTTCAATATAAAAATGATGAGCTATATTGCGAAAACGTTCCTGTCTCCAAAATCATCAAAAAGGTTGGAACGCCTGTATATGTTTACAGCAAAACCTCTTTTGAAGAGCATCTCGTGCGGCTGCAAAAAGCATTTAGTTCAATAAAGCCGATTATTTGTTACTCTGTAAAATCCAATTCAAATATCGCTGTTTTAAAAACTCTTGTAACAAAAGGCGCGGGGCTTGATATTGTTTCCGGCGGTGAACTTTTTCGTGCCCAAAAAGCTGGTTGTTTGAGCAAAAAAATTGTTTATGCCGGAGTCGGGAAAACGGAGCGCGAAATTCGCGAAGCAATTAAGGCGGGAATACTCCTTTTTAACGTTGAATCAATTCCTGAACTGGAGCAAATAGACGCTATCGCGAAAAAAACGAAATGCAAAGTCCATGTATCACTTCGTATAAACCCTAACGTGGATCCGCACACACACGCATACATTACCACGGGAAAATCTGAAAATAAGTTTGGCATTGATTTTGAGGCGGCTTGGAAAATTTTCAAAAAATCTCAAGAGTTCAAATATGCGAAAGTTTCAGGTATTCACGTCCACATCGGCTCGCAAATAGAATCGGGCAAACCGTTTGTCGAGGCGTTTAAAAAAGTATTGAAGTTTATTGATGAATTAGCAAAAGATGGCATTGAGATTAAGTTTCTAAATCTTGGCGGCGGGCTTGGCGTAATTTATAGTGATGAAAAACCGCAAACGGCAGATGAATTTGCCCAAAAAACACTTCCGCTTTTTAAAGGTAGAAAATTTCAAATTATTTTTGAGCCGGGCAGATTTATTTCCGCTAACAGCGGGCTTCTTGCGATGCGCGTTACTTATGTGAAAGAAACCGGGACAAAAAATTTTGCGATTACCGATGCGGGAATGAATGATTTTATTCGCCCGTCTTTTTACGGAGCGTTTCATCAAGTTTGGCAAGTTAAGAGAAATAAAAAAAGCGAACAAAAAATTTATGACATTGTCGGCCCAATCTGCGAAAGTGGAGATTTTTTTGCAAAAGACCGCAAACTTCCATCTCTAAAGGCAGGAGATTTTATCACGCTGATGTCGACAGGCGCGTATGGAATGACAATGTCGTCAAACTACAATTCTCGTCCTCGCGTTGCAGAAGTTTTGGTCAAAGGAAAATCTTTTAAAGTTATCCGCAAACGCGAAACCTACCTCGACCTTATCCGCGGCGAATCTTTCTAGCAGCGGTTTCATCATCCCTGTAAAAGTCAATAATTTCGTAGACAGATTTAGTTAAGCAGCATCGGCGACAAGTCAATACTTGTTGCATTGACACAAACAAGCGAGACTTTGTCGTCTCGTCTAGTTTGAATTCGCCGATACGTAATAGCGAGCCGGCTTCACCGCTCTCGTCCATTACGTCATCCTGCGCGACCGCTAAAGCGGACGTTGCAGGATCCAAGTGTTGAGAGCCTCTAGTTGCACCTATGTGCAACCACTGCCAAGCGAGGCTCAAGGAACGCCTCGTCTTGCCTTGTGGATTCCGCGACTCCGCTTCGCTTCACGCGGAATGACATAACGGACAAGTGCCGAAGGCGCTTCGCCGTTTCGTGCCAATCCATTGGGGATTGGTGCAGTCAACCGTAAGGTTGCTGAAAAGACGCTACGGCGAAGCCGAGCGCTTGCCCTGTATTTGCGTATCGGACGCAAATGCGGGACTTCCTGTATCGATGCATTGGGCGTTGGGGCAGAATGACCAGATTGTCTCGCTTTCGCCAGCGATAATAAAAAAACAAAAACCCTCAACAAATCTGTCTGCGAAATTATTGACTTTTACACTAATGACAAAAGTTATTTGTATTTATTTGTATTTAAGCATTTAAATTTTTTGCCGAAATAGTAAAATGTGAAACCGTTTTGTATTCTTTTATTTTGATCCCCAACCTTGTGAGGTTTGACAATGTATGCTAAACAAACAAACAAACAAACAAACAAACAAACAAACAAATAGTTATCCGCGTTCGTTTTTCTTCCGCAGTTTAACTCTTCTTACTTCTCTCATTTTTCTCCTTTCTATTTTCTCGCCAGTTTCATTTGCTGCCACTGTAACTTGGACTGGTGGCGGAGATGGTTCCACGTGGACTGACTCTTCTAACTGGGACACCTCAACGGTGCCTACACATGACGATGATATTACCATCGACCAAGATGCCGATATTTCTATTGGTTCGGCGCATGTCAATGGCGCCAATGTTAATTCGACTCTTGCGGATCTCACTTTAGCAGGTGGAAACTGGATTACACTGGGTGTATTTAACTTTGATCACGGAATATTTACAATTAGTGGCGGTTCCAATCCAGACGGTGGAGATGTTGCCTCATATGGAGGAATTGTTATATCGCCGGAAGGTGCTGTTATTGTCAACTCTGGCGGAAATCTTATAGGCAACCTAACTGTGAATAATGAAGGGACGGTAACTATTGCTGAGGGTGGAAGTTTATTTTCAAACGTTATCTCTATCAATACTGGGGGCGAATTATCAATATTTGCTGATACTTTATATTCGACTAGCAGAACTCTTAACGGCGGAAGGTTGATTTTAACAGGAGATAGTTACGCTGGTGCATGGACGTTGGAAGCTAATGGCGGGACTATAGGCAATGAAAGTGTGGCTGCAATGAGTGGGGGGTTAAGCGGTTCAGGAAGTTTGACAAAGACTGGGACAGGAACACTCACTCTTTCTGGAGCTAATTCATATACAGGCGGAACGACAGTTAGTGCTGGAACATTACAAGCAGGAGCTGCGGATATAATTTCCACTAGTTCTGGTTTAGCAGTTCAATCTGGCGCTTCGTTCGACTTGAATGATTATGATCAAACTGTGCAAGGGTTAAGCGGAGCTGGCGATGTAGATTTAGGAACAGCTGATTTGACAGTCGGAGGAAATGACGAGGATACAATTTTTTCTGGGGTTATAAGCGGGGACGGTAGTTTAACAAAAGAAGGAGATGGCACGCTTACTATTTCTGGAGCGAATACATATGAAGGCGGGACGACAGTTAGCGCCGGAACAGTAATTGTTGGAAATTCCCAGGCGCTTGGGACAGGCAATGTTTTATTGGATGCTGGCACTCTTGAACTCGGGACAACGCAGTTACTTATCGGCGGGGATTTTGACCAAGCTGCCGGTTCTACGCTTGCGCTCACGATAGCGGAAAATGATTATGGTTCTGTTGTTGCGGACGGTGATATAGATGTTAGCGGGGACATCGATGTCTCGCTTGCATCGGGATATTATGCTAACGGAACGACAGTAGATATTTTGAGCGCGGGCGGCACATTAGATTTTGATGGTTTGCTGACGCTTTTCTCAGACCGGTATACAGGGACTGAAAGCATTCATGATGGGATATTGAGTCTTATGCTCAGCCGCGCGGGCGGATTCGCGAGCGATGCTGGAAAGGATGAAAACTCAAGAATGGTTGGCGAAGTTTTAGACAATATGCCAAACGCCCAAGGCGATATGCTGGATGTGCTTAATGCTTTAGATGGGATGAGTTCTGAAGAGGTGCAAAAAGCGCTTTCGACAATGATGCCGGATATAAGTTCAGGAATCGCGCGCGGAAGCAAAATGCTGACGGGGAATCATATGCGTTCAGTTAGTAATCGCTTGGGCAGCGTGCGGCACGGATTTTTCCAAAGCGGAATTTCATCAGGCGAGACGATAACCGGGCTTGGTGTCTGGCTGCAAGGCTTAGGGAATCATATGGAGCAGAAGACGCGAAAAGGCATTGAGGGTTTTACGTCAAACTCCTATGGGACAACGGTCGGTATAGATAGGCAGCTGGACAGCCACTTTAGAGTCGGCGCGGCGGCGGGATATGGTTACGCGGATGTTGACTCAAAACGGCCGGGAAATCCCACGGAACAAATTAATAGTTACAGTTTTAGTTTGTATGGCAGCTATGACTCGCTTGATTTGTGCGCCGGCAGGGCTTATGGAGCCAACCAGAGAGCGGCGGTCAGAAACTACGGCGAGAATTTTTGGTATGCCGACAGCATGATAGCTTTTACATGGGACGAATATAAGAGCCGCCGAGAAATAGCAATAACAAGCGCGCTTGACCGCGTGGCAAAAGCGGAACATAGCGGGCAGGAATATAGTTCAAAGTTTGAACTAGGTTATACGATGACATCGGCGGAGCTTAAGCATTTGGAGATTACGCCATTTGTCGGACTGGAATATAGTTATTTGCGGCTTCATGGATATGACGAAAATGGCGCGGGCGATTTGGATTTATCGGTTAAAGGGAAGGGGTATCACACATTAGAACAAACGCTTGGGCTTAAACTGCAATACCAAATCAAAACAGAAGTTGGAACATTTGTTCCGTCAATCAAAGGCGCTTGGCTTTATGATTATATTGGGAAGCGATACGAGACGCGCGCGAGTTTTGCTGGCGGCGGAAATTCCTTTCTTGTGCGCGGCGCGAAACCGTCTAAAAGCGGACTTTTACTCGGAGCGGAAATTGCCTTTTTATCAAAAGGGAATTTCACTCTCACGGGTAATTGGGATATGGAAATTCGCGATCGTTATATAAGCCACACCTATTACGCAACCGTGAGGTATGATTTTTAAGTAGCCAAGAAAAACAAAAAAACGGCATCGATTTCAAACCTCCTCGCTTTTTGAGGCGCAGTTTGTCATTGATGTCGTTTTTTATTGTAAAAGCCAATAATTTCGTAGACAGATTTGTTGAAGGTTTTTTATTTTTACGTCATTCCGCATCGATGCCCAATGCATCGATACAGGAAGTACCGCATTTGCGTCCGATACGCAAATACAGGGCAAGCGCTCGGCTTCGCCGTAGCGTCTTTTCAGCAACCTTACGGTTGACTGCACCAATCCCCAATGGATTGGCACGAAACGGCGAAGCGCCTTCGGCACTTGTCCGTTATGTCATTCCGCCTACAAAAGCGAGACAATCTGGTCATTCTGCACGAAACGTAGTGGCGTTGCAGAATCCAGAGGCGCTCAACACCTGGATCCTGCGACGTTTAAATAACAATGCGCAGGATAACTTTAGAATTAAATCTGTTCACGAAATTATTGATTTTTACAATTCTCGCAAGTTTTTAATAAATAAAAAAGCCAGACATTAAACTGTCTGGCTCTTTTATTTTTTGAGACTAAAAACTACTTAGCAAACTGTTCTGCCACAAAATCCCAATTTACAATATTCCAAAACGACTCGACATATTTTGCCCGGGCGTTTCTGTAGTCGATGTAATAGGCATGCTCCCAAACATCGATTACAAGAATAGGCGTTTGACCGTCTTGAAGAGGATTTCCCGCGTTTTGCAAAGATTCAATGCCGAGAGTTCCGTCCTCGTCTTTAACTAGCCAAACCCAGCCAGAACCAAAAAGACCTAATGCCGCTTGCGTAAAAAGTGTTTTAAAATCCGCGAAACTATCAAAGGACTTATTGATGGCATCTAAAAGCGCGCCTGTCGGTTCGCCGCCGCCGTTTGGTTTTAGCGAATTCCAATAAAATGTGTGATTGTAAATCTGCGCCGCGTTATTGAAAATCGCGCCCTTTGCGGTTTTGATTAAATCTTCAAGAGATTTTTCCGCCTCAGGTTTCCCTTCAGTTAGTTTATTGAGGTTTGCGACATAAGCGTTGTGATGTTTGCCGTAATGAAACTCAAGGGTTTCTTTGCTGATGTGCGGCGCGAGCGCGTCAATTGCGTATGGAAGTTCAGAAATTGAGAAAGCCACGATAAAATCCTCCGTTAAAAAGGTTGATTTGTAAAACAGCCCCCGAATTATATCACTGGCGGGCTTTTCGTAAAGTTTTAAAATCATTTTAGGAAATTTCAGTATGCGCCGGCAGCTAGTTATATTATGCTATAAATTGCTATTTATTTTTAATAAAATATATGTTTAGTAATTTGAAAAAAGTCATAGTAAATGTTAAATTTTAGTAAGAAGGGATTTTTATGTCTAAATGTAAAAAATATAAACTGTTAGCGCGGCAAAATATCGCTATTTTTATGTCCATCGTTTTCTTTTGGACAAATGTTGCGTTTGCCGCGCCCGCCATAGATTTTAGCCAAAATCGCGCTCCCTCAATAATTTCTAAAATTGAAATACCTCTTTGCGTTGGAAGTATCAAAGACATGTATATTTCTCAACCGGAAAATGAAGCGAAATTTTCTTATCCAATTTCTATTGTTCACATAGAAGACGCGCACGGAAGTGTCGAGGCGCAGAAAAATCAAGAGCAAATTTTGCGACATCTTGAAAAAGAATATGGAATAAAAACTATTTTTGTAGAAGGCGGAGTTGGGAAACAGAAAAAAGAATTGCTCCGATTTTTCAACGAAGAAGATGCAAATTTAAAACTCATAGATAAATTAACCGAAAAGGGAATTGTCGGAGGCGTTGAGAGATTTCTGTTTTCTGATAAGTCCGGCGCGGAGGTTTTTGGCGTAGAGAATAGAGAACTTTATCTTGAAGAATTAAAGCTTTTTAGAGAGGTTTACTCTCACAAAAAAGAAGCTTCAAAAATTTTGCTTAAATTAAAACAAAGTCTTAAACAAGAAGTTGCAAAAAACACCAACCCTAATTTTAAAAATTTTTTCCGTGAATGGATTTTTCAATCTGAGATACAAAAAGATTTTATTTCACGGCTTGGTTTTCTGAAAAAAACAGCTCTTGATATTTTAAATATAGATTTATCAAACGCTCGCGAACAACATGATTTTCCGCAGCTTGTGAGATTTTTCAAACTGCAAGAATTAGAGAAACAAACCGAGGGAACACGGGAGACAATAAAAAAAGAGCAAACCAAACTTATCACATGGCTGGCTGAAAATAATTTCAGTGAAGATTATCAAGCGGCTTTTAAGAATTTTCTTGAAGAAGAAAAAGATATTCGCTCGTTTCTTGAGAAGTTTTTAAATGAAACACAGGATTTAGGGTTTGAATTTCAGGATTATCCGGCGCTTGTAAAACTTTTAGGGGCAAGGCTTTTGGGCCAAGAAATTCGAGCTGAAGAGCTTTTGAGAGAAACAAAAAGAATAAACGAGATAATTTTGACGGCGCTTTCAAAAACTCATGACGAGCAAAGAATAGTAGCACAGTACAAAAAATATCTACTTCTTAAAAGCTTGTTGGAACTGGAGCTTACGCATGAGGAATATCAAGAAGCTCGGGGTGTTTTGGCTGAAAATGATTTGCCTTACGCGGTTAGGCTTGCGTTAAAGTTTTATGAAGTTGCTATAAAACGTGACGATGTGATGTTTGAACAAATGTTCGCGAAGATAAAGGATTTAAATATTCAGAGCGCAATTTTAATAACAGGAGGTTTTCATACAGCGGGATTAGAAAATATTTTTAAAAATAAAAATTTATCATATGTTCGAATTTTGCCGCGCATAACGAGCAAAACTAATAATGATAATTACATAAAAACGATGACGCTTGGAGCAACGAATAGAAACGGTAAAACCGACTTGCCATTACACGACGACGAATTTAAATTGGACGCGGCGATTGAGCAGCGACTATTTGTGTCAACGCAGCGAGCATTGACTAGTCCCGATAAGGAGATCGGAACCCAAGAGAGTAATCTTTTGGATTCTTCAATGTTGAAAAACAACGCGCGGAATGACAATCTCTCCGATTCTTTTGTCAGATTTTCTCCTGTTTTAAGCGGCACAGAAGGTTTTGATGCGGACACAGCTGAATTTATCCGCTCTGAAGTAAGAGAGGCAATGTCAGGCGTTAAGGGGACCGCAGACAATGCTAATGAATGGGTTACGGACGCTTCGCCGGAAGACCTAATTCGACATATTATGCTCGGAAGGACTTTGGGCGAGGGACTTGCAAACAAAATTTTTTCAGATTTGCCGCCAGCAAAGAGACGGGCTTTTGTTGAAGATATTATAAAAATAGACAAGAACAGCCCGATGGCGGATTTGCTCGCGCGGGCGCGGCAAAAATTCCAAGATGCTGCCATAGATTTCTACCCAACGGCAAACATTGAAGGGGAAATATTCCCGCTGGAATTTATTGAAGCGACTATAGACGGACGGCTTGGGCTTATTTTTCGCAGGCACGGAAATGTTATTTATTACCGCGATAGTAATGACGCTGCCGACATGGTCCGTGAAATTAAAAATAGGTTTTCACAATTCATATTCGTTTCATTGGAATATCCAGAATTTTTTGAAAGCACTGAACGAGGCGTTTTGACGCCTCCCGCGACAACGCATGCCGCACTTTCTATTATTCAAGAAGTCATGCCTCAAGTTAAAGACTTGCCTATGGTTGATTTTGGTTCGGATGACGGCAAACTGGGGCTTGTTTTTAAAGACGCACCCAAAGTTTTGTTTGTCGAAAAAGATGAAAGTAAAAGAAAAATTATCGAATGTAATTTAAAGAGCAACAGTTGGGACAACTCAAAATATAAAGTTATTGAATCGCTTTGGGCGTCTTTGGAAGACGATATTAATCCGAAAGATTGGAAAGATGCATTTGTCGTAATGAATGTTGCCTATGATTACGGCGGCGGATATTTGGAAACAATAAAAAAACTTCAGCCCGCGATGGTTCTTACAACGGGACACGAATATTTTTCTCATCTTGGATACGAAGATATTTTTGGAAGTCTTTTTGCCAAAGACGCCCAAAAGGAAATGCTCGCGACTTCATATCAGCCGCAAATTATTGCTTCAGGCGGACACTTTTTTGAAATACCAAATCAAGGAAATTATCGAGCTGTTTTGTTTGTCCGAAAAGATGTCGCGCAAAAATACTTAGAAAAAGCTCAACGCCCACGAAGTGAAACGCGGAAAACCGTAGAAGATTTGATAGCAGCAACTTCCATGTATATGGCAAAGGATTTTCCGGAAATAAAGACGGCAGATGTAGAAACCTTAAAAGAATTAGCGGATATTTTGGGGGCGGATTTTTTATGCGAAATATTAGGTGCGGATACGGCTTTATTTTTTAAAATGGTGGAAAGCATTTCCGTTGATAATTTTTCCTATGGTTTATTAGTTTTTGACGCTTTACGCGAGCTTACGAAACACAAGGTCTTAGGTTTGGAGACTGTTAGGGAATCAATTAAGACATCTCGCGATGTATTTTTAAAAGCGTTGTTTTCATTCTCTCATGAAACGTCACGTAAGAAGCCGCGCTTTACTTACCTTGATAATACGGAAGTTTTGGACGCTGATACAATTCAAGCCGCTTTCATTAAAGCTCCATTAGAAGTGAAAAATTTTTTATATTCTCTTTCTTTTTCTAAAACAATGGGAAAAGTCATAGAAGTTTTGGGCTTTGATATTCAAAAAATTTTTAAACAAAATCCATTTGATGTGGCGGAGTTTTTGCTTTTTATAGATGGAGACATTGGCTTTGATCTTTTTTCTAAGGCTTGGGAAATCTTAAAAATTTTGGTTGGCGAGGAGATTTTAAACCGCAGCAGTGAGACAAATTTAAACGGCGCGTTACGTCAGACAATAAGCCAAATTACTGAATTTCTTTTGTTTTTCAAAGGAGACAAGAAAAAGGTAATAGAGATATTGCGCGATGAGAGAAGTTTGGCAAAGCGTTTGAATAAAACTAGTAAAACAATTTTATTTCAAGTGTATGAAGCCGCATCAATGAACGCCATTCGTGGCTTTTTGAACGCGGCAAACATAGATGCGAGAAAAGCTGTTTTGTTGGCTGACAGAGAGGTTTCCATAAAAATGTTAAAAGATAATTTCCCCGATTTTAGAGTTAGAGAATTTATTAGAGGGAAACTTAATCCCGCGAACGAAATTGTCGCGGCGTTTCATGACGGAGAAAGAGTTATTAGTATTCTCCCCTCGATGTTTATTCCTTATGACCCTTATAAATATGCCTTGCCTCAAAAAATTTCGGCTGAGGAGCGCAAAATTCTTCGTGAGAAAATGGAAGTTTTACCGAACAGAAAAATAATAATACTGTCAAGCCCGAAAAATGAAGAGCTCAAAAAAACCATTAAAGCGTATAGCGAGTATCCCGAAAACGAACGACCACTTTTAATTGTCGGCATGCGCAATACTAAGGCTACTTTGGTTAATGATATTCTTAAAGGGGATATGGGCAAAATTGAGCTCGGAAGAAATAAGATCCGCGTCAGATCTGAAAAAGATATGTTACCAGGTGGGTCTTTTAATGGAACTGCCGAAGAGGTCCCGATGGGCGACGCGGACATAGTTATTTTGAACACGCAAGGTGAGTTGAGATCTTTTTTTGCGGTGGCGGATTTGGCAATAGTGGGAGAAAATCGTAATTTGTTTGAGCCTATGAGCCAAGAGGTTCCCACGCTTTTCTTTGACGGAAATTGGACAAATAACCGAAGCGCAATAAATATTTTAGGTGCGTTTAACGCTGTCCAAGTCGTAAATGAAAGAGATTTTTTTAATCAAATAAACTCCACGCTTAACCATTCAGAACAAATACAAGAGAACATACGACAGGCGGTCGATGACTTTAAAAATGTAGAATTTCCATTAATGAAAATCGCGGCAAAAGCAACGATATTGTTAGCGTTGCGGGAAACAGACGATTCTATGTTGACTAGCACTGTTAGAAGTGAAACACGAGCCAGTGAATTGAACAACAACATCTTTGAAATTACGAGTAACCACGATGGAGCCTACAACCAAATTCATTATGGCGTTCAAAACGGAATAATTTCTAAAGGGCTGCCCATGCTTCTTTTTGATTATCACAGCGATAATTCTCCTAAATTAATTAACGGCATTGATTTGTCTAATTGGGTGACATCTTTGTTGAAGGAAGGCGATGTCGGTGAAGCATTTTGGTTTTACCCAAGCGAAGGCAGAAGTCTTTTAGGCGATGAAAAAGATTTTGCGGCAATGACAAGTGATTGGAAATCTGTCATAGCAAAGCATTCTGAGGGGCTAAAGCAAGGAGTTATTGTCTCGATTGATATGGATTTTTTTGCTAGGGACGGGCAATGGACAACGGATGTGGTTAATCTTCCTTCAAAAGGAAACATAGAGAAACAGATAAAAGGAATATTTGAATTTTTGCGTGAACAAAACATTCCTGTAAAACTAATCAATGGCTCATATTCGACGCCGATTTACGCGCCGGCTCGGTATAAAGATGAATTCCGCGACGCTTTAGAAAAATATTTTAAAAATATACAACGCGATGATGGCCGAAGCGAAATGCTGGACATTTCACCATTTGAGAATATAGACGAAGCAAAACATGAAATTAGACAAGCGAGGAAGTCGGTTGAAAATTCTAATTATTCTGAGCGTAATATTTTTGGTTCTAAAGGTTTGGTTCAATCTACAAGACAAAAATTATTTGAGGAAGTTCTTCGCGAAGATACTGAAAACCCTATGAATGATTTTTTAAACCTTGCTCGAGAAAAATTTGAAAATGTTGCTGCTGATTTTTACCCGCCCGCTCAGGACAATATGAAAATCATTCCGCTGGAATTTATCGAAGGAGATTTAGAAGGTCGTCGCGTAGTGTTATTTAGACGGCATGGTGATATTGTCTATTATAGAGAACAACGAGAGACAAGAGCGATTGCTGAGAATCTGCATGGAAAATACCCGCACATGAAATTTATCTCGCTGGAGTCTCCCGGATTTGGAGTTTCCGATTATGCCGTTAAAGAAGTCCTTGGAAGAGAAAAGGATGAAGGCATAGAGGAAACAGATCGCGAAGGAGATGTCATTGAAACGCCAATTGCGTCAACGCATATTGCTTTATCGTTAATTCAAAAAATAGCATCGCTTACAAATAATTTTTCTGTAGTTGATTTTGGAGCAGATGACGGGAAATTGGGGCTTGCGTTTAATAATCCTAAAAAAGTTTTATATGTAGAGCCGGGCGCGAGGAAACGAAAATCTCTTGTCGCTAATCTTAAAAATAATGGTTTGGAAGCCTCTCAGTTTCAAATAGTGAAATATCTTGGCGAGGGGATTGATTCTGGGGAAGTCAATCCAGAGGAATGGAAAAATCCTATTGTTGTTATGAATATTGCGTATGACTATGGTCTGTCATTTTTAGAAGAAATTATGCGGCTTAAGCCTGCGATGATTTTAACAACAGGCATTTCTGATTTTGCGTTTGTTTTGGATGAATTTTATGACAAGTTAGGTGATGAAAGTGCCGTGGCTGCGAAAATAGATGGCTTTGATATCGCCAAGCCCTTTGGGGGCAAGTATAGCGCCTTGCTTTTTGTTCGCTCTGACATATGGAATAAATATTTTAATGGCGAGCGAGGCGATGTAAGCCGTAGTGAAGAAAGAATAAATAACGGCAACGATTTGCAAACAGAAATAGAACAACTTTGGTTGGATTCTTTGGAAGAAGGGCAATTTGTTGCGGATTATATAAAAGATTCTATGAAAAATATTTTTGAAAAATTTTTGCGGTCTTCCGAGGCGGTAAACACTATTGCCAGGCTTGGTGCGCGAAATTCGCTGGGGAGAACAGCTCTTATAGAAGCTTTGAGAAATAATCCGCCGAGAGAGTTTAGCAACTCCTTTGAAGCCTCTTTAAAAGAGCCTAGTTTTGCTGACGCAGTAGATTCGCTTCATTACGCGGGTTTTGATATGAAGCAAATTAGAGATTGGTTTGCCGCGTATCCAATCGAAGTCGCTAAAGTGCTGGGGCTGGCGATGCGAAAAGATGTAGATTTTAAAAATATCAAGCGACATGGATTTCAAATCATAAAACGACTTGACGAAGAGAACATTAAAATTACTTTTGATATACCCGAAGTCGCGGCGATAAACTCCACGCGTGGATTTATCAAGGCCACAGGACTTAGCGAAAAACAAGTTATTCTGACTTATGGCGGAGAGGTCAATGAAAGGCTAATTAAAGAAAGTTTTCTTGGATATGACATAAGATCTAAAAGCGCAGCGAGAAAGAAAAATGAAATAGCTATTAGTTTTAGCAATGCGCCTTTTTTTGGAAAGTCTCATGACGAGCGTTTGATTCTCCCTCATGATCCATATAAATATGTTTTGCCTCAAAAAATTTCAGATGAGAAACATGAGGAAATTCGAAAAATAATGGGAGTTTCCGCGGACAGAATAATTATTGTCGCCTCAAGCCCCAACAATGTAGAAATAGAAAAAATTTTTCAAGCGTATGCAAAATTTCCCAAAGAACAAAAGCCTCTTTTAATTATGGGAGTTAGGCATGGCGGTAAAATGGTAGAAGAATTTTTGCTGAAAACAGCAGGAAAATATGGACTTTCTGACAGCAAAATAAAGTTTCGCAGAATTGGAGATAGAGCAAAATCCAAAAGATTTAATGGGCTTGCCGAGGGCGAGCCGATGGGAAACGCGGATATTATTGGACTTGAAACAGCAGGAGAACTTTTGCCGATTTTGGGCGTGGCAAGGTTGGTAATAGTGGGAGAAAATCATAACTTGCTTGAGCCCACAAGCCAGAGCGTTCCTTCAATACATATGGGAAAGAATTGGGACAGCAACAAAACGGCGGTGCAGCTGCTAAATAAGTTTCACGCTACTGAACCTGAAAGAGAAGATTTGTTTGATCAAATAAACGATATTTTTTCTAAATCGGAAATTATGCGAAATCGCGCGGAAGAAGCCGTATCGGAATTTAATGAAACAGTAATTCCTATGATGAGTTTTTTGGGGAATATGATGATGGCTTCCGCATTACAAGACTTTGTTGAGTTATCGCGCTCAGAAAGCCGCGGAGGAACTCAAGTTGGCAAAGAAGTAACGGTCGTGTTTGCTAAAGGAGTTTTTAGACAAAGCGAAGTTGATGCGATGTCGTCTAATGGATGGCAAAAGTTTTATTCTGAGGTTGTGACGGGTGCTTGGGTTGATAAAGAACGCGATGCGGTGGCGGAAGATATAACACGCGAAATACTAAATAAGAGCGAAACGGATGTCCTAAAAATTTCAATCGCGATGGATGAAAAGCCGTCGCTGAATGACTCTTTGATGCGAATAATGGAGCAGCTACTTGCCGATAAACCTGGGATAGAAATACAAATATTGATACCTAATATTTCTAAAGTTGAAGCGCGGGAGCTTGAACGGAATTTTGTCAGACAAGTTATGGCGGTCAGAAAATCGCAGCAAAATAAAGGGAAAGGAGTAAAGGTTTCTGTTACGGATGATGTGAACGCGCTTAGCGGTTTTATTAAAGGAGAAATTATCAGAACGCTTGTCTATGACGCGCGGCGAGACGCGCGTCCTAATTTAGAAAAGTTAGCTTCTACTCTTTTGCGAAATGAAACATTGATAGTAGCGGATGACTTGTCTATCGATATGCGCTCATATGCTTTTCTTGCTGCTATTGACAAACTTATTACTTCGAAAGAATTGCCTAAAACGGTTCAATCCGCGTCAGAACTTTTATTCACTAATCTTCAAATATCGGCACTCGCTCTTGGCGCTATATCAAAATCAGCATAGCTGCAGACCAATTTTAGTTTGTTGCGGCATTGCTTATGTTTCTTGTAGAATGACCAATCATGACATCTAAAATTGAATTCTCCATAATCGTCCCTGTCTTGAATGAACAAGACTCTCTTCAGCTTTTGACGGACGAAATCAAGCAAGCCATGGAGTCTGGAAATTATTCCTTTGAAATTATTTTCATAGATGATGGCAGTTCGGACAAAAGCGTTTCTATTTTAAAAAATATTTCTAAAAATGATGCGCGAATTAAAGTAGAAGTGTTTGGTTCACGGCGCGGGAAATCTGAGGCGTTAAATCGAGGATTTGCTCTGGCGCGCGGTAATTATATCGCGACTTTAGACGCTGATTTGCAAGACGTCCCCATGGAACTTTTAAATTTATTTGACGCTAAACAATCGCAAAATGTGGATTTCGTTAACGGTTGGAGAAAGTTGAGAAACGATCCTTGGCATAAAATTTTATCTTCGGCGCTGTTCAATTTTTTTACAAGATTCGCGACGGGTCTTAAGTTCCATGATTTTAATTGCGGCATAAAGCTGTGCGGCGCGGAAGTTGCCAAAAGCATTACTCTCTATGGCGAGATGCATAGATTTATTCCGGCGGTTGTTTTTCGTAAAGGTTTTTCTGTTGCCGAGTCTCCCGTTGAACATCGCGCTAGAAAATTCGGTAAGTCCAAATTCGGCGCGGCGCGGGCGTGGGGAATGTTTGTTGACCTTCTAACCGTTTCTTTTTTAATGCGTTATGGACTAAAACCGGCCAGATTTTTTAGTGCCATCGGTTTTCTGTTTCTTATTATCGGCGGCATAATAAATGGGCATCTTTTTTTAATTAAGTGTTTTGGCGGAGAAATCGCGCCGCACTATCCTTATATGTTTTTGGGATTCACGCTTTTTTTGGGCGGACTTCAAAGCATATTTTTTGGACTTTTGTCCGAGATGATTTTACGAAAGTCGGACGACGAAAACCAGAACTTGTCATAAATGAATTTAAAGATTTCATTCACTTCACGATTTCAGAACATAATTTGTTATGGCTTTATCGGTGTTTTGCTTTTTCTATTTTCTTATTTAGTCTGGGTCGCGGCAATTCTTCGCGTTGATAATTTTGATGCGTTTGGTCTTTTTTTAAACGCCAGACAAATCCTCTTCGGTTATGAATTCCCTTACTATTACAGAAGCACTCCATTTTTATCTCTCCTATACGCGTTATTTCTTTTCATAGAAAATATTACGCGCATTCAATACCTGCAGCTTCTTTTGTCCCGCATTGCCGAGGTCGCGTTTTTTATAGGAGCCGTTTGCGGTGTTTATAGATTATTCAGGTTTCAACTCAGTAGATTTTGGGCGGTTTTCGGCATAACCCTTTTCGCGCTCAATCCGCTTCTTATACACTCCGCGCCGTTTCCGAAAGAGGACATTGTAGGAGTTTTTTTGCTTGTGATGGCTTTTGTCTATTATCTTAAATGGAAAAAGACAACCCGCGGACTGTTTTTTTGGATATCGATTTTGTGGGCGGGAGTCGGCATAGCAACCAGACATAATTTTATGGCGCTGATGCCCGGTATTTTTTTCTTAACGGAAATATGGGAGTTTTTTATAACGGGGAAAAATATAAGAGCATTTCCTGTTAAAAATATTTTTGTAATTTCTCTTTATGCCGTCTTGGCCACACTTATTGCCGTGATTTTTCCGACTCTCGCTTATGGCATTTCCGGAAGAACATCTTGGACATTCGCGCCGATATTGTTTTTTGCCGAAACGTTTTCGCATATGCGGATTTTAAATAGTTACCAAGAAACTTGGTGGGAAGGATACGCGTTTATTTGGAAGTCATTTGGCGGACTCGCGAGCGTTTTAGCTATGATTGGGGTCGCGGCAAGTTTTAGAAAACAAAGTTTTCATAGCAGGTTTTTTATTGTTTGGATTTTTTTATGGTTTTTATTCCACGGACATTTTATGCAGCACAAAGAGGCGCGCTTCTTTTTCCCGATATATCCCGCTATTTATTTTTTTGTGATAGTTGGAATTATTAAAATAAAGACTTTTGAGGCCGATTTTTTTAAACGTAAAATTTTGAAGCCGATTTATCCCATAACGGTTTTTATTGTAGTTTGTATTCTCGGCATTTCTTTTGTTCGCGCGGGCAGAGAAATGCTGAAGTTTCAAGACCCTTTCTATCATTCTACATTTGTTCAAGACGCGGCGGATTATGCCAAAAGTATAAATGAGGGCGGAAAAAGGTTAGTTTGGGCAGGGGATTATTATCCAGCGCATCCCAAAGAATATTTTTTCCATAGCGAAGATGAAGCAACATATCTTTTCCATGTTTATACAAATGCTGTGAGATTTTATTCTGGAATGTCCGTCAGCCTTTTTGAAGAGACCAAACCGGAGGACGCGGAAACCTCGCAAGCGCCTATTTTTTTAGAACGGCTGGCTTACGCGATTGAAGACGGGCAAGTCGTTTTTACGCATAATGAAAAAACAAAAAATACGCGGGATGTCTCGCGGGATGTCGGACCGCTTGTTGTGGAGCGCGCGAGAATCAAAAAATTTTCTAAAATAAATGAGAATGACAAATGCATTTTTCTGGAACCTTCGGGAGGAGGAGCCGAGCGTGCAGTCATTTGCGCTGAGGGGAGGGATTTGTTTGTTCGAGGCGTAGGATTTTTTGATGCGCCTATGGAGATTTTATTTCATACTGAATCTGGCGATGGAGTTCGCGTGAAACAATGGCCGCGAAATGGGCAATTTGAAATATCTTTAAAAATAAATAAACCAATTAGTGTAAAAACAATTCGCGAAGCGCGGGTTTTGTTTTTTGATAGAACGAAACGTTTTTCTCCATCAAAATAAATTGCCTTTAGTCCTTTCTATAAATTTCAAGAATCTTTCCGCCTTGCCGCTCTATTCTGTGAACTTTTTTCATATTTAAAAGCTCTGAAAATACACGCTCTTTGGCTACGCCTTTCGCGTTGATCCATACTGATAAGCCGTCTGGAAGAAAAAGATACGAATTCTTATTAAAAGGTCTTTCTGTCGCGTGCCGTATGCTAATGTCTTTTCTTCTTGGGTAGACAGATGCCGTTATCTCGCCATCCAGATTACTTAAATAAAGAGTGGAGTTATTCGCGGCATTTTTGTTTATCCACATCACGCCTTCTCTGAATGAGGCTAACCAATAATCACTCGCGCCTTCCAATCGTTTTTCTTGCACGCCTTTTAGTCCGCCGGATAAAGCATTAAAGAAAGTGAATTCATATGGGTGGGTTTCAACAATTCCCCAAATATTACAGCCGATAACCATTGTTCCCAAAATGGGCGTTAGAAAAAATTTTCTTTTGGGAAAAAACTTTTCAAGCCTACGCGCGGCATCGATAATCCCCGCGGCGATAAAAAAACAAAATGGGACAATGAAAACCATATAAAGTCTGATGCCGTTGTATACGGGGAAAATAGGCATGCAGGCCGTCAAGAGAACCACAAAAAACCAAACAAGGGATAATGTTGACCAAAGATTTTTTTTAGGCTGAGCGGCCGTTTTGATAAGTCCCCAAATGCCAAACAGTAAAGATAATGACGGTAATATTAAAAAAAGTCTTAGAAAGGGAGTGATTTGAAAACCTTTTGTGCCATATCCCAATAGCTGCGCGGCCTGAAATTTATTTATGCTTAGGAGCGCGAGTTTTTGCTCAACCGTCCAAATTGCCGGCATATAAAAAATGGCAGTAAAAGCGATGACAAAAATCGCGCAAAGAGACAATAAAAATATATTCTTTTTTGATTTAATATTTTTGAAAACAATAGAGGTTTCTTGTTTGCTGTTGTGTAGAAAAATAAGATAAAGGAGAAGCAGCGGGAAAATTAAAGCGGCGTAAAGTTTAATGCAGAATGTTAGTCCCAAGCAAAGTGAAGCGATTAAAAGGTAGCGGTTTTTTGCGAAGTTTGTTTCAGTCCATTTTAAGAAATAAATAAGAGTAAATGAGAAAAAAACAATGAGAGGAATGTCTTTTATATTTTGGAAAATATGCCCGAAAACCGGAGGAATAGTGAGAAGAATCGTCCCCGCCAGAAACGCTACGGAGTGAGAAACGCGTTTTTTTAAGAAAGCATAAAAATTGTTGGCAAAAAAACAAAATAGAAACGGCAAGGGCAAGTGGCGCGCGGAAATTGGATTTAAAAACGGAATCCATTCCGAAAAAACAATGCGGGAAACTTCGCATAACATAAAAAATAATGAGCCGTGAATTTGATGAGACAAAAACATTTGGTCGGTATTTGTAATACTAAAATGCAGGATGGCGGAAAGGTTTATTCTGCCCTCGTCGAAATTTTTGACGCTGTCGACGTTGATGCCGAAGTCGGGAAGGATTGCTAGACTTACAGCAATAAAAATCGCGGAAAAAATCCTAAAAGCGTAGCGGTCTAAAAAAAGGAGGAGATTCTGTGTATTTGATGTTTGCAAAATCTCCTCCCTTTATTTTAGTGTAAAAACAAGCAGGGCCTTTATTTTTTTGCTTTCCCTTGATTCGCGACGGCGTCCATTGCCGCTTTGATTTTGTCTTGGTCGCCCAAATAATAATGTTTGATAGGCTTAAGGTCTTGGTCGAGTTCGTAAACAAGAGGAACCCCTGTTGGAATATTTAACGCGAGAATATCTTCTTCTGAGACATTATCGAGATATTTTACAAGCGCGCGAAGACTATTGCCATGCGCCGCGATTAAAACTTTTTTCCCTGAGCGGATTGCCGGGACCGCAACTTCATTCCAAAATGGAATTACGCGCGCGACCGTGTCCTTTAGGCATTCTGTAAGCGGGATAACATTCTTGGGAAGGTTTTTATAGCGCGGGTCATTTGCGGGATTTCTCGCGTCAGTTTCCTCAAGCGGCGGAGGCGGGACATCATAACTGCGTCTCCATATTTTTACTTGTTCATCGCCAAACTTTTCGGCAGTTTCGGCTTTGTTGAGTCCTTGAAGCGAACCATAATGACGTTCGTTAAGCCGCCAATCGCGGACTACAGGAATCCACAGAAGATCCATTCTGTCTAAAACTGCTCCAAGCGTTCGGATTGCACGCTTTAAAACGGATACGAAAGCGACATCGAATGTAAAGCCTTCTTTTTTCAGCAGGTCTCCGCCTTCGCGCGCCTCATTTAGCCCTTTTTCGGATAAATCAACGTCATACCAGCCTGTGAAGCGGTTTTCTTTATTCCAAAGGCTTTCGCCGTGTCTGATTAAAACGATTTTATACATTTAAATCTCCTTTAATGGTTGGTTTAAATTTAAGAAACTACAATACTTACAGCGGTTGCCAGAGGCTCAGCGTTGGCGTTGTATCGGATGTCTACGTGATCGCCGATTTCCAAGTCAGAGGTTTCGACTATCTCTGAATTTTTTGTAATAACGCAATTGGACGCGATCGCTAACGCGATGTCCTGATAGCGAATTGAATCACCGCCATACATACGCCTAACAGTGATATTTTTTTTGTTCGCGCTAATAGACATAACGGAACCGCTAACGCTTTCCAACGTTTCCATCGTTATAGTCTCTTCGTAGGCAAACGTATAGGGGGTAAAACATACGGAAATACTTAATAGAAGGGAAAAATAAAATAAGAAATTTTTATACATTACACATTCTCCAAAAGCGAGAAACACACAAAGGCATTGGCGCTTATTTTGAGCAATTCAAAGCCTTTAAGATATAATGAAGACTCCCCCGCCTGGGATCGAACCAGGGACACTGCGGTTAACAGCCGCATGCTCTACCAGCTGAGCTACAGGGGAATGTAAATTTTAGGAAAGGAAACGCCTTCCGCCAAAGACAACGTATTATAAGGATAGTAAAAAACGGGTCAACGTTTTTCAAGATTTTAAGTCAAAATTTATATGAAAGATAAAATAGGAGAAATGTTTGGGAAACAATCTATTTAGAGAAGTAAAAAACTCACGGGATATTGAACTTGTCGCGGCGCTTGCCGGTGAGATTTGGCAGGAGCATTACAATGATTTGATAGGTTTTCGGCAAGTGAAATATATGCTAAAAAAATTTCAGTCTTGTGAGGCTATTGCCAAGCAAATAGCGGAAGAGGATTATAAATATTTTTTAATGGAGACTGAAAAAAATAAGGCTTGCGGATATTTTGGATTTGTTTTCAGAAGGGAAGCGGGCGAGATTTTTTTAAGCAAAATTTACATACAAAAAGCTGAAAGAGGTAAAGGTCTTGCTCAAAAAGCGATAGATTTTTTGGCGGAAATTGCTCGTGATAATAAATTAAGAAAAATAACGCTGACGGTCAATAAAGGGAACATGTCTTCTGTCAGCGCTTATAAGAAAATGGGATTTGCCGTGGTTAAAGAAGTTGTTCAAGATATTGGAAATGGCTTTGTGATGGATGATTATGTTATGGAGAAAGTGCTGTAAAATTTAAGACGCAAGAGTTTGTTTGGACAGAGAAATAAAAAACCCCATAAGCAAATTGCCTATGGGGTTTTTTGTTAGACGCGAAACCTTTTACGCTTTTACGCTTTCTTTTGCTGGGATTCTCATCTTATAAAAAGATTTCCATACAAAGAAAAGTCCAATTATAAAAAGAACCAGCGCGCCGATTTTTGTCGTTGTTTGGTCCATCTTGATGGCGATTTCGACAGCAAGCATACCAAAAAGCGTTGAGAACTTAATAATTGGATTTAGCGAAACAGAAGTTGTGTCCTTGAAAGGATCTCCGACTGTGTCGCCGATAACGGTTGCCGCGTGAACAGGAGTGTTTTTTTCTCCCAAATCCACTTCGACAACTTTTTTCGCATTGTCCCAAGAGCCTCCGGCGTTAGCCATAAACATCGCTTGGAAAAGCCCAAACACTGCGATGGCGACTAGATAGGCTATAAAGAAATATGGGTCAAGAAGAGCGAACGATAGAGTAAGCGCCAAAAGACCAAGAAAAATATTCCACATTCCTTTTTGCGCGTATTCTGTGCAAATTTTAACAACCGTGACTGAATCTTCACGCTTAGCTTCGGTGTTATCAAGATTCATATTTTTCTTGATATATTCAACAGCCGAATAAGCTCCTGTTGTAACGGCTTGAATTGACGCGCCGCAGAACCAGAAAATCACCGCTCCGCCGCAAATAAATCCAAGAAGAATAGGAGCTGCCGTAAGAGAAAGTTTTTGCGAAAGCAAAATTTCCCCAATGTTAGCAGGGACAAACGCGCCCGAAGCCGCCAAAATAGCTGTCGTGTGAAGATGTTCTTGCAGCAATAAGATGATAGAAAAAATCATCGTAGTCGCGCCGGCAACAGCTGTTCCAATCAATACAGGTTTTGCCGTAGCCTTGAATGTATTACCCGCTGAATCGTTGGCTTCCAAATAATGTTTTCCGCCTTTGAAATCCGGGGTGAATCCGAAATCTTTTTCAATTTCTTGCGCGATGCCGGGAATCGATTCCGTTTGCGCGAGTTCAAAAATAGACTGCGCGTTATCGGTAACAGGTCCGTAAGAATCGACTGCGATATTGACTGGTCCCATACAAAGAAAGCCATACGCAACAAGTCCAAACGCAAATACTGACGCGTGAGGCATAATTTCTTGCAAGCCCATCCCAGAAATAAAGAATGCGGCAGTCATTAAACCGGCAATCAAAATTCCTTTCCAAAACGCAGAAAAATAACCCGCGACAAGACCGGAAAGAATTGTAAGAGAGGCACCGCCTTCACGCGACGCGATAACGATTTCTTTGACGTGTTTGGAGTGAGACGATGTGAAAATTTTTGTAAACTCAGGAATCAAAAATGCCGCCAAAGTTCCGCAAGCGATGATTGACGCGAGTTTCCACCAAAGCGTTGGATCAGGAAGGTCGCCGATTAAAAGGTAAGACATTCCGTAAGAAGTTGAAATGCAAAGAGCTGTCGCGATTGTGATAAGACGCGTGAGAGGCTCTTCAAAATCAAATTCTTTTAGACTTTTGTATTTCTTTTCGGAAATCGCTTGATTAATGAAATAAGAAAGACCTGACATAAAATCCATCAAAAAACGCATCGCGAAAATCCAAACGATGAGTTTTGCTTGAAGCGTAGGATCTTTTATGGCAAGCGTGATAAAGGAAATGAGAGCAACGCCTGTAACGCCGTAAGTTTCAAAACCGTCAGCTGTAGGACCGACAGAATCGCCCGCGTTGTCGCCCGCGCAGTCCGCGATTACGCCGGGGTTGCGAGGATCGTCTTCTTTTACTTTAAAAACGATTTTCATCAAGTCAGAACCGATGTCCGCGATTTTTGTAAAAATTCCGCCCGCGATGCGAAGCGCACTTGCGCCAAGCGATTCACCGATTGCAAATCCTAAAAAGCAATACCCAACGATATCGCGCGGAACAAACAAAAGAATAATTACCATCATCACAAGTTCAACGGAAATAAGAAAAAGTCCGACAGAAATTCCCGCGCGCATAGGAATGTTTACAACATCCCAAGGAACGCCGCGCAAAGACGCGAATGCCGTGCGGGCATTGGCGTATGTGTTAATGCGAATGCCGTAAAACGCTACGAGCGTTGAGCCGGCTATGCCGACAACAGAAAATAGAAGAACAAGAGTAAGCGTGCGCGCGGTTTCGTGCTGAAGACCGATAAAATAATAAGACATTGCCGCCGCGATAATTACAAACAGAATCGAAAGAAACTTTGCTTGTTGAGCGAGATAGGTTTTGCAAGTCTGGAAAATTGTATCCGCGACATCAAGCATAGATTTGTGAGCCGGGAGAGCTTTGATTTTAACGAATTGGTAAAGCGAAACGCCTACAGTGCCAAGAATAACAATCGCGCCATAGAGAAGGATTTGATAACCCGTAAGTCCGCCGAAGAACTGAAATTGTCCTTCGTGAAGGTCGGGGATTTTGAGATCCGCTTCGCTGGCCCACGCAACACTAGAATTCAAAAAACACGCAGCCAAGAAGAGGAGTTTTGTCCAAAGTTTCTTCATAAATCACCTGTTTCTTGTTTGGTTAAGGTTAATAATTAAACAAATTCGCTTACACTTCTTGCTACAAAAAAATACCCGTTCAAAGTCTTTAGCTTTCTAAGACAAGTATGAGGGGGAATTTTAAAAGAAGGGATTGCGTATCATATGCGGTAAATGGTAAAAATTCAAACTTTATTGTGAGCAAGGCAATGCAAGGTCTGTAATTGACAAAATAAAAAGAGGCGGTATAGTTTTACAAAAGTTGAGACATTCCTCATACAAAACACTTCCATTGTGCTTATAAAGCGGGAGAATAGCTTTTTATCACAGTGGGGAATTCAACAAGGGAGATAACAAATGATAAAAGTCGATACAGAGAAATGCACAGGTTGTGGAGCGTGTTCAGAGAATTGTCCTGTTGGGGCGATTCAAGTGGCGGATAGCAAAGCCGTAGCAAATGACCAGTGCATTGATTGCGGCGCTTGCACTGGCGCCTGTCCGGTAGAAGCTCTTTCATTATAAGGATAAGGCATTCGTTTAAAACCCGAAATTGGTTGAGTTTTCAATTGATTTCGGGTTTTCTTTTATATGAAATAAAAGCGGAATAAAACAAATGCGAAGAAGACTTGCCGAGGAAACAATACTTTTTGTTAGCGTTTTAAAGTGGGTCGCTCTTGCTACTTTGACAGGCGCGATTGTCGGTGTTTTTACGTCCTTTTTTATTCATACGCTTGCTAAAACAATGAATGTCTCAAAGAATTTTTCTTACGCGTTTTTCTTCCTGCCTATAATTTTTTTATTCAATCAAATTCTCCTTAAAAATTTTGCGCCTAAGGCTGACGGTTATGAGACTAACCGTGTTATTCGCGCCATTCACCATCGCGAAAAAATTTCCATACTGTCTGTCTTAAAGGCTTTTGTCTGCCCAATTTTAACAATATCGTTCGGAGGTTCTGCCGGTAAAGAAGCGCCCAGCGCGGATATTGGAGCTGGAACAGGCTCTCTTTTGGGACAGCTTTTTCATTTTGATGAGCAAGATACTAGGAAGCTGATGATATGCGGTGTTAGCGCGGGATTTGCGGCCGTATTCGGAACGCCCATTGCCGGGGCTCTTTTTGGAGCTGAAGTATTATTTGTAGGCGGACTTCTTTATGAAGTGTTGCTTCCGTCTTTTATCGCGGGCATTACTAGTTATCATGTATCTGCTTCGCTTGGCGTGGATTCGTTTTATCACCCGATGTATTTTGTCCCACAATTTAGCGAATCGTTTTTTTTAAAGGTTTGCCTCGCGGGCGTGTTCTTTGGATTTTGCGCGTTTTTATTAATCGAAATTTATAGGTTCGGAAAACGTATTTCGGCTAATCTTAAAATTAATATTTATTGGAAAGGCGTTTTGGGCGGAGCCGCTATGATTATTCTCGCCCTTATTTTTTCAAAAGATTATTTAGGGCTTGGACTTGACCAAGTAGAAAGATGTTTTATTGGGCAGGGCGTAGCGTGGTTTTCGCCATTTATAAAAATGATTTCTACAAGCATAACGCTGAATTTTGGCGGCGCGGGCGGAATTGTAACGCCCATTTTTTTTATCGGCGCTACAGCGGGTTCTGTGTTTGCCAATTGGCTTAATTTGGATCAGGCAACTATGTCCGCTATCGGTTTTGTAGCGGTTTTGGCAGGAGCTGCCAATACGCCAATCGCGGCAAGCGTTATGGCTATAGAAATTTTTGGACCGAAACTAGCCCCTTACGCGACCGTGGCATGCGTTATTAGCTTTCTAATGACAGGGCATCGCAGCGTGTATGACGCGCAAATTCTTTTCATTAAGAAATCGCCTTCAGTTGACGTGTCTTTGGGCGGAGATTTTTCTGCGGTCAAGGCGCGGCCCAAATTTAGAGAAAAAAGTTTTATTAACACAATTCACAAATCCTTCCTTTTTATCAAAGACAAAATAAAATTGTTAAATAAAAAACAGTAGTTAATAAATTGCCAATCGGCCGCGTTTGTAGAAGTTAACAGTTTTGTCCGCGAAATTATGAACTTTTGCAGCAATGACTGAATATGGATACATATATGGATAAAATAAAGAAAAAATCTTTTAATTCTTTTTACGATGATGACGCGGAGTTTTTTGCGAAAAGAATTAATAACCGAGTGTCAAAAAAATATATTGAATATTTGTATGAAAAAATTAAAAGCAGCTCCTTGCCGAAAGGAAGTTTTATTTTAGAAATAGGCGCGGGAGTGGGACTCGTTATGGGACGGCTCGCGAGTTTTTTTAAAGAATATAATTTTATAGGCGTGGAACCGCTTTTAAATTATTGCGTATACGCGCGAGAGCAAAACAAATCTAACAGGAATGTGTTTTTTGTAAATTCAACCATTGAAGAAAGCCTTAAGGCTGTTGAAAATATTTTACGGGGAAAGCAAGTCAGCTTTTTTTATTCAGCTAATGTTTTGCATCATGTCGAATCTGTCCAAAAGACTATTGAAAACATAACCGTTTTTGCGGGCAGCAGAACGCGGTGGTGCGTTATTGAGCCTAACTCGTGGAACATATACTTATTTTTAGTTTCCGCTTTTAAATATGGCGAAAAAAATTTTTTTAAAGGAAAATTTTTAAAAGAAGCAAAACTTTTTAATTGGGAAAATAAAACGATAGACTACTTGACGGTAATTCCATCTTGCATAAAAACAGCTCCCAAATGGGTTGAAGGAATGGAATATTATTTGGAACGATTTATGTTGTTGGGCGGCTCGGTTATTCTTAATATGCAAATCTCTAAAAAATAATGAAAAAAATATTATTTTGGGCTTGTCCACACGCTCATTTGACAGACGTCGCAATCAAACTTTAGCCGTAGCGGCTCTCCCTCCTCTGGTATGAGAAATAATTCGCCAGTGTTTTTTTTACAGAGGCCAAGTTCTTGCTTAATACAATACTTTGAAATCATTAATTGTTTGTTTTTTATATTCCCGCCAGCTTCCAGCGCTTGCTCAACATCTTGGACACCGTGCAATTTATAAAAGTTGGCGGCATCGGCATTCAAAATATTCCCCAAATAACTTAACGATTTAGCGGGATAAATAGCGTCTTTTGATTTTGGGGGAAGTCGCGTTTTGGGATAATTTTTAAGACGTCCTTCCAAAAGATTTTGGACAACATTGCGCCGCAATTCGTTTAAAAATGAAACGGGGAAAAAATAAGTTTCTTTAAAAGTTTGCTCAATTTTAGCGCAGTAAAAAATTGTGTCGTTTAGTTTTGAAAGTTGTTTGCGTATTGTCTCTTTCGCTTGCGATTCTTTTTGAGCGATAGTCTTTTTCGCAGGCATTTCATATTCCGCGACATTTTCGTCTTCGTCTTGTGCTTTTAAGGAAAATCCCTTCGCGGTTTCTGAGAGCTTAAATGCTAAAGCGATTTTTCGTTCGGCGGCATTTTTCGCCGCGAGTTGCTTTAAGAATAAATGGTTGTGATTGCGATAAATTAAAGCGTCTTGAGATAAACCGTCCATATTATTAGGAAAAACACGACCGCCACCCACGATATTTACAGTTGTCCCGCAAAGAATTTTTTCGGTATTGAAAAAACAAATGCCGTCGCCGTTGTTTAATTTTTCCGCGGATGACTCAAGAATGAAATAATTGTTACCTAAAATTTTAATCCGTCCGATTTTCTCGCCTAAAGATTTTGGAGTATTTATGGAACCCCAAAAACCTTTTTTTCCGTCTACGCCGAAGTTGGTAAAACCGCGGTTAAAAGTTTTTTCCGGAGAGGGAGTGAAATTGAAAAGAGTTTTTCCTGACGATGCGCGAGCGAGATTTTTGCCTTCTAAAACCGCGTCCAGCTTTTTTCTATAAAAAGCGGTGATGTTTTGAACATACGCGATGTCTTTTAGCCTGCCCTCTATTTTGAAAGATGTTATTCCCGCGTCAATTAATTCAGATATATTTTGAGAGAGGTTTAAATCTTTTAGAGAAAGAAGATGCTTGTTTTGAACAATAACTTTGCCTTGTTCGTTTACCAGATTATAAAGTTTTCGGCAAGGCTGTGCGCAGGCTCCTCGGTTTGCACTTCTGCCTCCGAAAGCATAACTCAAATAACATTGTCCGCTATGTGATACGCAAAGCGAGCCATGGCAAAATGTTTCTAGATCAATATGCGTCTGAGCGCGAATGTTTTTTATTGTCTCCACGCTCATTTCTCGCGGAAGAATTACGCGAGAGAACCCGACCGATTCCAAAAACTTTATTTTCTCCAAAGAATCATTATTTGCCTGCGTGCTCGCGAAAATCGGAATCGGCGGCAAGTTGCGGTTGAGGAGCCCAAAGTCTTGGATAATGACGGCGTCCGCGCCGATTTCGTAAAGAGAGTTTATTAGTCTTTCGGCATCGGCCATTTCCGCGTCTTTTAAAATCGTGTTAACCGCGACATAGACGCGGGCATAAAAAAGATGCGCGTGGCGGATTAGTTTTTCTATATCAAACAGATTGTTCCCGGCCGTTTCACGCGCGCTAAATTTTTCAGCTCCAATATAAACCGCGTCCGCGCCAAAATTTATGGCGGCAATACCTATATCAGCGGTTTTAGCCGGAGCAAGAAGTTCTATTTTGGATTTTTTTGAATTTGTCATGAAAGAATACTATACCTTAAATAAGACCAGCTGATGTAAAATAAACGGGTTTTAAAAATGTCCGCCAACTAAAAAGGAGAAAATTATGACAACTGAAAAATGCAAAAAAGGGAAATTGGTTTATGCGCTTATAGCATTGCTTGCACTAGTCGCGATTTTACAAATTTCAATTTTGATTAAATGCAAAAAAGACAAACCAGTTCAGGAAGAAAAACAATTGTCCGCAATTTCTACGAAGCCTATAGCAATTCCTGACGCGGTTTTGCCTGCTACAAAAACTCAAAGCGCGCTGAAACCGGTAGATCCTTGGGACGAGTTCGATGCGTCAATGCAGCAAATGAGCAGCTTTATGAGACATGCGTTTAATTTTGGCTCTACTGTTTTTAAAAATTTCCCAAACACCGGTGGATTTGATTTCACGCCGGCAATTGATTTAGCGGAAACTGCTGGTGCATACGTTATTACAAGCGATTTGCCGGGTCTGGAAAAAGATAAAATAGAACTTACGGTAAAAGACAATGTGTTGACGATACAAGGCGTTCGCGAAGTCATCCATGAAACATCGGATGAGCAAACAGGGTTTGTCTCGCAAGAGAGAAGTTCGGGCTCGTTTTATCGCAGCATAACGCTCCCCGGCGCAGTTGATGAGACGAAAATTAAAGCGACATATCAAAATGGTGTTTTAACTATTACGCTCCCTAAGGCTACAGCAGCAGAATCTGTTCCGCAAAAAGTAGCGATACAGTAAAAACTTCCACGCTAGGAAACTTTTAATTTTTTGATAAAAGTTTTCTCGCCGCAGAGGTGAAAATAATAAAAGAGCAGGCCGTCATAAGAACAATAAGAGTGATGTTGAAGTTCACAATCCACGCGGCGGCATTTTTAGACCAGTAATGATGAGCGATCATTTGCCATGCCGCGGCGATTGTTGTTACGGCAACAAAGACCATTGGCACAGCGGTTGTCCACGCGTAGCGAGCCTTGCCCAAGCGGACGAGCCAAACGGTTCCTATCGCGAGAGCAATTGCCGCAAGCAATTGATTGGCTATGCCGAACATCGGCCAAATAGTGTTAATGCTCGCATTCCAAATTAAAAATCCCCAAGCGAGAACGACAATAAAACTTGCCGCTAAATTTCCGGGCAGCCAACTGGTTTGTTTTAATTTTGGGTGAATGCCGCCCAAGAGTTCCTGCAATATAAACCGCGCGATGCGTGTCCCCGCGTCAACGGTTGTAAGAATAAACATTGCCTCAAACATTATTATGAAGTGATATAAATATTTCATTAGTCCCGCAAAACCTGGAATATTTGAAAAAATTTGTGCCATGCCAACCGCAAGTGAAACCGCTCCGCCTGTTCGCCCCGCTAGGTTTGTTTCTCCTATTAAGCGCGTTAAATCACCGAGCGCTACAGGCGACATCCCAAGAGTTTTAAAGACTTCAGGCGAAACATTAATGGCGTAATAATCTGATGGATGCAAATTGCAAGCGGCTATGAGACAAACAATGCTAACCACAGCTTCGACTAGCATTGCTCCGTATCCGATTGGGCGAGTATGAAGTTCGTTTGAAATCATTTTGGGAGTTGTCCCGCTTGATACAAGAGAGTGAAAACCGGAAATTGCTCCGCACATAATGGTGATGCATACAAATGGCCACGCGCTTCCTGGAACGATTGGACCTCCGCCGTTTACAAATTGGCTAAAAGCTGGAAATTCTATTCGCGGGTTAACGATAACAATCCCGCCAATCAAAATTAAAATTATCCCGATTTTCATATACGAGCTCAAATAATCACGCGGCGCGAGAAGCAGCCAGACAGGAAGAGCCGAGGCGGCAAAACCGTAAATTGCCATTGCGATAATGACGCTTTTTTTCTCAAGTAGAAAAATATCGTTGAGGAATGGAATTTCTGGAATCCATTTGCCAAAGATAACTGACGCGGTAAGAGCTAAGACGCCAACAATGGAGGCTATTTTAACCGCTTGAGGCGAACCTTTTTTCCACGCGAAAATATAAAGCCCCATCAAAATTGCTATAGGAATTGAAGAAGCGATTGTGAACATTCCCCAAGAGCTTTCGGCGAGAGCGTGGACAACCACAAAACCAAGCCCGGCGAGTGCTATTAAAATAATAAAAAGAACTGAGATTGCACAAGCTATGCCCGCAGTTTTACCCAGTTCTTCGCGGGCAATTTCCGCTAAAGATTTCCCGTCTCGGCGAACAGACATAACAAGCACTACAAAATCGTGAACGGCGCCGCCGAGCACAGCGCCGATAACCATCCAAATAAGACCGGGCATAAATCCAAATTGTGCGGCAAGAACAGGTCCGACAAGCGGTCCCGCGCCAGCGATTGCGGCAAAGTGATGGCCAAACAAAACCCACTTTGACATTGGATAATAATTTTGCCCGTCTTGAAGTTTATGCGCTGGTGTAACGGCATCAGGATTGAGTAAAAAAACGCGGCTTGATAAAAAAGCGCTGTAATAGCGATACGCCAACACAAAAACGCAGAGAACAATAATTAAAATAGGCAGCGCGGGCATTTTATGAAGCCTCCTTTAGACGCTTAACCGAAACAAACGTCGAAGTGAAAATAGCCGCTTCAAGCAAAATAGTGGCAATTGCCGCGCCTTGATATAAGAACGCGGATATAAGAATGAAAATCAGAGGTAAGCCTACGATTGCCGTTGCCACATGAATTTTTGAATAGAGCCGAGTTTTGCCGCATACCAAAAGATACTGAAGCTGAAACGCGTTGGAGCTAATAAATAAAACGGCGATAAGAAGCAGACGAAATGTTATTGTTACTTCAGGATAATCCACTCCGCAAATAACGCGGACGATTTTGTGAGTGAAAATAAAAATTATCGGAAGGCAAATGAGAGAAATTGAAATTGTGATCTGCTGAATTTTTTCCATAAATTCAAATGCTCTCGCGTGACTTTTTTGATAAATTTTACTGAGGCGAGGAAAAAGCGCCTGCGAAAAAGAGGTGAGCGGAAATGTCTGACAAATCCAAGCCATTTTTTCGGCGATGGAATAAAAGCCGGTTATGGTGTTGTTTGTCAAAAGCCCAATGGCAAAAACTCGCGTGGTTGTATAAGCGTTAATCGCGATATTGGAGAGAAAAATGTCCCAGCCTTTTTTGAGCTGCTCAGATACGTTGCTGTAAGAAGGAATTTGGAAGTGTATTTTGAATTTTCTAAAAACCAGAAATTGTCCCCATAGCCCTATAAAAATAGAGACAGCGGACAGCACGAGCGGGACAATCAAATAGTCGGATTCCTCGCGAACAAAAATAAGTATTAAAACAGCCCCAACTCCTCCGCCTAAAATTTTGAGATCCGATATGTGCTTCATTTTTTCCACTCCTTGAAAAAACCAAAGAGGGAATAGAGAAGAACCGATAACTGTTCCGAAACTAATTATGTAAACAGGCCAATCAATCTGGAACTTATGTATGAAAGACGAACCCCAAAGAAGCAAAAAGCAAATTGAGAGAAGAAAAAACTTAATCAGCATCACCGAAGAAAATATTTTTGAAAGCCGTGAAGGATGATTTTGATTAAGAGATATTTCTTTTGTGGCAGAAATGTTGAAGCCGTAATCGGTGAATATTATGAAATATTGAACAAATGCCTGCGCGAAGGAAATTAGGCCGAATTTCGCCGGCCCCAAAATGCGAAAAAGGTAGGGGATAATCAAAATCGGGAGGATATAGGTGATCGCCTGAAGGATTGAAAGATTTGCGAAGTTTTTCAAAACAACGGAACGCTCTTCCTTATTCGCCATTTCGTATGTTTTTTTGATTTGTCTAATAATCGCGCGCATCGCGTTCCCTTTAAATTTTAAAATGGTATTATGCCACAATTATAAAAATCGTCCTCGTCGAAAATAAGGGAAAACTAAAATGCTTCAACACGCGTTCACTCCGATAGTTTTGCTGATTCTTTCTAATATTTTTATGACATTTGCTTGGTATGGACATTTGCGTTATAAAAATAGCGCCCTCTGGATTGTGATTTTGGTCAGCTGGGGCATCGCGTTTTTTGAATATTGCCTGCAAGTGCCGGCCAATCGTGTTGGGCATCAATTTTTCTCGGCCGCGCAGTTAAAAGTCCTGCAAGAAGTTATTACCATAATTGTATTCTGCATTTTTAGCGTTTTTTACCTCAAAGAAGGCCTGAAGTGGAATTATATAGTCGGTTTTTTATTTCTCATTCTCGCCGCGGTTTTTGTCTTCAAAAAGTGGTAATTTTCTAACCCTTTATCAGTTTTCTCGCCCTACTTGCTAAAAACCCATTTATCAGGCATATTTTAAATAGATTTAGAAAGTGCTTAAATGTTATTTAATGCTAGCTTAAGTATAGAGGGGGTATAAGAAAATGTTGATGCATAAAAGGCGCTGCGTTTCAGTTTTGACGCTTTGTTTTTTTCTTATATCCCAAAGTGTGTTTGCGGACATTAACGATATTTCCTCAAGACCGAAGCAAACCGCCCGCGCCGCGGATATTTCTCAAATTTCCATCCCAGAAAACATTGGGAGCATTTCAAAAAAATTTGCTGGGAAAGAACAAGGAAGAATAATCTTTTTAATTCAGGACGCGCACGCCATCGTAGACGCGCAGCAAAACATACGGAAAATTATCGCGTATTTGTCAAAGACTTACGGCGTGGAAACCGTTCTTTTGGAAGGGGCGCGCGATAGGTTGGAACCCGTGCTCTTTCGGTCGTTTCCGGATGAGATTATTAGGCAAAGAGTCTTAAGCGTTTATGAAGCGAGCGGCGAATTGTCCGGTGCCGAGATAGCGGCAATTACTCAAGACGGACGCGCGGAATTCAGAGGGATGGAAGATTGGTTTCTTTATGAAAAAAATTATTCGGCATATCGCGAGGCGGAGGGAAACAGAAAGCGGCTTCTTGATTTATGGGATAAGACAAAACAAAAATTAGATGGCGAGCAGGCGGTTGTTTATGGCGAAGAATTAAAAGAGTTTCAAAAAACAAAAGAAGAATTTTTGTTGGACAGAACCTCTCTCGTGGATTTTTTGCTCTATCTTTCACGCTACTCAGGAATAATTAAATCGAACAATAAAAATTATAAAGATTTGCCCAATCTGCTTAAAACGCTTGGCTATGAAAAGTCGGCGAAGCCCGAACAGTTAAAAACATTGGTCAGGCAAATCGCGGATGAATTTAGAAGTAAATACTTAAAAGAGCTTGGCGTGAAAAATGAATATAATTTTTATAACAAATATCAAGCCTTTATGACGGGCGAAATCACTGCCGGAGAGATGCTGCAATATCTTGTAAAAATCGGTGCTGAAACAGGAAAACAAATAAAACTCACTCGCGAGCTCAAAAAACTTCTCGGGAATACCGAGACATTGTCAGAAATAAAAGGGACGAGCCTTTCGGAAGAATTGGATTTGTTTCAGGTGGAAATAGAAACACATCTTGCCAAAACAGCCGGCGAAAAAAATCTCGCGCGAAAATATCAAAAACTTTTTATAGCGCGGGACATAATTTGCCTTCAGGCGAAGTTTGAGGATTTTGTAGCCTATCAGCGCGAGGCAAAAGAGATAGAAAACATTTTTGAAGAAGAGGGCTTTAGTAACCTAATTGAGCCTGCTGTCGATTTTTACAAATCAGCCTTAAAACGCGATGAGGCGTTTTATCAAAGTATAGAAATGACAAAAGGCGCGGCGGCTGTTGTAGCGGGAGGTTTCCACACATCCGGCGTTGAGAATCTTTTGAGATTGGGCGAAGTTTCGCATGTTGTTATTACGCCTAAAATTTCTTCTTTATCGGGCGCGGAGAATTACTCCAAACTCATGGCTAACGATGTTTCGTATAAGCAATATCTTAAAACGACATATTTTGACGCTCTCGCGAAACAAAGCGTCAGACAGCTCGCGGACGCGCTGCCTGTTTTTGACAGGATAAATCAGCTTATGCTTTGGCGAAATAATCTTGTCCGCGAACTTGCGGCGCGCGGGAGAGTTGCCGATTCAAAAATATATTTGCCGTATCTTGATGAGATATCTTTAAACGATATTGCTCCGATTTTAAACGCGAAAGTTTCTTTACAGTCCAAAAACAAATACGGAGAAATTATTCAAGCGGAACTTGAAAATTTCAAAGGGAAAACGATTTCTTATGCTTGGAAAGTTTTAGGAGCCAACGCGGATAAACCCGCAAATCAGGTTTCGGAATCTAAAGTGTCCTTTATCGCGCCGCAGCTTGCTCTCGATCCGACAATTAATTTTCATTCGACACCTGATAAAGACGCTGCCGCCGCGGATGCGGGAAATATTACTAAAAGCGGGATTGGCAGAGAGACTTTATTGTTGGACGCTATGGGAATAAGTGTTTTATCTGAAAAAATGGGGGCAAGTATCGATGATATTTTGAGAAGCATTTCTCAAATGAGTTCTTCGGAGGAAATTTTGCGGTATGTCTGGAGCGATGAATTTTCTCAAAAAATTCATGGAGAATTTGACGAAGATTTGAAATTTGTTTTAGGTGAAACGGAAGGGGTTAAAGTTGTGGAAACTCTAATTATGCGGATTAGAGAATCGGTTATTTCGGGTTCGGGAGTAAGTGTTTCAGGTCTTGTTGACGCTCTTGCTAAAGGGCTGGATAAGGGAAGAATTATCGCAAGCGAGATGGCTATAGATATTTTGAATCGCGGCATGGAAGGAACAGCGAATGCGCGGAAACTGAATGTCATAACTAATTTTTCTCGTAATAGTAGCGATAATGTAACGATTTTAAGCATTTTGAGTGAGGTGCAAATAGATAGACTTTTGCTTTTGCATAGAAGAGACGAAAAGGTCGGCCGCGCGTTTAATTTGCCGGGTTCTAGTTCTCTAGAAACGCTTGTTTATGACCAAAATAATTCAAACAAAAAAGCTTCAGAGCAAGTTAAAAAACTTATGAAGCGAGGTTTTGACAATGATGTTATTGCGCTTTGGACGGAAGATTTGGGAGTTGATGTGGAAGGTTTATGGACAATTCTCGCGGAGATTGGACGAATATCAGACCCTGATTTAAAATCTCTTGCCGTGTCAGCGATTAAGCATCTTTTTCTCAAGTATTCAACCGCTACAAAAGAGCAGCGCGCTGAAATGCAGACCAATCCCGCCCTTGTTTTGCAGGACCTCAATAAAATGGGGTTTGGAAATGTAATTAAATTTGAAGGAAAAATTTTGACCGTAGATGTTGAGCTTCTTGCAAATATGTTCGCGGCGCGTCAAGCATTTGAAACTTCAGCGTAACGGACAAGCGCCGAAGGTGCTTCGCCGTTTCGTCCCAATGCATTGGGCAGTGGGGCGTAATGGACTATGCCGACAAACGTCGAAGGCGTTTCGCTATTTCGTATCAGGGAATCTACTGATTACAAAAGCATTGTTGCGCGCTGTGATACAATTCTCCGCATGACTCAAGACAATCCGAAAAAGTTTTCCAAAAATTTTTTATGGGGCGCGGCAACCGCGGCTTATCAAGTCGAGGGTGGAAATACTAACGCGGATTGGTGGCATTGGGAAAAACGCGCCGGCAGAGAACAATCCGCTGACGCATGCGGCCACTACGACCTTTACGAAATAGACTTTGAACTTGCCAAAAATCTCTCGCACAACGCGCATCGAATTTCTATTGAATGGAGCAGAGTTGAGCCGGAAGAAGGGCGATTTTCCGCGGACGCGATTGAGCATTACAGAAAAGTTTTAATCGCTCTGAAATTGCGTGGCATGGAACCCGTTGTAACGCTTCATCATTTTACAAATCCTGAATGGATAGCGAGGCGGGGAGGCTGGACAAAACCCAAAACGGTTAAATATTTTTTACGGTTTGCCGCGCGAGTTGTTTCTGATCTCTCTGACCTTGTTCATTATTGGATAACTATTAACGAACCCACCATTTATTTTACGCACTCGTTTATTTTAGGAGTTTGGCCGCCGCAAGAAAAATCTATTTTAAAAGGTCTGATTGTCCAAAGGAATTTGGCAAAAGCGCATAAAAAGACTTATAAAAAAATCCATAAAATTTATCGCAAAAAATCTTTATCGCGTCCCGCCGTGAGTTTTTCTCAACATATGCAGGCATTTGTTCCGTGTGATAAATCTTTGAAGAATCGATTTGCCGCTTGGCTTAGACATAGATGGTTCAATCTTGGAATGATAAAGCAGGCGATTCGCTCCGGGACCTTAGATTTTGTCGGAGTTAATTATTATTCCCGCCAACGAGTGGATTTGAAAGGGTGTGGACTTGGAAATTTCGCGACGGATGTTTGTGAGAAAGATCATAACCCGCGAAAGAAAAACGATTTAGGTTGGGATATTTATCCCGAAGGATTGGAGATGCTCCTAAACGATGTGAAAAAACTTGGGTTTCCTATAATGGTTACTGAAAATGGTATTTGCGCCGGCGATGACAATCTGCGTTGGGAATTTATAGAAGGGCATCTGAGCGCGCTGCATAACGCGATGGAAAACGGCGCTAATGTTATTGGTTACCTTTATTGGTCGCTGCTGGATAACTTTGAGTGGGCGGAAGGATTTAAGCCGCGTTTTGGACTTGTGGAAGTAAATTATGAAACCGGACAGCGCACGGTTAGGGAAAGCGCCAAAAAGTATCGTGAGGTTTGCTCACGCGGAATTTTGAAATAATAAAGAAAAATCTTCATTCAATAGAGGTTTGATATGGTGTATAATTCTGGTCTATACTTAACCGAGCAAATATGTATTTTTTGTTCGGTTTTTTATTTACCCGCTGTCCACGGAGGCATCTATGACGCAGCCCAAAAGTCACCTGTCTTTAAGTCTCAAACAAAAACTTGCTAAGAAACGCGACGCGTTTTTTGCGAGTGTCGCAAAGCAAGGCATAGCTTTGACTTATGGAGATGCGCGTCTTACGACAGGCTACTCAGCGATTATGCCTGACGCGGTTGACTTGAAATCTAAATTTTCTCGCAATGTTAGTCTGAAAGTTCCTGTAGCAAGCGCGGCTATGGACACGGTTACCGGTTCTGAAATGGCGATAGAAATCGCAAAACTTGGCGGTATCGGCGTAATACATAAAAATTTTAGCGTTCAAGAACAAGCCGCTGAAGTTGCTAAAGTTAAATTTCATTTAAACGGCAGAATCGACAAACCTATCGGCTTTAATGAAAACACAACAATTGGTGAAATCCTTGCCCATAAAAAAGAACGCGAATTTAACTTTCATTCGTTTCTTTTGAATGATCAGATGGGAAAACTTGTTGGGATTCTTACCAAAAACGATTTTGATTTTTGTGAGGACCATTCACTTCGCGCCAAACAGATTATGACGAAAAAACTCATAACAGGAGATCCGAAAACAAGCCTTCGTGAAGCATATAGAATAATGAAAGAAAGCAAAAAGAAAGTTCTGCCTCTCGTGGATAAAACGGGAAAGATTGCCGGGCTTTACACTTTTAGTGACGCAAAACGTATTCTCTTCGGTGATTCTCAAACCTTTAATGTTGATAAAAACGGACGCTTAAAAGTCGCCGCCGCGATTGGGGTTTACGACGACGCGTATGAACGAGTTGAAAGTCTTATCAAAGAACAAATAGATCTTGTGGTTATTGACACGGCTCACGGTGATTCCAAAGGTGTTTTTGAAACCTTAAAAACTATAAAAAAGCGGTATAAAATAGATGTTGTGGCAGGAAATATTTCTGAACCCGAATCTGCCGAAAGACTTTGCCGCGCCGGCGCTGACGGGCTTAAGGTTGGGCAAGGGCCCGGCTCAATTTGCACAACCCGTATTATTGCCGGCATTGGTAAACCGCAGGTGAGCGCGATTTATGAATGCGCGAAAGTTGCGGCAAAATTTGGAGTGCCTGTATGCGCGGACGGAGGGCTTAAATTTTCAGGAGATATTCCTATCGCGATTGGCGCGGGCGCGCATTCCGTGATGATGGGAAATATGCTTGCCGGGACAAAAGAAAGCCCCGGCGAATTTCGGTTTCATCAGGGAGTTCAGTATAAGGTTTATCGCGGAATGGGTTCTCTTGGCGCTATGGAGATGAGCAAAGGGTCTCGCGAACGTTATAATCAAGGAAAAAATGATCTTGTTCCGGAAGGCATGGAAGGAATGGTGCCTTACAAAGGACCTCTAAAAGAAGTTCTTTATCAATACATTGGCGGATTGCGACGCGGAATGGGATATGTTGGAGCCGAAACAATAGAGGATTTGCGGGCGTTGGCGCAATTTGTCAGACTTACGGAAGCGGGGAAAGCAGAATCTCATCCGCATGATGTTATTATTACGCGCGAAGCCCCAAATTATCAGGAAAAAGCGTAATAGTTTTTGAAATAAAAACTTCTTCACAGAATTGATTTATTCCGTCTTTGATTTTTGCAAAGATGACTTTAGGATTAAATCTGCCCATGAATTAGCTGACATGCATACCTGTTTTTATGTGTTTTGTTTGCTTGCTGAAGCGGATGGAATGGCATACATCGCTTTTGGTTGTTCGATAGTTGGATAATCGGAATAAACCTCGTCATTTGGCCTCACATATCTACCGCTATATTTTTGAAGGATTACAGGAATATAACTCCCTTTTGGATTCGGGACTGTAATCACAGTTGTTTTTTATGGCTGCTCGTTTTGTGTTGCAGACGTAATCTGAGCAGCTGCTACTTGCGCCAGCTCTTCTGTCGACTACGACATTACAAACGCGGCGGTGAAAAGCGAGATAAAAACTAAATGTTTTGCAATGAATGGTTTCATAACGCCTCTTTTAAGGTATTGATTTTAAACGAACTAATTTATGATAACGCGGCGATAAGAAAGTTTCATTTCACATAAAAAAATCGTTTTTATCTATACGCCTTTGAATAAAAATAGCCGTAACTAAACAGCGACAATTGAGTTGAAAAGCAAAACAACAGAAAAGAGTTATATGACGCATTTGCATCCTGCAGCAGAGCCTCCAACACCGGCAAGTTTTTTAGGGCTTGGCATATCTCCGCATATTTTGGAAACGCTGGAGAAAAACCATTTTAAAGTTCCAACGCCTATACAGTTAAAATCCATTCCTATTGCCGTTGAGGGCAAAGATGTTATCGGCATCGCGCAAACAGGGACTGGCAAAACAATGGCTTTTGGCATACCAATGCTACAAAGGCTTTCTCAGGGGAAAGGACGCGGACTTGTTCTTGTTCCGACTAGAGAGCTTGCTTATCAAGTTCATCAGAGTTTTATCAAAATAGATTCAAAAATTAAATACGCGGTGCTTGTGGGCGGGGCGTCGATGGGCAATCAAATAAGAGATTTGGCCAAACAGCCGCGCGTGATTATCGCCACACCCGGAAGACTTATTGATCATATGAGCGAGCGATATGTGTATTTAAATCAGGTGAGTATGTTAGTGCTTGATGAGGCGGACAGAATGCTTGATATGGGTTTTGCTCCGCAAATTAAACGGATTTTAAATGAAGTGCCCAAAGAGAGGCAAACGATGCTTTTTTCAGCGACTATGCCTGAAGCTATTATGAAAATGGCGACAAGCCAAATGAAGTTGCCGGTTTCCATCGAAATAGCGAAATCGGGGACGGTGGCGGAAAAAATTACTCAAGAGGTTTTTGTTGTCCGGCAAGAATCTAAAAGAGAACTTCTCAAAAAGATTCTAACGCAATATCACGGCACAATATTGATATTTTCCAGAACAAAAATTGGAGCGTATAAAATCACCAAGGCAATGCGCGGCGACGGACAGCGCGTGGCTGAAATTCATTCAGACAGGTCACTGGCGCAGCGGCGCGAAGCTCTTGAAGGATTCAAGACAGGGAAGTATCGCGTTTTAGTAGCAACGGATATTGCCGCGCGAGGCATTGATGTTAGGGCGATAGAACTTGTTATTAATTACGATTTGCCGGATGAAGCGGAAAATTATATTCACCGAATCGGCAGGACTGGCCGTATCGGCGACAAAGGGCATGCCATTTCGTTTGCCACGCCTGAACAGTGGAAAGAAGTAAAAGAAATAGAAAAGTTAATGCGGATGGCGCTTCCCATATCAGAACATCCCGAAATGCCTATAGAAAAGTTGATAGAGCGCAAGCCGATAAAAATAGCTTCGTTTGGCGGTCGAAAATCACGAAGTTTTTTATCAGCTTCATTTAGGAGAAGACGGCGGTAGTTTTTATGGATAATCAAACCATACTTATCGTTGATGATGCTGAAGAAATCGCGGACATTTTAAAAGCTCATTTTTAAACAGAAGGTTACACGGTATTAACCGCTAATGGCGTTAACAAGGCTCTCAAAGTTCTTAAAACCGACAAAGTTAAATGAGAGGCTGGAGGAAAGAAAAAAAGCGGAATTGCGATTTTGTCGCAACTCCGCTTTTTGTTTAACGCGGCTTGTTACTCGATGCTGCCCGAGTAATTGGAGGATTTTTTCTTATCCTCGTCCTTAACTTCCTTAGGCTTATCCGCCACAACACATTCCGTGGTGAGAATAAGACCTGCAATACTGCAAGCATTTTCTACGGCGACACGAACAACTTTGCCGGGGTCGATGACCTTTGCTTCAACCAAGTTTTCGTATTCGCAAGTAAGCGCGTTGAATCCAAAATCTCCTTTACCGTCTAAAACTTTTTTGACAACAACGGAACCGTCAAAGCCGGCATTGGAAGCGATTTTGCGCGCTGGCTCCTGAAGCGCGCGACGGACAATTTGAACGCCTGTTGCTTCGTCGCCTTTTACCCGGACATCATCAAGAGCGGAAATTGCGCGAAGAAGCGCTACTCCGCCTCCCGGGACAATGCCTTCTTCGATTGCCGCGCGAGTTGCGTGAAGAGCGTCTTCAATGCGCGCTTTCATTTCCTTCATCTCAACTTCAGTCGCGGCTCCGACTTTCACAACGGCAACGCCGCCGGAAAGTTTCGCGAGGCGTTCTTGAAGTTTTTCTTTATCGTAATCAGAATCCGAGCGCTCGATTTCCGCGCGAATCGCTTCAAGCCGAGCCTTAATGTCTTTTTGCGAACCAGCTCCGCCAACGATAGTTGTATTATCTTTGTCGATGACAACGCGCGCAGCCGTTCCGAGCTGATCGAGTTCTACGTTCTCAAGTTTCACTCCAAGGTCTTCGGAGATAAACTTACCTTTTGTAAGAACCGCAATATCTTCCATAATTGCTTTGCGGCGATCGCCAAAACCTGGCGCCTTAACTGCCGCGATTTGAAGCACTCCGCGGATTTTGTTTACGACAAGTGTCGCGAGCGCTTCTCCCTCAATATCTTCAGAGATAATGAGGAGAGGCTTGCCTAGCCCCGCAACTTTTTCCAGTACGGGAACAAGGTCTTTTACCGCGGTGATTTTTTTCTCGAAAAGAAGAATGTAAGGGTCTTTTAAAACCACTTCCATTCGTTCCGTGTCGGTCGCAAAGTATGGAGAAGAATATCCTCGATCAAACTGCATACCCTCAACGACTTCGAGTTCTGTCTTAAGCCCTTTGGCTTCTTCTACCGTTATAACGCCTTCTTTGCCGACTTTTTCAAGAGCGTCAGCCAAAAGCTGCCCGATAGAAGAATCGTTGTTAGCGCTGATCGCGCCAACTGCGGTAATGTCATCTTTGCCTTTTACGGACTTTGACATTTTTTTAATGGTTTCCACAATTTTTTCCGCCGCTTTATCAATGCCGCGCTTTAGCGCCATGGGATTTGCGCCTGCCGTAACGTTTTTTAAGCCTTCTGAAACAATCGCCTGAGCCAAAACTGTGGCGGTCGTCGTTCCGTCTCCGGCATTATCAGAAGTTTTTTCGGCGACTTCACGAACCATTTGTGCGCCCATATTTTCATACGGATCTTTTAATTCGACTTCTTTAGCGACGGTAACGCCGTCTTTTGTAACAAGCGGAGCGCCGAATTTTTTATCGATAACAACATTTCTTCCGCGCGGTCCCAATGTAACGCTGACTGCGCGCGCGAGAATGTCCATGCCGCGTTTTACTTTTTGGCGCGCTTCCTCGGAATAGGAAATAATTTTTGCCATTTTAACTGCTCCTTTGGTTTAACAAGAATTTGTTATTCGTAAACTGCCAAAATTTCGCTTTCTTTCAAAATCTTGTGCTTTACGCCGTCAATTACGATGTCGTCTCCGGAATATTTTCCAAACAATACGCGGTCGCCTTTTTTGACTTCAATCGTTTGAACTTTTCCGGATTCTAGTGTTTTTCCAGAACCCACAGCGATGATTTTGCCTTCAGTTTTTTCTTCTTTCGCCGTATCGGGAAGAATAATTCCTCCTTTTGTTTTTTCTTCGGCTTCTAAGATTTCAACAAGCACTCGGTCTGCTAAAGGTCTCACTTTCATTTTTATTTCTCCTTGATTTAATGGTTTTATTTTTAAATTAAGCTAGCGCGGTATTTAAAATACCGCGCTAAATTAGAATCTAGGTTAATAACCCATCCCGCCCATGCCACCCATTCCTCCCATGCCGCCTCCGGGCATTGCCGGAGCTTTTTCTTCTTCAGGAAGTTCAGTGATGAGAGTTTCGGTTGTGAGCAAAAGCCCGGAAACGCTTGCGGCGTTTTGAAGCGCACTTCGCGTTACTTTTTTAGGATCAATAACGCCCGCTTCAACGAGATTTTCAAATTCTCCCGTTTCAGCGTTATAGCCAATATTGCCTTTTTCTTGCAATACGCGCTGAACAATGACAGAGCCTTCATCGCCGGCATTAAACGCAAGCTGCCGCAAAGGTTCTTCGATAGCGCGGCGAATAATGTCCGCGCCGATTTTTTCATCGCCTTTGAGTTTCAAACTGTCGAGAGCGACAGACGCGCGCAAAAGCGCGACTCCGCCTCCCGGCACAATGCCTTCTTCAACGGCCGCTCGTGTTGCGTGAAGAGCGTCATCTACTCTATCTTTCTTTTCTTTCATTTCTACTTCAGTTGCCGCTCCAACATGAATAACGGCAACGCCGCCGGCAAGTTTCGCGAGGCGTTCTTGAAGTTTTTCGCGGTCATAATCAGAATCCGTATCTTCGATTTGTTTGCGGATTTGTGAGATGCGCCCGGAAATGTCCGAACTTTTTCCAGCCCCTTCAATTAGGGTTGTGTTTTCCTTATCAACCGTAATGCGTTTCGCGCGTCCTAGGTCTTTTAGAGAAACATTTTCCAGCTTAATGCCCAGGTCCTCGGTGATGGCTTTCCCGCCGGTTAAAATCGCGATATCTTCAAGCATTGCTTTGCGACGGTCGCCATATCCGGGCGCCTTGACAGCGCAAACCGCGAGCGTTCCGCGGATTTTGTTTACGACGAGTGTCGCGAGAGCTTCGCCGTCAACTTCTTCGGCAATGATAAGAAGAGGTTTGCCTGCTTTGGATGCTGCCTCCAAAATCGGAAGAATGTCTTTTACGGCCGAAATCTTTTTCTCGTTGATGAGAATAAAAGGTTCTTCTAAAACAACTTCCATTCTCTCGGAATCCGTCACGAAATAAGGAGAAAGATATCCTTGGTCAAATTGCATACCTTCAACTACATCAAGTGTTGTGGCGGTTGTTTTGGATTCTTCTACCGTGATAACGCCGTCTTTGCCGACTTTTTCCATTGCTTCGGCGATATGGTCGCCGATGGTTGTGTCGGAGTTAGACGCGATAGTGGCGATTTGCGCGATTTCTTTTTTATCCTTACCGATAGGCTTCGCGATTTTATCAAGCTCCGCGACGATTGCTTCAACCGCTTTATCAATGCCGCGTTTAAGCGACATTGGATTCGCGCCCGCGGTAACATTTTTCAAACCCTCGCGATAAATTGACTGCGCGAGAATAGTCGCGGTTGTTGTTCCATCACCCGCAATGTCGGAAGTTTTGGAAGCTACTTCTTTTACCATTTGAGCGCCCATGTTTTCATATGGATCTTCAAGCTCAATTTCTTTTGCTACCGACACGCCGTCTTTTGTTACATTCGGCGCGCCGAATTTCTTTTCTAAAACCACATTGCGGCCTTTTGGACCGAGAGTTACCTTGACAGCATTGGCAAGTTTATCGACGCCGTGCAAAATTGCTCGACGTGCTTCTTCGCTGAATAGAAGTTGCTTTGCCATAATTATATTTCCTCCCTTATGGTGTTTGATGTTCATAAAAGACACACTGTCTTATTGAACAGGTTGATTTAAAAAGAAAACAAATTTGATTTTGTTGCAGAATTAGCACTCCAAGCGTGCGAGTGCCAATGAAGGCGGCATTTTATTTATTTGATTAAAAAAGTCAATAAGTTTAATAGGCTTTGCATTAACTTTTACAGGAAGTGCCGCAGCCTTACGGTTGGCTGCGCCAATCCTCAATGGTTGGCACGAAACGGCGAAGTGTCTTCGGTGCTTGTCCGTTATGTCTATGTCATTCTGCGACGTTGAAAAACAACGCGCAGGATGACCGAGTATCAAAATCTGTCTACGAAATTACTGATTTTTACAATTCCCGCCTTAGCGGTTTTTCCAGATTAGATAAAGAGATCGCGCTGAATGTTCTTTGTCCAGCAGATTGATTTTTTTTGTATAGGGAAAAACCGCTTCGGAAAGCCCGCCGGTGGCGATCGTTAATATATTTTTGCCATAACGAGTTCTATAGCGTTCAATCAATTCGTCCAGCATCGCGCCGAAGCCTTGTAAAATCCCGGATGTCATGCATGATTTTGTGTCGCGGCCGAGCATGGCGGATGAGTTTTTTCCTGATAAGGCTATCCGAGGAAGAAGAGCGGTTTTTTCTCCTAACGCGGAAAGGGCGGTTTGCGGGCCCGGGATGATAAGTCCACCTTGAAAAATCTCGTTTTTATCTATGTAATCGAAAGTAATGGCTGTGCCTAAGTCGACAACAATGATAGGTGAACCATAGATTTTTATTGCCCCATACGCGTTTACTTTGCGGTCCAACCCAAGCGCCGCGTAATTTTTGTATTTATGCTTTAAAGTAATTGGAATGTCTCTACCGGCTACAGAAATGGCGATATTTGCCTTTATTCTTCTTATTTTATCCAAAACAAAAGAGGTGATTTTAGGGATAACGGATGAAATAATTATGTTTATTTGATTTTTTTTACCACTCGCAGCTATTTTTTCTATGTATTTTGGGATTTCATTATAATTTAGACTGAAAAATGATTTGAGCGAACCGTTTATAAACAGACCTGTTTTGGCTAGCGTGTTTCCAATGTCTATTGTGAGTAAAATTTCTTTTTCTATTTTTTTCATATTTTTACCACTTATTCAGTTTATAGGTCGTATTTTAGGGATTTAATATCTTATTTAGTTCATATTCTTGTATAAACCGACCACTTTTAGCCTTATTTCCTCCAAAATAAACCTCAAAACCTCGTCTAAGTCATAAGACGCGCCTTTTATGGCTTTCATAGAAGTCGCCGCTGGTGGCAATTCAATCAAATCGGCATTCACATTTAAACCGATACCAATCACAACGGCGTCTAATTTTGTGGAAGTAGATAATGCTTCGACAAGCGTCCCGCAAAGTTTCTTTTCTCCAAACATAACATCATTTGGTTTTTTAAATCGCGTTGAGACGGCATATTTTTTTTCCAAGACATCGGCAACCGCTCGGCACGCAATTTGAGTCAGCATAGGCGACTGGGACGGGGCAATCGGCGGACGAAGTAAAATTGAAAAAAGCAAATTTTTCCCAGCCGGCGAAATCCATTTTCTGCCCAATTTGCCGTGTCCCGCGGTTTGAGAGTTTGCTAAAAGAACAAGCCCTTCCGGTTCGCCGTCGTTTGCCCGTGCTAAAAGAAGCGTGTTTGTCGATGTGACTTCATCTAATTTTTCAATACGAAACGGCAGCATTTTTAGTCTACTACAACTCGTGGAATATGCGGGTTTAGACGCGTTACGATCTCATAAGGGCTTGTATTTGCCCAATCCGCCCAATTATCCGCGCCAACGCGTTCATTTCCTTCTTCGCCAATTAATGTTACAACATCACCGACACGCGCCTCCGAGTCTCCAAGTTCAAATGACAAATAATCCATAGAAACCTTGCCCGCCAGCGGATAATGTTTTCCTTTAAAAATAACCGACGCATTTTGCCACGCGCTCCAAGGATAGCCCTGACTGTAGCCAAAAGGGACAACGGCAACATTAGTGTCTTTTTTCGCCACAAAGGCTTGACCGTAGCCGACTGACTCGCCCTTCAAAATTCTTTTCGTTAAAAGAACGCGGCTTTTTAAAGAGAGGACAGGGGAGACATGAATTTTATCTGTCAGCGCTTTATCGGGTGAAATGCCGTATAGCGCGATGCCCGGTCTGAGCATATTTAAAAATGCTCCATTAGCGGTAACGGAGGCGGCGCTGTTTTGAGCATGACGGAATCTAAAAATAAGACCTTGCTCTTCCAAGTCAATGACAAGCGACTGAAATGCCAAAAGCTGCTTTTCAAGAGTTTTATCTTTTTTTTCCGCGCTGGGGAAATGCGTATAAATTCCATCAAGCAAAAGACCTGAGAATTTTCGCATTTCATTTATTTCTTCCCGCGCGGTTTTAAGAGGAATCCCCATTCTGCCCATTCCCGTATCAATTTTGATATGAACCGGCGTTTTGCGCGAATAACTTTCAGAAAGGGAGGAAATTTCTTTGGCTTTTTCAAGGCTTGAAACGCTTAATGTTATTCCGCCCAAAAGCGCCGCGGACAATTCTTCCGAGAAAAGATGCCCAAATAAAAACACGGGAGTTTTCGGGTGATTTTCTTTTAACTCAAGAGCTTCGCGTAAAGTAGCGACGCCAAAATAACTGACATTTCCATCAAGGACTTTTGCTATTTCGCGAAGCCCGTGCCCGTAGGCGTTCGCTTTTATAACCGCCAAAATATCTTGATGCCCGCTTCGCGTCCGCAGAGTTTCAAGATTTTTCAAAAGCCGTGAGCGGCTTAGTTCAATCCACGAAGCATGATTTAATGTTGTTTTTTGGGAGTTAAACACGTTTTTTTCTCTCTGCTAATTTTTCTTCAGGTTCCGAGAGTCTAACATAAAACGGCAAAAAATCCCGCGCGTGATTCAATTTCTTAACGGCAGAATTTTCATTTTCAAACAGTTTTATAAGCGTTGAGGCTTTCGGCATCCAAAAGTTCTCTTTCGCGATGGGTAAATTTCCGCTGACTATTTTTTTTATTCCATTGCCTGCCAGAAGACAGCCTTGAGGAATTTTGTCTTTGGCGGTTTCGTATGATACTACCTGAAGTTTTGTTTTCGGCATCCAAAATGGATTTTTATTTTGGTATATTCGCATATAAAGTTTCGCCCGGTACGCGTCAATTAAGACGGCTAAAAATTTTGGGGATTTTTTTGTCGAAATATTCGAGGCGACAAGGTCAAGAGAAATCGCTCCAAAGCAAGGCTTGGGAAGCGTCGCTAAAAACCCTTTTAATGTCGCGAACCCAATGCGAAGCCCCGTAAAAGAGCCGGGTCCTCTGTCTATAAGAAAAGTGTCGATGTCCTTTATTTTTAAACGCTCTTTTTTGAGAAGTCTATCAATCGCGGGCAAAAGGTTTTCGGCGTGCTTCATATAACTTGAGCTGGATACCTCGCGGATAGGATGATTGGATTTTTTTATTGCGGCGCTGAGGCATGAGCTTGAAGTTTCAATCGCGAGAATGTTCATTTTATTCCAATTGTTGTAGATTTTCTAAAAGGCGTGTATTTTATTGCGCTTAACGCGACGCGTCAAATGCGGTGATTACTTTTGCTGATTACTTTTGCCGTATCGAATAAACTGTGTAAAAACCTAAAAGGATTTATGCCCAACCCAAAGATTTCAGTAATTATTCCTGTCTATAACGCTTCAAAATATCTTTCGGCGGGACTCGATTTCGTTATCAACCAAACATTTAAAGATATAGAAATTATTTGCGTAGATGACGGCTCGCAAGATAATTCAGCGGAATTGCTCTTAGAATATGCGGCTAGAGATCCGCGGATAAAAATTATAAGGCAAAAGAATCAGGGGGCAGGCGCGGCCAGAAACAAAGGGATTGAAGCCGCGTTAGGCGAATTTGTTTATTTTGTCGATGCGGACGATTTTATACACAGTCAATTATTAGAAATTTGCCATTTTTTTGTAATTAGCCAAAACGCCGATTGCGTTATGTTTAAGCATGACAGGGATTTTCATAACAAAGGCTTCATAGATAAGGAAAAGAAATACACGGATTTTTCAAAAATTCCTTATCAGGTTACCGACAACCCTCTTTTTCTTCATAAAAAGCATTCCAAATACAAAATGACTTTTTATGTTTGGGCGAGGCTTTGGCGGAAAACGATTCTACAGGGCGTGGAATTTATACCGGGGATTTATTACGAGGACGATCCGTTTTGCTGCGCCATATATCAAAAGCGCCCCAAGACTATTCTTTTAAATGAGCCGCTTTATTATTATGTTTTGAATAGAGAATCTATTTCTAATACGAGTTTTACGCCGAAACGCGTGCAAAGTCATCTTGAAGGAATTAAGTATATATGGCAAAAATATAAGGATGAAGATGAGACGGTCAAAAAATTTCTGACGCGGGAAGTCATTTACAAAAAACTTAGGAATCAGTGGCGCGATATTAAAAGAAGCCCAAAACAAAATCAGCCGGAGTTGCTTAGATATTTTAGGGAGGAACTTATATATTTAGATGGGAAAGGGCTGCTTGAGTTCGGGCTGAATCCGCGAAAAATTTTATTCAAATTGAAATATAAAAAGTTAATCAAAAGCAAAGTTTTGTGAGATGTTTACCGCGACAAACTCGCGATGAAATTTCTTGCCTCTAATTCTTTCCCGCGTTTTCCCGCTCCTTCTATATAAATAGCGGCCTTTTCCGCGAATGTCTTTTCCGCGAGCCGCGCTTGTTCATGAGTTAAAAAACTCTCATTTAATATTTTGGCGAGAGATCGAAGCCGAAAGCGGTCTATTGCCGTGAAGGAGCGCGAGAGTTGGTCGCTATGCCCACCGTATTTTTTGATGTAAGGTTTTGGAATAAGCCCGACTTTATAACGTGAAGCGATGCGCAGCCATAAATCATAATCCTCGCAAGCCGGAAGCGATTCGTCAAAAAAACCGATTTCGGTGAAAAGTTTTTTGTGAAGCATTGCGGCGGAAGGGCTGATTACGCAAAGAGGCAAACATTTTTCAAAAATCCATCCACCAAATTTCTTATGCTTTTTCATCGGGTTTACTCGGACCCCGCCGCGTATCCATATTTCTTCCGTTTGGCAAATTAGATAATCAGGATTTGCCTCAAAAAAATCCAATTGCGTTTTCAACTTTTGAGGAAGCCATTCGTCATCAGAATCTAGAAACGCGATGTATTCTCCGGTTGAGTTTTTTATCCCCAAATTCCGCGCCGCCGAAACGCCTTTGTTATCTTGATAAAAATACCGAATTTTTTTGCCGTATTGAACGAGCGAGTTTTTAGTTTCATCGGTTGAGCCGTCATCGACAATGATGAGTTCAAAAAAAACATGTTTTTGAGATAAGACGGAATTAATCGCGCGAGGCAAAACTTTCGCGCGGTTGTATGTTGGGATAATGACGCTTACTTTTGGGTTCATAGTTGGGGATTATAGAAGCGGTTTAATAAAAAGTCCAAGAGACAACTAAAGGTCGAAATTTTCGGCTTCAACAAAGCGGGCGGAGTGTGCGTGTCTACAAAATTATTGACATGCACAAGGATGACTGAATATCAAAATCTGTTTACGAATTGGCTGACATGTGCAGGAATAATGTAAAGAATAAAAAAACAAAAACATTTTAAAATACTTATAAATTAATTTTTTTTAATTTGCAGGACTTAACAAATTAAAACTTAACAGTTATATCTATAATATGATTATGAAAAACTTAAATATAAATACTAAAAATTATAAAAATATAGCATTTAATAACTCTATCTCAGCGATAATAATAGCATTCTATTATTCAATAAAATTTTTTCCCGCGATAGTCATAATGAATTTTCCAACAAAAAACTTTAAGTTTAGAAACTTTTTTCAAGCCCTGCAAAGCAAATTTCAAAACAATCACCACAAAGGAGAATGCTATGAGTTCACAAATTTTGGTTAAAAAAGTCTGCGCGGTAGTAATCACTGCCGTTTTTTGTTTTTCACAAATATTACCGGTTTCATACGCGGGCGGGTTTTCAGTTGGGCGCGGCATCAATCGGCCATCTCAGAGAGTCCCGACTCAACCCGTTCAAGGTGGACAACAAAATACAAATAATCAACAAACAAACTCAACAATCCCAGGCGACCCGAACGCAAATTTTCTTTCGCCGTCACCTATTAGCTCTGCTCCTGTTGAACCTGACAATTCTGATACAGTGAATAATGAAGTGGATTCTGCGGCTGACGCGCAGAATGACGTAGTTTTTGACACTCAGAAAGAAGGTCGGGACTGGTTGAGTTATGCTTTGAAGCCTGATGGGACTGTTACGCCACGGACAGAGGTTGTGTTTTCGAGCAGGCAACGGATTATCAGTGCGGACCTGGAGGAATATGCTCAACATTTGAGTCAGGCTCAGAAGGATCAGTTCATGGCGGCACTTGTAGATGTGGGAGAGAACAGCCAGTTCAGTCTTCAGGTGGATTCAAGCGGTTTACGGACTTGGGCATGGACAAGCGCGGATGGGGTGACAGCATATGTTTTGAGCGAGAATCATTATTTGATTCCTGATGGGGTCGACGGCCAGACACAGGAAGAAACTCAATGGGGTTTTGAGGCGAAAACGCAAGTCTCACGAGCCGAAGTGGAGGAATACGCGGCGCAAATGCCAGCAGACGAAGCGGCGCAACTGTTGAAAGCGCTTGCTGTTACGAATGCCTCTACGGTATTCACAAGAAGCGTAAGCGGCGATGATGTGAGTTGCAGCTGGAATGACCCGCAAAATCTCACAAGGACTAATGAGGTTCAGAGTCAGGTGGTTAATGTTTTGAATCCTGATGGGACTGTTACGCCACGGACAGAGGTTACGTTTTCGAGCAGGCAACGGATTATCAGTGCGGACCTGGAGGAATATGCTCAATATTTGACTCAGGCTCAGAAGAATCAGTTCATGGCGGCGCTTGTAGATGTGGGAGAGAACAGCCAGTTTAGTTCTCAGGTGGATTCGAGCGGTTTGCGGACTTGGACCTGGACAAGTGCGGATGGGGTGACAGCATATGTTTTGAGCGAGAATCATTATTTGATTCCTGTCGGGGTCGACGGTCAGACACAGGAAAAAATCCAATGGGGTTTTGAGGCGAAAACGCGGATATCACGAGCCGAAGTGGAGGAATACGCGGCGCAAATGCCAGCAGACGAAGCGGCGC
>CAYPIR010000003.1:0-13863 GCA_964410905.1 uncultured bacterium | reverse complement strand
ACAGAGGTTACGTTTTCGAGCAGGCAACGGATTATCAGTGCGGACCTGGAGGAATTCGCAAATTCTCTTAGTGTATGGGTCCCTCATCATAGCGCTTTCCCAAATAGTGTGGAATTTACTTTGCAAAGTCCAAGCAACACAGATTTTTCAATATCTGTTGATAACGGCGAGACTTGGCTAGTTTCACACGATGGAAAAATTACGACAGCTCCTGTTACGCGCAACTCATCTAACCAATATGTTTTTTGGGTTGTACCCTTATCAGGAGGAAATGTTGTTCAATACGCATATTATCTAGACGGAAATGGCGCTATTACATCTCATGCAGTAACGATATTGAATAAAGTTATTGAACCAGTTTTGTAAAGATAAAAAGCGGAGGGGGGAGGACCTCTGCGCTTTTTTATTTACTAGACCCCGCATCGCGTGCGAGATTTGTTGTTGTGAATGATTAATTTGAATGTTGCTAGGGCGGAGTTCTAAACTATTTCAGGTTGTTCAATAATTCCGAGGCGGTGATGTTTAGTTTTGAGAAGGCAAAGCATTTTACTGCTAAATCTTTTAGCGATGCTCCGAAATGATAAACCTCATTGCCGTCTAAAATAATAAATCTGTCGTGAAAAGCTTTCGCGGTTTTTAAACTTATCGGAGTATATTGCAAGTTGTGTTTTTGTAAATCAAGCGTTAGCGAAGTTTTGATGTTTTTTGTATAGACTGTCGCAATAACGTCTTTTTTTCTCTTAGTCAAAAGCTTAAAAATTCTGTCGTCAACATAGTTGTCGATTATGACAATGGACTTTTGTGCTTTTCGTATTAAATCTGAAACAAAGTTGTAAGCGTCAAAAATCTGTCCTTCAAAAAACACGCCTTGTTTTTTGACTATTTGATTTTGCTCCATAATTTCAAAAACTTTTTCCAATCTCTCGTCAGTTTTTGATTGCTTTAATTCAACTGTGTCGAGCCTCTGAAAAATTTGAGCGTTTGAGATTAAGAATTTTCTCATTTCAACAAAGGCATTCATTATTTTTATGCTGACTTCGATAGCTTGTTTGCTTTTTAAAACAGCTGACAACATAGACACGCCTTGTTCGGTGAAAGCATATGGGAATGTTCTTGCTCCACCCCAACTTGAAATCACAATTTGTGATTTCAAATTTAAGCATTCGTCCTTTGTTAGTTGGAACATAAAATTTTTTGGGAATCTATTTTTGTTTCTTTTAACAGCCTGATTTAGCGTGCGGACTTCAACTCCGTATAACCCCGCCAAATCTCTATCAAGCATAACCTGATGTGAGCGGATAGAGAAAATTTTGGATTTGATATTTGCATTAGGCTTAATTATTGATAATGCTTGTTTCATTTTCTTTTACCTTTGTTTTATCTTGCCACGGAATTTGCTTAGGATTTTATATTATATTGTAAAAAACACAATTGTTTTATGTGTTTTATAAATAAAAAGTTAATGATGCAGAATCCAAATACAAAAGCCTTTGGATCCTGCAACTCAAAATAGGACTAGGCGACAATGCCGCGCCTATTTGTGTCAATGCAATGAGCATTGACCCACTTCGTTTCGTGCAAAATGACGTGAACGAGTGGTCGCCTTCGGCATACGTTTGTTTACGTCATCGCGAGGACGAAGTATGTGGCGATCTAGACTTTAAAACGAAGTGGGTGGCGCCTGCCGTTTATGATACAATCTGCGGCGTATGTCAAAAAAATCATCACGCAAATATAAAATTCTTTTTGTCGCATCGGAAGCCGTCCCGTTTATAAAAACAGGAGGGCTTGGCGATGTCTGCGGAGCTCTCCCCAAAATTCTAAGAAATCTTGGACACGATGTCAGGCTGGCAATTCCTCGTTATTGGTCAATAAATAAAGAGCAGCATAAATTAAAACCCGCAATCAACTCTATGGGCGTTTCGACAGGCGGCGGTGTTTTGTGGTGCCAGGTTTTGGGAACGGAGTCGGAAGGCGTTCCCGCTTACTTTATAGAACACGAACAATATTTTGGCCGCGCGGGGCTATATGACGATGGAAAGTGGGAATATCCCGATAACCCTGAACGTTTTGGTTTTTTCTCCCGCGCGTGTTTACAGCTTTGCCAGGATTTGAATTTTCAGCCCGATATTATTCACTGCCACGATTGGCAAACCGCGCTTGCCGCACCATACCTGAAAATTTGGGAACAACGCAACCCATTTTTTGCCAAAACAGCCAGCGTGTTTTCGATTCATAATATCGCGTATCAAGGAACGTTTCGAGCTAACGCTTATGACTTTTTAGGGCTTGGGCGGGATAATTTTACGGACGCGAAATTTGAAAATTTTGGTGGAATAAATTTTATGAAAGGCGCGATTTTTTACGCTGATATAATAACAACTGTAAGCCCGACATATGCCCGCGAAATTTTGGGTGAGCCTGGTGCGAACGGTTTATCGGTTTATATACAACGCCGAAAAGACGACCTTTATGGAATTTTGAACGGGGTTGATTATGATCATTGGAATCCCGAGAACGATAGATTTATTCCGGAAAATTATTCGGCAAATGATTTGTCGGGGAAAGCGACGTGCAAGGAGGCGCTTCAAAAAGAATTTCATTTGGAGCAGAATCCCAAAATCCCGATAGTGGGAATTGTCTCGCGTTTCGCTGAGCAAAAAGGACTTTTTAATCTTGTGCCGGTCATAAAGAAAATTCTTCGCAAAATGGTTGTGCAGTTTGTGATAGTCGGCAGCGGAGATAAATCGCAAGAAGATTTTTTTGGAGGGTTGCCGGCGTATTTCCCGGGGCAAGTCGGAGCGTGGATCGGTTATAACAACCGCAAAGCGCATTTAATAGAAGCTGGCGCGGATTTCTTTTTAATGCCGTCAATTTATGAACCTTGCGGACTTAATCAAATTTATAGTTTGAAATACGGAACTCTTCCAATCGCGCGGGCGACCGGAGGACTTAAAGATACGATAATTCCTTATGACGAAGCGACTGGTTTTGGCACGGGATTTTTGTTTGATGAAAGTTCGCCGAAAGCAATTTATGATTCTGTTGGCTGGGCGGTTAGCACTTTTTTTGATCGTCCAAAACATATGGATTTGATGAGGCGAAGGGCGATGGTTCAGCATTTTTCTTGGGCTGACGCGGCGAAGCAATATGAAAATGTTTACGCGAAGGCAATCGCCCGCCGCGCGAACTGGTGGTAGGGGTCGGCTTCTAGAGTTCGTCCGTTACGCCATTCTTGTAAATGTCAATAATTTCGTAGACAGGATTGTTGAGAAGTTTTTGTTTTTTCGTCATTCCGCGCGTTTCATGTCGCGGAATCCAAATGCAAAAGACTTGGATCCTGCAACGTTGAAAAACAACGCGCAGGATGACTTTAGAATTAAATCTGTCTGCGAATTAGTTGACATGTACAATCCTTGCGAAAGCGGGAATCCAGTTCATAATGACTGAAAAAATTTTAAAGGGAAAATAATGAAAAAATACACCGACTTAAGCCTTGCGGATTATCTTGAAAAACTCTCAAGCGACACGCCGTCTCCCGGCGGGGGAAGTGTTTTGGCATATGTCGGCGCGCTTGCCATGGGTTTAACGCAAATGGTTGCCCGCATTGCTGCAAAACGAAAAACAAAAGAGACGCTTTCGGCGGAGGATAAAAATAAAGAAGAAGCAAAACGCGATGACCTTAAAAAAATCGTAGACGCTTTAGAGAAAATAAAACAAAAATCATTGGACGTTGTAACGCTTGACGCGAAAGTTTATGACGAAGTCATGGCGTGCTACGCGCAAAAAGCGAGCGCGGAAAAATTGGAAGACGCGCTCGACAACGCGTTTCGTCTTCAAGCTGATCTAGCGATGATTATTGTCATGGCGAAAAAACAAAATGAAAAAACAAAAAAACTTGTCAGCGGAGCGTTGGCAAACGATTTGATTGTGAGCGCCGGGCTTTTGGCGACGGCGTTTGAAGGCGCGCTTCATACCGCGCATATAAATGTTGTTTATATGAAAAACGCGCAAAAAAAAGAACACGCGGAAAAAGCGTTAGAGGAATTGCGTAAAGAATTTGATAAAAAAGATTAATAAACTAACGAGGCTGTAAATAATATGGCGAAACTCTTAGAAGGGCGACCAATAGCTGTAAAAATTCAAGACAAGATTATCGCGAAACTAAATGAGATTAAGACGGCGGGACTAACGCCGCCCTCAATGGTTTCAATTCAAACAAGCGATGATTCGTCCAGCGCGTGGTATATCGGACAGCAGGAAAAACTCGCGGCAAAACTTGGCATTGGGTTTCGCAAAATTCCCGCAAGTGAAGTGACGGGCGAAGTCGCGCTTATTAAAAAAGTCAGAGAAATCAATTCTGATACATCTATTCACGGGCTGTTTGTTTCAATGCCGTTTCCAAAAGATGTTAACGCGGATAGTGTTTTGCTCGCCATGGATCCCAAAAAGGATATAGAAGGCGTTCATCCGACTAGTCTTGGACTTATCGTTTTGCGGCGCGGACGCCTTATCCCGCCGACAGCGTTTTCGGCGTTTACGCTTATTAAATCAAGCGGGGTTTCGCTTCGTGGAAAAAAAGCAGTTTTGATAGGACAAAGCGCGATTATTGGAAGACCTTTGCAGCTACTTTTGGGAGAGGCTCGCGCCGCTACATTTGTTTGCAACACGGGAACAAGTGAAGAAGATATGAAAAAAATCATAGTGGATTCAGACATAGTTGTCGCGTGTTCCGGACAACCCAAGATGATAAAAGGCGAATGGATTAAGCCGGACGCGATCGTTGTCGATGTCGGGACGACAGAGGTAAATGGAAAACTTGTTGGTGATGTTGAATTTGAGGAAGCGCGGAAACAAGCTGCTTTTATAACGCCTGTTCCGGGCGGCGTTGGACCTCTTACGGTCACGATGCTTATGGAAAATTTAATGACGGCATACGATTGGCAGAGGGAATAGCGGCGGAGGCGTTTTGATGAAACTAACATCAAAAGATATTTATGATAAAAAGGCTAAACAAGAAAAAATCGCTTGTCTGAGTCTTTATGATTTTCCGAGCGCGCGCATTGCGGATGAGGCGGGAATAGATGTTCTTGTTATCGGCGATTCTGTCGGAATGACTCTTTTGGGGCACAACAATACGCTTCAGATGACGATGGACAAAATGATTTATCACACGCAAGCGGTTGCGAGAGCGGCAAAGAGGGCTTTGGTTGTTTCCGATATGCCTGTCAATTCCTTTACTACGGTAGAAGATGCAGTTTGCAACGCGAAGCAATTTATAGATGAAGCGGGCGCGGACGCGGTAAAACTTGAAGGCGGCGAAAAAGTTAAAGAACAAATCGAAGCTGTCATTAAATCCGGAGTTGCCGTTGTGGGACATCTCGGGATGTTGCCGCAAAAAGTTAGCGATGGGAAATATCGCGTTTATGGAAGAAGCGAAGACGAAGCCAAACAGCTTTTAAACGATGTCCTGCTTTTAGAAAAATTAGGAGCGTTTGCTGTCGTCCTTGAGTGTATTCCGTCATCTCTCGGAAAAGCGATAGCGGAAAAAACAAATCTTCCGATAATCGGCATTGGAGCGGGCGGCGAAGTTGACGGACAAGTGTTGGTGTTTCAGGACGTTTTAGGAATCCGTTCCAGCGTTCGGCCTAGATTTGTCCGAAGTTACGCGGATTTTGAAAAAGATATGCGGGTTGCCGCAGAAAAATACCGCGACGATGTTTTAAGTAAAAATTTTCCATCCGAAAAAGAAAGTTTTTCATGACGAATGGTAAAAAAATTTTCTTAATAGAAAAAGACATCGCGACTCGCGAACTTGTTTTGATGCGTCTTGCCGCGCGGCATCACAAAGTTCACGTCGAAACAAACAGCCTTCAAGCTCTTAAATTTTTAGACAAAGAAACTCCCGATTTAATTCTTCTTTCAAGCGATATGGAACTTGTCGGCGGGAAAAGGTTAATACAGATTATTCGCACACGTTCCCATCTTGTCGCCACGCCTGTGATAATGATAGCGAGAAACGAACAACTAACGGAGTTGATGCTTGGACACGAGCGAGGGTTCGATGATTTTTTGGTGCGGCCGATCAGCCCGCTTGTTTTGCAGCTTCGCGTAAGCCTTAATATAATCAAAGTTTCAGAACGGGTTGAGGCGAACACGCTGACGCGACTTCCGGGAAATCATGCGATAGAAAAAATGGTCGCGAAAAAAATCGCGGCGAAAGAAAAATTTTCCATTCTCTACATCGATATAAATCACTTCAAAGCCTTCAATGATTATTACAGTTTTAAAAAAGGCGATGAGGCAATTTTACAAACGGCGCGGCTTCTTATTTCAACGGCGCGGGCGATTGCTCGCGAAGAATCGAGCTTTATCGGACACATAGGCGGCGATGATTTTATTGTTGTTCTGTCGCCCGAATATGAAGAAGTGTTTGCCCGTCAATTTATAGACGACTTTGACAGGATTATTCCTACCTATTACAGCAAAAAAGACCGTGAACGGGGCTTTATCAGAGTAGAAAATAGGCGAGGCGAACTGGAAAATTTTCCAATAATGTCCTGTGCCGTCGCGGGCTGTACGAATTTATATAATAACTATCAAAGTTTTAGGGAAATGGCGCGCGATGTCGCCGAAGTTAAAAGTTATCTCAAAACGCAGCCCGGAAGTCATTATCTACAAGACCGCCGATCAGCGCCGATAAAACAAATAGAAGAAGCCATGCATATTTTGACGCCTGAAATATCGCATAAGAAAAAACATAAAAAGCCCGACCCGCTTGGGCAAATGCTTCTTAACGCGGGGCTTATAACGGAAGAACAGTTGGCGGAAGCTCTTTGCGAACATCTTGAGTCGGGACAAAGATTTGGGCAGACGCTGATACGGCTTAAAATGGTTTCGAGCGAAGATGTTGGGAAAATGCTTGGACAAAAATTAAAAGTGCCTTATTTCAATCTAAGCGAATATCCATTATCCGATGCGGCAAGCCATCTTTTTGATATGGATTTTATTCAACGGCATCGCGTTGTCCCCATAGATATTGAAGGAGGTTCTTTTCGAGTCGCGATGTGCGATCCATTTGATATTAAAACCCTTGATGCTATGGAACGCATATGCGGACTGAAACCCGTGCCGCTGTTGATGCTGGAAGGAGAGTTTGAAAATTTTCTTGAAAATAGCAAGGCTCATATGGAGAAAGATTCAGCGGAGAGTTTTGAGGAAAAATAAATGCCGCCATTTTGCCGCCGCGAATCGCTCGACTTATATAAACATGTCAAAAATATTGTGAAGAATAATGTCTTTTTAGCCGTTTAAATATAGGCATTTAAAACGGTTGGAGAGATATGGGAATCGAATCATTTCCAGAAATAGAAAATTTTCAAAAGTTGCCGCGCGAAGTCATTATTAAAGGCGGGAAAGCGAATTTTAGCGAAACAGAAGGAGCTGTGCTCCAAGGCATCGTCATAAATAATATCGGCCACGCGATAAAGAACATTCGCGCGCAGCTAGTGATTTTTGATGAAAACAAAGTCCCTCTTTTTGGAACGAGCACGGAAACAAATCCCAACAGTCTTCCGCACGGCGCAATCGCGCAGTTTTATTTCCGCATCAAAGAACACAAGAAAGAGATTAAAAATTATTTTTTACACGCGAGTTGGAGTTTTGACGAAGCCGCGTAAGATCATTTTTACTGTTTATAGCCGCGATGAAAATGAATAATTCTTTTATGAATTTTGACCTGCCCGAAGTCAAATTCGCTCTTGAAACTATTTGCCGCGCGGCCACGCTTTCTTCTCAAATTCAAAAAGAAGACGCGGTAAAAACATTTATCAAAAACGACCTCTCGCCCGTAACGCTTGCCGACATGGGAATTCAAGCCATATGTGGCGGGCTTTTAAAGCGTTATCTCCCGCAAGATGTTTTGATTGGGGAAGAAACCTCAAAGTATTTGCGAGCGCGTGAAAATCAAAACGACTTAAATTTTCTTGTTTCAAAATTAAAAAATATTTTCCCTGATATTTCGGCTAGCCTTCTTTGCGATTTTATTGATGTTGGGACGAGCAGGCCTCAAAAATCTTTTTGGACAATCGACCCCATTGACGGAACAAAAGGTTTTATAAGACACGCGCAATACGCGACAGCTCTTGCCAAAATAGAAAAAGGTGAAGTTGTTCTTGCCGCGCTCGGCTGTCCGGAACTTATTTTAGAGACGACGGGGAATGGTAAAAAAGGAGTTGGAGTTTTGGCGGTTAGGGGAAAAGGCTGTTGGGCGTTTCCGTTTGAGGACGCGGGAAATGGAGACGTGTGGAGGCGTTTGAATGTTTCAAAACAAGATAATATTCATTCGGCAAGGATTGTGGACTCGTTTGAGATGTCGCGAAAAAAAGATGAGCGCGTCGCTTTTATTCATAAAGAACTTGGCGATGAAAGCGTTTCAATTGAAATGGATTCACTAGCAAAACAAGCCGTTATAGCTTGCGGCGAGGCGGATGTTTTTTATAGACTTTTCCCTAGAAAAAATCTATCGCATCGCGAAAAAATATGGGATGTTGCCGCCGGCGTTTTAATTGTGGAGGAAGCGGGCGGAAAAGTTACGGATTTAAAGGGACAAAAACTTGATTTCGGGCAAGGCGAAGAACTCGCTTGCAATATAGGAGTTTTAGCGACTAATGGAGTTTTGCATTCCGCGATGCGGGCAATTTTAAAAAAGGGGAATATATATGGCGAGAACTAATGGCGAAAGATGCATGTCGGCGGCAATTAAATCCGCGTATCAGGGAATAAATAAAATGGAAGGCGGCCCGTTCGGCGCGGTAATTATTCGCAACGGAAAAATTATCGCCGCGGCGAGTAATACAGTTTTGAAAACTAAAACCGCGACCTCACATGCTGAAATTAACGCTATTAATGAAGCGTCCCGAAAACTTAAACGATTTGATTTGTCCGACTGCGAAATTTATTCCACGACAGAACCGTGTCCGATGTGCTTTTCCGCAATTCATTGGGCGAGGCTGCGGAAAGTCTGGTTCGGAACATCCATAGCGGATGTTAAATCGCGGGGATTTAACGAGCTTTCGATTTCCGCGAAGGATATGAGAAAAAAGGGGAAAAGCAAAGTGGAGGTGAAAGACCGTTTTATGAGAAGAGAATGTCTTGAACTTTTAAACGCGTGGGACAAACTTCAAAATAAAAAAACTTACTAAATTCGCGTTTGTTTTTTGTTTTAAAAGAAACTTTTTTAATGGTTAATTTGTCTTATAAGTGAAAACAACTCGAGGATTCATATGCGAGAGATTGAAAGAGAGTGGATTCTTAGGGCAGCCGAAGGCGATATGCGGGCATTTCGTGAAATATACGATTGTTCTTCGGGATATGTCTACACACTTGCTCATAGAATTGTTAGGAATAAACTTGACGCGGACGAGGTGACGCAAGATGTTTTTTTGAGAATTTATAAAAATATCGGTTCTTTCAAATTTGATTCAGCGTTTAAAACATGGCTTTATCGGATAGCGGTTAATACGGCTCTGAACTATGTAAAAAAAAGAAACAAAACAAAAGACCGTGAAGTTGACGACGGCGAAGAGGTTTTGACTTTTGTCGCGTCCAATATAACGGCGGATGAAAAAGCGAATAAAATTGAGGCGGAAGAAAGATTGGGAAAATTGTTGGACGAGTTAAGCCCGGAACAACGCGCTTGTATTGTCGCTCGAGAGATTGAAGAAATGGATTATGAAACAATAGCAAAAACTTTGAGTATAAATCTTAATACTGTCAGGACGCGGATTAGGCGCGCGCGAGAATCTTTGATGGCGATTGCGCGAAAGGAGCGTGAGCGAAATGAATTGTAAAAAAACGCGGCAATATTTACTAGTGGATTATTTAGACGGCGAAATTGAAGAAACGCGAAAGGCGAAAATTGATGAGCATCTTTTAAAATGCGGCGGCTGCCGAGCGTTTTTAAGCGAAGTAAGAAATACTTCACTTTCTATGCATGAGGGGGCGGAGGAGCTGCCTGTTCCCGATGATTTGTGGAACAAAATTTCAGGAAAAATTACCGAGCAAGAACAAAATCGTTTTGGCGCGCTGCTAAAAAATATTTGGGCGAAGTTAACTCCGCCGGTCTGGTTTGTGAGGGGCGCATTTGTGCCGTTGTTAGTCCTTGTTGCGGTTGTCGCGACAAACACAATTCGTTCTTCTAACGATCTCGTTTATAGTTACATAACGGAACAAGTTCAATTTATGGACGGTTTTGATTTTAGTGATGAAATCGCGCTGGACAATGATTTCGATTATGAAGAAATACTTTTTAGCGATGTTGATTTTTAAGGAAACTTTTCAAGCGCGTTTGTTGTCAAAGTGAATGAACCAGAAAAGGAGAAAACAATATGAAAACTATAGCAAAATGGTTAGCGTTGCCGCTTATGGCGATATTCCTATCAACAAGTTCTGCCGCATTTGCAGGCGAGCCTTTTGAAAAAGGAAACAAAAAATACGGCGAACGCGAGCACAAGAGAAATTTTGGATTTAGAGAATTAGGTTTAACCGATGAGCAACGCGAACAGCTTGACAATCAACGTCAAGAACAAATAGGAAAATCTGAAAAGATTTTTGAGACATTGAAAGCCAAGAAAAAAGCGCTGCATGAAGAAATCGCTAAATCCGAAGCGGATACGGCAAAAATCAATGGATTGGTTGACGAAATTAACTCTCTAAAAGGACAGCTTTTTTCGCAAAGGATAGAAGGGCTTTTGGCGACGAAAAAAGTTTTAACTCAAGAGCAGTTTGAAAAAATGGAAAAAATGAAAAAAGGTTTTGATAAACCTAAAAGGAAAAAAGGCTTTTGGGGATTTCGAGGTAAAGGTGAAAAAGAAGGAAGAGATTGCCCTTTTCGCCAAGGGAAACAGCATAGAGAAGAAATGGATTAAAAGACCATCTTTCTCGCGTTGACGAGGGGAAAGCGAGAATAGGTGCTTAAGCGGGCGGTTAATAGCCGCCCGCTTTTTTATTTTTCTTATCGAAATTTCTCTAAGACGGATAGTTTTTTTATTTTGAACTCATAAAAATATAATGTTTCACTTTTTTCTTCCCGATTCTTTTCTGCGTTATGAATTTCCTTCCGCGCAATAGACAAATCAAGCCCTCTCGGTTATCATTGCCCGACGCTTAAGTTCGACACTGTTTTCCGGAGGACTCTAAATCGCATGGACGAAAAAGATCGTCTTCTTTTAGCAAATCTGCATTACGGGCTGCCTTTGGTTCTACATCCATTTGACGCGTGGGCAAAAAAAATCAAGACAGACAAAGCAGACATTTTGATTCGTCTCGCAAGATTTCGGCAGCAAACTATTTTAAGTGAAATTCGCGCTATTTTTTCAGAGGCTTCAATTAGACATAAAAGCGCATGGGCGGCGTTTAAAATACCTGAAAAAACAATTTCTTCAGAAGAATTTTCAGATAGTTTGACGAAGCATCCCGGAATTATTTATGCCTGTGAACGCGATTTGGATTGGAATGTTTGGATTTTTTTATCCGTGCCCGCCGAGCAAGACTTGGAATGGCACGCGAAGTATTTGGCGAAAATTTTGAATGCTGAAAAAATGGTATTTTTCCCGATACGAGAAGTATACAAAGGCAAAGACCCTTTGACAAAAGTTGAAAAAAAATCTTTTTTTGATGAGACTTATCCGGGTGATGAAAAACGGATAGTGAATGCCGCAAGCGATTTGACAATACAAGAAATAGAAGTATTGAGAGCATTGCAAGATCCGCTGCCTTTAGATGACAAGCCTTTTCAGAGAATAGCAAATCTGGCGGGAACGACTGAGGAAGCTGTTTTGACGTGCATTAAAGCTCTGATTCAAAAAGGGTATGTAAAGAAAATAGGAGTGATATTTAAAGAAGCGGAAGCTGCGGAGGCGAAAACAGTTTTGGTTGTGTGGAAGATTCCGGAGGAAAAGTTGGCGAAAGTTCGTGATTTTTTCGCGGGAGTTTCCGGACTTGTTTACGCGGACCGCCGTCCTGATTATCCGGAGTTTCCATTTGGATTTTGGACGCTTATACGATCCGAAACGGCGGAAGAATTGGAGCTCACGATTCGCAAATTGCAGGACATGTTTGGGAAATGGCAGCACAAGGTTTTGGCCACCAAGCGAGAGTTTAAAAAAAGCAGCATCCGATATTTTGATGAAGGCTTGGATGTGTGGTGGCGGGAAAGCAAACGGTTGGCGGAGTTAAGTCATTATGATGAAGTGTGTAAATCATTTCAGTGATTTTGTGGAAACGATTATTTGATGTTTTTATAGATTAATTGGTGAAAATGAAATAAATGAAAGGAATTTATGGGGTTTAGGACGGAGTGGATTAGTAAACGCGATAAGGATTCAAATAAATCGCAAATGTATTATGCTCGGGCGGGAATTATCACGGAAGAAATGCGGTATGTCGCGAAAGATGAAGGGCTTGAGCCGGAAGTTGTACGTAATGAAATCGCAAAAGGAAGGCTTGTGATTTGCGCGAATATTAACCATAAAGACTTGCGACCTGTCGGAATTGGCATCGCGACGAGATGCAAAATAAATGCTAATTTGGGAAATTCGGAGCTCGGGTCTGATATCGCGTCTGAGGTCCAGAAGGTGAAGCTCGCGATCCGTTTTGGAGCAGACGCGGTGATGGATTTGTCTACGGGGAAGAATTTGGATGCAATGCGTGAAGCGGTTATTGCGGCATCAAGCGTTCCTGTCGGAACGGTTCCTATATATGAAGCGCTGGGGCGTGTGGATGGAAAGGCTGAAGCGCTTACGGCTGATATTTTTTTTGATGTCATCGAACATCAAGCCAGGCAAGGCGTTGATTTTATGACTATTCACGCGGGCGTTCTTATTGAACATTTGCCTTTGATTGAAAATCGCGTTACAGGAGTTGTCAGCCGCGGCGGCGCGATTCTTGCGCGCTGGTGCAAAGCGCATAATAAACAGAATTTTCTATATGAAGAGTTTGATCGACTCCTTGAAATTTGTAAGAAATATGACATAACGATTAGTCTTGGCGATGGAATGCGTCCGGGATGTCTTGCTGACGCAAGCGACACGGCGCAATTTGCCGAACTTGACGCGCTGGGAAATCTTACACTTCGCGCGTGGGAACAAGATGTTCAGGTTATGGTTGAAGGCCCCGGACATGTTCCAATGGATCAAATCCCCATGAACATTGAGCGGCAAATTAAAGTTTGTCATGGCGCGCCATTTTATGTTTTGGGACCGCTTGTAACCGATATTGCTCCTGGCTATGATCACATTACTTCCGCTATTGGAGCGGCGATCGCGGCGCAAACGGGCGCGGCAATGCTTTGCTATGTTACGCCCGCGGAGCATTTGAGGCTGCCGGATATTGAAGATGTAAAACAAGGTGTGATTGCGTATAAAATTGCCGCGCACGCCGCGGATGTCGCTCGCCATAGACCCGGTGCTCGCGATAGAGACGACGCGATGGCGCGCGCTAGATTTTCGTTTGATTGGAAAAAACAATATGAACTTTGCCTCGATCCTGATCACGCGAAGAAAACTCACGAAGAAGGATTGCCGGAAGCCGTGAAAGAACACGGCGAATATTGTTCAATGTGCGGCGAAGGATTTTGCGCCATGAATTTGTCGCAATGCTTGACGAAATCGGGACGGAAAAAATAATGGAAAAAAGCAAGACGCGAAAAATTGTCCGTAAGGATACGCGCGAAGTTAAAATCGGAAAGTTGACTATCGGCGGCGGCAATTCAATACGCGTTCAGTCCATGACTAAAGTCCCAACGCATGACGTTGCCGCGACAGTAGACCAAATAAAACGTCTTGAGGACGCGGGCTGCGAAAT
>CAYPIR010000002.1:2309-147726 GCA_964410905.1 uncultured bacterium | reverse complement strand
CAAATCTTGCGACATACGAAAGATAAAAAACAGTGGCGATAACAATTGTCCCAATGCGTCTTCACACATAGCGTCAAACCTGTCCCGAAGTCTTTTCACACAAGCCCACCTGTTGTCAGGAAATAAATTCACCGATCCAATGCCTAAAGCTACTCCGGTCTTGCTGACCGTTCCCTTTAGTTTGAGATTTTTAAGAAAATTTGAAGAGTTATAAATAACTTTACTTATGCGTCTTATCGTTTACGCGAAAAAGCGTGCGTTGAGGTTCCGTAAAACATTTCGCAAGCCTCAGATAATGTTTCAGACAAAGTCGGATGCGGATGAATCGTATTTGCCCATTCTCGAACAGTGAGCTGCGAATTTATCGCAAGCGCGGCTTCCGCAATAAGCTCTCCTGCTCCAACGCCGCATATTCCAACGCCAAGTATTTTTTCGGTAGATGGCTCAACCACAAGTTTTGTCGTGCCGTCTGTTCGCTCTGTCGCAATGGCGCGTCCGCTCGCAGACCAAGGAAACTTAACTATTTGAACAGGAATTTTCTTTTCTCTTGCCGCGCATTCAGTCAGTCCTACCCAAGCAACTTCAGGATTGGTGAAAACAACGGCGGGAATGTTGGACTTATCCGCTTTTTCTGTAATATTCAAAATCGCGTTTACCGCAATACGCGCTTCTTTTGACGCTTTATGCGCCAGAAGCATTCCGCCTGCAGCATCGCCGATCGCGTATATCGTCTCATCGTTTGTTTTTTGATTTAAATCCGTTTTGATAAAACCCTTTTCATCTAACTGAACTTTGGTTTTCTCGAGAGATAAATTTTTTGTATTCGGCGTTCGTCCTACTGAAATTAGAACCTTATCATATGTCTCATAAAACTCTTTTCCATCAAGCGACATTGTTGCTTCTATGCCCGCCGCGACTGGTTTAAGAGACAGAACCTTTGTTTTTGTGCGTATTTCTCTAAAAGTTTTTTGCGCGCGTTCTAAAACGTAACGAGTTAAGTCAGGATCCGCTCCAAGCAAAATATGGTCAAGATATTCAACGATTGTTACTTCGCTGCCGAGCGCAGAATAAACCGTGCCGAGTTCCATTCCTATGTATCCACCGCCGATAACAAGGAGTTTTGAAGGAATATCACGAATTTCGAGTGCCTCGGTGGATGTCATTATTCGAGAATCGTTTATATCAAACGCTTTGGGAAGAGACGGCGCGGAACCAGTTGCTAAAATTATTTTTTTTGCATGAACTGTTTCTAATTTGTCAGAAGTTTTTACATTCAGCGTTTCATTGTTTTCAAAACTAGCATATCCCGATATGACTTGAACTTTACGCCGAGCAGCGAGGCTGACAATTCCCTGTCTCAATTTTTCTAAGGTTTCTTCTTTCCACTGGCGCATTTTGGATAAATCTATCACAGGCGGTGAAAAGTTTATTCCACAATTTTTTATACTATTTGTCTCATCGAGTATTTTGGCGATGTGTAAAAGCGCCTTTGACGGAATACATCCGTGATTTAGGCACGTGCCGCCAAAATTTGCGCTTTGTTCAATCAAAGCAACATTTTTTTCAAGACTTGCGGCATAAAACGCCGCGGCATATCCAGCCGGACCGGCGCCAATCACGGCAATATCAGTTTCTATTGACATTTTATTTCCTTCCTTTTTTCTTATACCAAACAGCTACCCATCTTTTTCCATAAAAAATTTTTTTTACTCGAATTTGAGATGACGCGAAATCTTTTTTAAATTGCGGAAAGTTTTCAATGGAAATTCCAGACAGAAGTAAATTTCCACCACATCGGACCTTTGAAACAAGCTGATTTTTAAGCTCTACTAAGACTCGCGATAAAAGATTTGCCCCGACAATATCAAAAGTTTTTTTTGTTTTTAAATTTTTAAGTTGCGCGAATAGAAATTTGCCATTTGAACGATTATTCAATTTGAAATTTTTTTCAGCAAATATCGCGGAAGGACGGTCGTTGTCGAAGCCTATAATTTCAGTTGAACCAAGATGTGAAGCCACGATTGACAGAATGCCCGTTCCGCATCCCGCGTCTAAAAATGTTCCTATCGGCTTTGTTTGCATTTCTAACAGCGACGTCATCAGCCTGGTCGTTTCATGATCCCCAGAGCCAAAAGCGCTGCCGGGATCGATAAAGATTGGAGTTTTGCTTTTTTTAATAAACTGTTCTTTTTCCCATTCGGGAACTATGACGAAATTTTTTCCTATCGGACGAATGTGATAATCCCGTTTCCATTTATCAAACCAATCTTCTTTTTTAAGTGAAAGAAGCTCCAACCGGAAAGCGGGCGATTTTAATTTTTGATAATGTTTTTGAATTTTTTGAGCAAGTTTTTTTGATTCCACATAACAGGTTAGCCGATACGCCCCGCGAAATTCTGAGCAAGCGTGAGAATTTTCACATATTCCGAGTGATATAAGAAATTGCCGCGATAAAAATTTTTCTTCGCTAGTAAGATTGTTTCCCGTAAGCGCGATCTCAATTAAAGACGGCGAAATGTTTTGAGCGTGTTTATTTTTCATTAGAAAGCAATATTGGAAAGTTTAGTGAACCGATAGCCAAGTTTACGAAGCCTTTGAATAGTCTTGATGGCGTTTTCAACGGTAGGCACTTCGTTGTCTTTTTGTTCCAAAATCACTATGGAGCCGTTCCGCGGATTTGGTTCGCGTGTTAAATCCACCGAACCAATTGGACTGTAGCCGAGCGCGCGGACAATTCGCGTTGAGACATCGTCAAAATAGCCTAACTTTGAGTGATAATATTGAGGAAGCGAGCCTGTAATATACTCAATTTTTCTAGCATTTCCCTCAATCTCTTCAAAAACTTCTTCAATGCTTTGCGTGCTGTCTGCATCGCTAAAAGATTGTCCGTTAATACTAAGCGCTTTGCCTGTTGTTCCATGATTTGCAATGTCAAAGATACCTTCGGCGGCTAGTTTGGGAATAACCCTTGCGTTTTTGTCAATCCAATTGCTGCAAACGAATATTGTGGCTGAGATATTTTCCGAAGCCAGAAACTTAATCAATTTGGCATCATCTTGAGCGAAATCGCAAGGACAAACACCTAAGGCGATTTCTTTTTCATTGGTTTTAAAATTAGTCCAAACATCGCCGATAGCATTTCCCCACTCAGTTGGCGTTTGGTTTTCAAATTCAACGAGTATTATTTCTCTTAGAATTTGATAGTCTTCAGTTTCTATATCTTTCGCGGAGATAGTTTTTGCGTGGATTTCCGCCGCGGAAGACAAAAGCGCAAGAATAAGCAAAAAAGACATGCGCTTAGAAAATCGGCTAATCATTATATTTTATGTCCTTCAGCATTTTTTTTAAAAGTTCTTTAGGCAATCCTACGACATTGGAATATGAGCCGTATATTTTTTTGACAATTTTTATTGACGCTTGAATGGCGTATGAACCTGCTTTATCTGACGGATTTGTTTTTTGAATATAATTTTGAATCCACGCATCAGAAACTTTTTTTATCCAGACGTATGTCTCAGCGACACCAACAGCAGCAATTTTGTTTTTTAAATCAAGTAAAACAAGAGCAGTATAAACCGAATGTTTTTTTCCTGAAAGAGACTTTAGCATCTTAAACGCTTCAAAATTGTTTTTGGGCTTCCCCAACGCCTTTCCATTATGCCAAACGATTGTATCAGAGCCCAAAACAAAAGTCGCGGATTTGGGAGTTTCGGCAAGACAAGCCTTGCCAAGCGCGTGGCGAATTACAATTGTCTCGGGGATTTTAGATCTAATTTTTTTTTCGGCATAAAGACTTGAAATTACTCTAAATGGAACTTTCATTTCTTTTAGGATTTGACGGCGGCGAGGAGAATTTGACGCGAGATAAATTATTCTTTTTCTAAGCATATTTAAAAGTCCAAAAGAAAGTAATTTTTTTGAAGCCATTTTTTTGCTTGGGCGTATCCCGGGATTAAACTTTTGACTGTTCTCCAAAATGTCCTTGAATGATTCATTTCGAGTAAATGTGAAACCTCGTGTGCCGCGACATAATCTATGCAAAATTCAGGTGCCATTATTAGCCGCCAATTTAGTCTTATTTTGCCGTTTATGCTACAGGTTCCCCACCTTTTTGTCGCGTCCGATAGTGCAATTGATAAAAAAGTTGCGTTCAGCCGCGCTGCGAAATTCTTAACTTTTCGCGCGAATATAGAAAGCGCTTGCTGTTTATACCAATCTTTAAATAACCAGCGAGCCATCGGGAATGAACTTTCCGGCAGTGAAAATATGTTCCCGTCAAAAAGCAGAGTCCCATAGCTACCGGCTGTTTTTTCTAGAGGATATTCTTTGCCTAAAAATAAAAATGCTTCACCTTCTGAAAATGTTTTAACTTTTTTATGTGCGTAAATTTTCAGCATTTCATTTTGTTTTTCAATAATCCACGACATTTTTTTTGCGATTATTTTTTCAATAGAATTGACGGCTGTTTTATGTGATGTCCGAATAATGAGTTCGGCTTGAGGTGTGATTTGTAGTGATACAGTGCGGCGATTTGAACGAATGAGTTTGTATTTGGGAAGATTTTTTATTGAATTCATTTAGTATCGCAGTTTTCGGAAATGCTCCAAAACGCCTTCGCGTCCACTGTTCACGTCATCCTGCATAAAACGCAGTGAAGTTGCAGGATCTAAGGATTTTTTGTATTTGAATTCCGCGACGTTAAAAAGTAACGCGCGGAATGACAGCAACCGTGAGGTTGCGATACTTCTTGTATCGATGCATTGGGCATCGATGCGGAATGAAAAAAACAAAACTTTTCAATAAATTTATCTACGAAATTATTGACTTTTACAGCCCGTTTCATAAAACGAAACTCAGAACAGACCATTTTTCATGTTATCTTTTCAAAAATGTCTTCGGCATTTATTTAAGCACAGAAAAATGGTCGGGGTGAGAGGGATTGAACCTCCGACATCTTGGTCCCAAACCAAGCGCTCTAGCCCCTGAGCTACACCCCGAAAATTAGTAAAAAGCCTCAATTCCCTTGAAGACTTTATTAAGAAAGGGCGACGATTATACGCGTTTTTAACATTAATAAAAATGTTTTTTAAAAAATGGAACGTTCTTTATACACACTCAAAACAAGACCAAGACTGATACAGGTCATTAACAATGAGGATCCGCCGTAGCTTATCAGCGGAAGCGGAACGCCTGCTATAGGCATCAGCCCTATCGTCATGCCAACGTTAATTATTACGTGTGAAAAAATAAGCGCCAAAACACCGCCGCACAACATTTTAGCTTTAACATCTGTTGTCCGCTGCATTACTTGGAACATCGAATAAAACAAAACGCCATAGAGTCCCAAAACCAAAAGACTTCCCATGAAGCCCCATTCTTCTCCAATAACACAAAAAATGAAATCGGTGTGATGTTCAGGAACAAAATGAAGTTGAGTCTGAGTCCCTTGCAAGTATCCTTTGCCTAGCAAGCCTCCAGAACCGACCGCTATCTTAGACTGAAGAGCCGTATATCCAGAACCCAACGGGTCAAGTTCAGGGTTCAAAAATACAAGTAAGCGTTTCTTTTGATATGCTTTCAGAAAGCCGTAAGCAAAAGGAGCGGCGATTGCTATCAGAGAGAAACATATAATCAAAAATCGTTTTCGGACTCCCCATAAAAAAAGCATAACAACAGACATGGGTATAAAAAGAAGCGCTGTTCCAAGGTCGGGTTGTCCCATAATTAAGAGAAGCGGAATTAGCAGAATAATAGTCGCAATTGTTACGGTTTTTACCTGTCCTTCCCAAGGATGATGCGAACCTAAAAAATTAACAACGGCTAAAAGTGTTCCCAGCTTTGCAAATTCTGATGGCTGTATAGCGAACGAGCCAACGCTTATCCAACGCTGCGCGCCTAAGATGGTGCTGCCAAAAAATTCAACGAAAAGAAGCAAAAAAATTGTAAATACGTAAAAGGGATAAGATACGCTTAAGAAAGTGCGAAAACCAATCTTTGGAACAGCTATTAAAACCAATGCGCCAACGCAGCACCAAAAAACTTGCTTTGTCTCGTAATCTCCGACATCGTGGTATGCCGCGCTGTATATAAAAATAAGCCCGACTGAAACAAGCGCGAGAATTGAGAAAAAAAGAGGCGGAAAAAAATCGTTAGCTAACCGGCGAGGCATTGATTTTTCTCCATGATTCAAGAATTTGTTTAACAATTAATGCGCTGGTAATACCCCCTGAGCCGCCGTGTTCAACAAATACGACAAAAGCAATTTTGGGATTTTTGTATGGGAAAAATCCCGTCATCCAGCTATGTGCTTTTTTGGGTGGAGCTTGCGCTGTGCCTGTTTTTCCCGCCAGCTTGTCAAAGTCAACGCGCGCGAGTTGACCTGTCCCATAATCAGATTCTACAACTTGCAGCATAGCGCGTTTTATCGTGTCTAAATTTTCTTCTTTTATAGCAACCTTTGATGAAAGAGCTCTGCCTTTTAAGGATTCTGACACTAAATGAGGCTCGACGACTTTCCCACCTTTTGCGATTATTGATGTCAACCGCAAAATCTCAAATGGCGTTACGAGCATATATCCTTGTCCGATTGCCATGTTCAGCGTTTCGCCTTGATACCAAGGTTGTTTGAAGCGTGTTTTTTTCCAAGTCGAATCGGGAATTAAACCGGGAGCCATTCGCGAGATTTCCAGTTTTAGAGGCTCTCCCAATCCAAGTTCATGAGCGTAATGAGCAATTTCATCGGGCGTTAAGCGTTTGGCGAGATTGTAAAAATATACATTGCATGAGCGTTCGATTGCCTCATAAAGATTGAGGCTGCCATGCCCCTCTTGAAGCCAGCAGCGAGCTGGTTTTGATTTTGGATTTAATTTAAATGAACCAGAACAGTGAAACCGGGTATTTGGCGTGATTCTATTTAGATCAAGCGCGGCAATTGCGGTTACTAATTTAAAAATCGATCCCGGCGGATAAGCGGCTTTTGTTCCGCGTTCTAACATTGGAGCGTTTTGGTCGCGTAAAACTTGCAACCGCTGCTCGCTTGAAGATGGAGATACAAAAATATTTGGATCGTATGAAGGTGAGCTCGCGAGTGCTAAAATTCCTTCTGTTTCTAAGTCCAAAACAGCAATACTCGCGGTAACGTCCTTAATCATTGCTGCGATTTTTTTCTGAAATTCAAGGTCGATTGTTAAATGGATATCTGAGCCCGGCTCTGGCGAACGTTCGGAAATTGTCCTTATCATTTGACCTCGCGCGTCTACTTCTATTTGTTCGCCGCCTCGCCAACCCCGCAATTTTTCGTCAAGGGCTTTTTCTATTCCCGCTCGACCGATTTTGGAATTCAGCCCAAATCTATCTCTATCCAAAGTGTCGTATTCTTCACGCGTAATTGTTCCAATATACCCTATTACATGCGATGCGACATCCGCATATGGATAGTAGCGGATACCGCTCGCCTGTATGCTCACGCCGGGGAGTTCGGGGCGGCGTTCTTCAATTTCAAATGCTTTTTTCAACTCTATATCTTCCCGAATTATTGCCGGAGAAAATGGAGATTCGCGCCGCGAGCTCATTCTGTGACGAATCTCTTGTTCGGGCATATTGAGAAGTTTTGCCAGACGAGGATACACCTCAGGCTTTACGTCTTCGGGGATTGCCACAACATTATAAGAGGCACGGTTTGTGGCTATCGCGCGATTTTGGCTATCAAAAACGCGACCTCTCGACGCTTCCATCGGAATTAAACGGACGTAGTTTCGTTTGCTTAATTCTCTATAACGTTGTCCTCTTATTACTTGAGTATAAAAGAGCCCAAACCCAAGGCATACGAGGAGCGAAAAAATGCAGTATTTAAAAAAATCGAAACGGGTAAACATTTATTTGAACAGTTCAAATTGTTTGACGTTGGTTCTGCCTAAGAAAAACGCAGTCATTTTATTAAATATTGGTAATAGCGCCGATGTGTAAAGTGCGGTGCCGAAAATTTTAGCTGTGAATGTTCCTAACCCGGCAAGAGGCAGTCCGCCTATGAAACCGGCAATCAGTTCAAAAAATCCTGCTGTGAATGAAAAGATAAACACGACTAAAAAATAAATACCGGGTAAACCGCGTTCCATTTTTTGGACAAGAAAATTCAAACCGAACGCGAGAGATGACAAAATAAACGCGTCTACGCCGAGTATACTCCCTGAGATAATATCACGCAAAAGTCCCGCCCAAAACGCGACATAAACTGTTTTTGACGCGTGCCATTCAAAAGCGGAATAACAGACAAATAGGTAAAGAAGTCTTGGAAACGCTCCTCCGATTTGACAAACAGGCATTACTGTAGAGTCCAAAACAGCGAGACAGAGGAAATATAAAATTACTCGTGTTGAATAGATGTGAGGCATAACATTTCTTCTAGTTTGGAAAAAGGCACGGATGGTTTTACTGTGGCTAATAAATGCAAACCGTCTTCATCACACCCAATAGATTCAATCACACCGATTAAAATTCCTTTCGGGAAAATGCTTCCCACTCCTGATGTTGTTACTTCTTCGCCGATTGATACGCCGGAATCGAGAGACAGAAATCTCAACTGAACTTTTTCAGTCCCAAAACCTGCAATCACGCCTTGCGCGCGGCTTTCCGTTGTTCGCGCGCTTACGCGAAAATCCGGATCAATTAGTAAAATTGCTTGAGAAGTTCTGGCGGTTACTTCGAGGACTCGTCCGACAAGCCCTTCAGGGGCTATCAAAACACAGTCTTTTTTAATACCGTCTTTGCTTCCTTTGTCCAATAGAACGTTTTTTTTCCAAGTAGACGCGTCTTCGGCGATTACGCGCACGCCAACTGATTTACTTTTTATGGGTTTTTCAAAATCGAGCAATTTTTTAAGCCTCCCATTTTCGCGTTCCATTTCACGAAATTGATCAAGCTGGCGTTCTAAGGCTGAGATTTTATCCAAATATTCTTTTTGTTTTTGGACAGCGACAAAGAAATTACCCGAATAATTGCGAAAAGAATACATACCTTGACGGATTGTTGAACCGAACAAAAAAACGGGTCTAGTGATAGAAAAAAAAGCAGATTGAAGCAATTGATTTAGTCGCAGCTGTTGGGAGAAAAAAATCAAAAGAAGAATAGGAATAATAAGAAAGTAATAGGAACGCCAGCGTTTCACGGGCAAAAATCTCCATTAGAACGGTAAAAGAGAAAATTAAAAGCGTAACACGAGAACCGTTTTCGGAGGCGCGGAAAACTAAAACCGCTTATAATTTAGTATTCCCGACTTGCGTTGCTGTTTACCGAGAGACGTTTTAAGAGATGAAAATCACTTAGATAACGCCCTGTCCCTAACGCGACTGCGGTAAGAGGATCATCGGCGATATGAACAGGCAATCCGGTTTCTTCGCTTATAAGTTTGTCTAGTCCGCGTAAAAGCGAACCGCCACCGGCAAGAATAAGACCTCTATCGATAAGATCGGCAGAGAGTTCAGGCGGCGTGCGTTCCAATGCTATGCGAACAGCTTCTAAAATGGAAGATAGCGGCTCCGAAAGAGCCTCGCGAATTTCTTCGCTTGTTATGCTGATTGTCTTCGGAAGACCCGCCAAAACATCGCGTCCTTTGACATCAAGAGTGGTTTCTTCTTCGAGAGGATACGCTGAACCAATGCGGATTTTAATTTCTTCAGCCGTTCGTTCACCAATCATTAAATTGTAAGCTTTTTTAAGATGCGAAATAATCGCCTCGTCAAATTCATCTCCGCCAATACGAATACTTTTTGCGAACACGATGCCGGAGAGAGAAATTACGGCGATTTCTGTTGTTCCACCGCCGATATCGATGATCATATTGCCTGCAGGCTCATGAATTGGGAGTCCAACGCCAATCGCGGCGACAATAGGTTCTTCAACCAAAAATACGGGCGTTCTTGCGCCGGCGCGTTCGGCAGAATCTTTTACGGCGCGTTTTTCAACTTCAGTAATTCCGCTTGGAACAGCGATCACTACGCGGGGACTAATACCAGTTTTTCTGCGATGAACTTTGCGAATAAAATAGCGAAGCATCGCTTCGGTAATATCAAAATCAGCAATGACTCCGTCTTTCATAGGACGAATGGCAGTGATATTCCCCGGTGTTCTTCCAAGCATTCTTTTTGCTTCTTCTCCAACGGCAAGAACTTGATGAGTTGTTCGATCAACGGCAACAACGGAAGGTTCGCACAGCACAACGCCATGACCTTTTACATAAACGAGAGTATTTGCAGTTCCTAAATCAATACCAATATCGCTAGAAAAAAATCCTAAAAGTCTGTCGATTAAAAACATTACTCTGCCCTTTTGTGGAGGTTAAAGAAGTCGAAGGTCTCAATAACGCCATAGTATATCAAAGCCGTTTTTACTGTCAAACTGAATTGGAACTTATCTGTATCTTTTAATCTTTCAGTGAATACTCTTGCAGTTTTCTATAAAGCGTTCGTCTTGATATTCCAAGCTTTTCTGCCGCAAGAGATTTGTTTCCATTGGCGACTGACAGCGCGGATTTTATTAACTCTTTCTCGGCATCGCATATTGTTGTTAGCGGAATTGTTTTTTTCTCATCTTTGAAAATTTGGTTATTTTGATTCTGCCGGATATCTTCGGAAATCAAATCGAGCGTCAGCATTTCGCTTGAACTTAAGACAATCATACGTTCCACAACATTTTTAAGCTCGCGGATATTTCCAGGCCAATCATAACTAACAAGCGCCTCCAACGCAGCTTTTTCAATACCTTTAATTTTCTTTGAATTGGATTGTGAGTATTGTCTAATGAAAGTTTCAACAAGAAGCGGAACATCTTCTTTTCTTTCACGCAGCGTGGGAACTTTTAAATAAATTACATTTATTCGATAATAGAGGTCTTCACGGAATCTGTCGGCGTGGACTTCATCAATGAGAGTTTTGTTTGTGGCCGCGATAAGTCGGACATCTACTTTAATTGTTTTTGTTCCTCCGACTCGCTCAAACTCGCCTTCCTGAAGAACGCGCAAAAGTTTTACTTGCGTGTCTTTTGATATTTCGCCTATTTCGTCAAGAAAGAGACTTCCTTCGTGAGCGCGCTCAAATCGTCCCTTTTTACGGTCGGCGGCGCCAGTAAATGAACCTTTTTCATGTCCAAAAAGTTCGCTTGAAAGAAGCGTTTCCGTAAGTGCGGCGCAATGAACGGCAACAAATGGATATTGCCGTCTACTGCTCAATTCATGGATGCGGCGGGCGATTAACTCTTTACCTGTTCCGCTTTCCCCTTCAATCAAAACAGAGGCGCTTGAAGCGGCAATTTTATCTACAGTTTTTAAAAGTTCTCGCATTTTTTTTGATTGAGCGACAAGCTGTCCTTGATCGTAACGTTCGCGAAAAAGCTCTTGTTTTAGCTCGCGATTTTCTTCTTCCAGCTGATGGCTGTTGAAAGCTTTTTTTATAAGAAACTCAAGCTCTTCGAGGTTTACCGGTTTTGTCAGATAATAAAACGCTCCATTTTTCATGGCCTTTACCGCGTCTTCGACGGAGCCGTAAGCTGTGAGAAGTATTACTTTTGCGTTTGGCGATATTTGTTTGATTGAGTCAAGCAAGTCGGTTCCGCTCATCTCAGGCATTTTAATATCGGAAATAACAAGGTCTGGTTTTTCTGACTTAAAAAACTCCAATGCCTCTTTGCCGTTTTCCGCAGTGATTACATCAAAATCTAATGCTTGCAAAAACTGTGTTAAACCCTTGCGGGAAGATGACTCGTCTTCTACAAGTAAAATACTTTCAAACATAGTTATTCCTCCGCGCTACTTTGATAATGAGGCAATTGAAGCTGCGGCTCACGTATCGGCAAAATTATTTTAAATGTTGTGCCTTTTTGCAATTTGCTTTTGACTTCGATTTTTCCGCCGTGTTCAGCGATTGAATCATATACCATCATCAATCCCAGCCCAGAGCCTTCTCTTTTGGTTGTGTAGTAGATGTCGAAAATTTTATCGATATTTTTTTTATCTATTCCGCAGCCCGTGTCGGTAATACTGATAACCGCGCAGTTGTTTTTTCTTGCTGTTTGAACTTTTAATGTTCCGTCGCGTCCCGACATGGACTCTTCAGCATTTTTAATGAGATTAATGAACACTGAATAAAGTCTGTCTTTGTCCATCAAAAATGACGGCAAACTTTCATCGTATTTAACCTGTGAATGTATATTGCCGCGTGCAAGCTGCGGTTTCATAAATGACAATGCCTCGCCGATTATTTCATTCAAGCTGTCTTGGCGAAAACGAAGCGGAGGCTTTCGCGTGGCTTTTAAAAAATTTCGAATAACTTTATCCAGTCTTCGTGTTTCATCTTGGATTTCCATCAAAGACTCATTTAATACTTGCCGTTTGTTACTCGGCAACGAAGAAAGCCGCTTTTTTAAGATTTCAAGATGTATTGTGATGGCGTTTAGCGGATTGCCGATTTCGTGAGCGATCCCGCTTGCAAGACGGACAAGACTTTCCATCTTGGATAGTATGAGAGCTTCGGATTCTTTGCTGCGTCGCGATGAGATGTCGTTAAAAATGAGCGCGAATATTTTTTTATCGTTTTGTTCAAGAGGAATTACAGTGAGTCTAAGAATCAGTTCTCGCGGTGTAATGACTTTAAAATCACGAACCGTTTTATTTTTTGTTTTCAACAAATTATGTTCTAAAAAACGGCTGATTGAATCGTCCGCTATTTGTTCCCATACAAATCTGCGAGTTTTGGTTAGCGAGACGCCAAGCGTTACAGCTGCTTTTTGATTCGCGTAAATTGTTTGAGCGATATCGTTTGTTAGAAAAACGGTTTCTTCTAAATTTTCAATAGTGTCTATCAGAAGCGTTTGGCTAGCGACAGCATCAAGAAGTTGTTCGTATAAAGAATCTTTTTCGATAAGCGAAAGTTTTGGTTTAAGACGCTTTAAGAATTCTAGTTTTTCGTTCATATGATTAAGCAGACTTTGCTTGTGTTATAAAAGATTTTAAAAGTTCCGGAGATTTTTTGCCCGGTGCGATCTCCACGCCGCTTGCGACATCGACCGCGAATGGACGGACCGTTTTTATAGATGTTGAAACATTTTCGGGATTTAAGCCGCCCGCTAGAAAAAGTTTATTGTGAACATAATCAGCCTTTTTTATGCCTCTCCAATCAAATATCTTTCCGGTCCCACCGGGTTCGTCTTTTATGTATGTATCGAATAAAAAAAATGGAGTCGCGTAATTTTTGACTTTGATTGCGTCCAATTCAGTTTGAATTGAAATAGTTTTGATTATTTTGTAACCTTTATTGGAAAAATAACCGCAATACTCTGAAGACTCATCGCCATGAAATTGAAGGATTTGCAAATCGAGTTCCGCGGCTATTTTCTCAACTTCGTTTATATCTTGATTTAAAAAAACGCCGACTTTGTTTGGGAAATCTTTTAGTCTTGAAAAGATATCCGCGGCGCGCAGGAAATCAATATACCGTTTGCTCTTCGGTGTAAAGATAAACCCTAAATAATCTGCGCCCAAATCTATGGCTAAACGTGATGTATCATATTCGGTATTTCCGCAAATTTTTATTCGAGTCATGGCAGTTCGGCAGCACTGGATGTGTTTTTTTGTCCGAGAAGGTTTTGAAGAGCGGCTGCTATGTCCTTAGACTTTACAAGACTTGTTCCTATCAGAAATGCGTTTACTCCAAGGCTTTTATACGCAAGCAATTCATCATGATTTGTTAATCCGCTTTCAATGACAATCGTAATTCCTTTTGGTATATGAGGTATTAAATTTTTTCCACGGTTTGAATCGACAGACAAGGTTCTTAAATCGCGATTATTTATTCCTATGATGCGTGCGCCGGCGGCGATTGCTTTTTTCAGTTCTTCCTCAGAATGAATTTCAACCAAAGCGTCCATTCTTAAAGACTCCCCCAGCTGAATCAGGCTTCGCAATTCTTCCTCGGTTAATATTGCGGCAATAAGCAAAAACGCGTCGGCTTCAAGGAGCGCTGTTTCATAAATTTGAAATGGATCAAAGATGAAATCTTTTCTAAGAAGAGGAAGTTTTGTAACTTGACGGACTGTCTTCAAATAACTTGGACGGCCCTTAAAAAAATGCGATTCAGTAAGAACGGAAATCGCGCTCGCGCCCGCAAATTCATAAATGCTCGCGATGCGCAACGGCTGAAAGTTTTCACAAATAACGCCCTCAGACGGAGACGCTTTTTTGAGTTCCGCTATGATGTTTAAATGCTTAACGGATAAAATGGCATTTTTGAACGAGCGGATATTTTTTCGTTCCGTTTGCTCGACTATTTTTCGCAAGCGCGCAAGAGGCATGCGAAGTTTAAGCTCGTCTAAATCTTTTCTTTTTTGAATGAGAATATCGTTAAGAATCATATTCATTTGATAACGTTTTGAGTTGTTCCAAAACGCCAAGCGCCTTTCCGCTATCAAGAGCTTTATTGGCCAGCGTTATTCCTTCGGGGACAGATTTTACTTTTTGGCAAAGAAGAAGTCCGTAAGCGGCATTCAAGACAATCATATCCCGCGCCGCGCTTCTGTCTTTTCCAGCTAAAATATCTTCCGCGCGCTGTTTGCTTTTGTAAACTGAATCGACTTTTAAGTCCTCAGTTTTTGCTTGTAAAAGTCCAAGCGATGACGGGTTTATAGCGGTCATGCGGACGCGGCCCGGCGTTACCCACGCGGCGGTTGTTGTGGCAGAAGTTGATATTTCGTCCATGCCGTCTTCGCTATGACACACAAGAGACGCTTTTCTTGATAATTTTGAAAGAACTTTTGCGTAAAGCGGAACAAGGCGTTTTTGCGCCACGCCGACAAGTTGATAGTCAAGACGCATTGGATTTACAAGCGGACCAAGCAAATTTAAAATTGTCCGACGTTTTATTGCTTGCCGCAAAGGCTGCATTTTTGCAAATACAGGATGATAAACAGGCGCGTGAAAATATCCCAGTCCCGAGCGTTTTAGCGCTTGAATCATTTTTTGCGGAAAGGCGTGAAGTTTCACGCCAAACGCTTCCATCAAGTCGGAACTGCCGGATTTTGATGAAACAGCTCGGTTGCCGTGTTTCGCGATTTTTCCTCCTGCCGCGGCTATAACAAGAGATACTAGGGTTGAAACATTGAGCGTTTGGCTCCCGTCTCCGCCCGTTCCGCACGTATCCATGAGTCCGGAAATTCTTGTTCTTATGGGTTTCTCAAGCTCCTGCAATGCTTCAAGGCAGCCTAAAAGTTCATTGGCGGTCTCGCCTTTTTTTGTTATCAAAAGCAAAAAAGTTTTTGCTTGTTGAAAAGAAAGCCGTTCAGTAAAAAGCCACGAGAAAGACCTGTGAGCGTCATTTCGCGAAAGAGATTTGCCATTCGCGAGCTTGGCTACAAGTGTTTCAAATGTTCTTTTTTGTGATATGCCGAGAGCCGATTTCATTTTGAAAGCTCCAAAAAATTTTTTACCATTCGCATTCCCGATTCAGTCATAATTGATTCGGGATGAAATTGCAGCCCCCATGTTGAATGTTTCTTGTGCTTAAGTCCCATAATTTCGCCATCTGCAGTCCAAGCCGTTATTTCAAGAATTTTGGGCAGCGAGCGTTTTTCAACTAAGAGTGAATGATAACGCGTGGCTTTAAAAGGGTTTGAAACACCGTTAAAAATTGGATCGTTATTATGATGAACAAGTGAAATTTTCCCGTGCATTGCCCGTTTCGCGGGCACCACTTTTCCTCCAAACACATCGCCAATAGCCTGATGTCCAAGGCAAACTCCTAATATTGGGATTTTACCGCTAAATTCTTGAAGGACTTCACGGGAAATACCAGCTTCTTTCGGCGTGCAAGGTCCCGGCGAAATAAGAATCTGGTCGGGACTTAGTTTTTTTATTTTTCCAATAGTAATTTCATCATTACGGACAGTTATCGGCTTTGCGTTTAACTCGCCAAAATACTGAACCAAATTATATGTAAACGAATCGTAATTATCGATGACCAGCAGCATTTTGCGCCATATCCTCTCTAAAAAAGAAACCGCTCTTCCATAGCCTTTAACAGCGCGCGGGATTTGTTGACAGTTTCTATATATTCTTTTTCGGGGTTGGAATCACTGACAATGCCTGCGCCTGCTTGCAAAAAAACCTTGTTTTTGTGCAACATAAGTGTGCGAATAGTAATGCACATATCCATATCCCCATTGTAGTCAAAGTAGCCAAAACATCCGCCGTATGGACCGCGCGCTTCGGGTTCCAGCTCATCAATAATTTGCATCGCGCGAATTTTGGGCGCGCCCGACAAAGTTCCAGCCGGAAATGTCGAACACAAAAGATCCATCGTAGACTTTTCTTTTTTTAGTATTCCCTGCACTCGGCTTACAAGATGCATTACATGGGAATAGCGTTCGACAAACGCAAACCCGTTTACTTTAACAGTTTTAAATTCTGACACGCGTCCCAAATCATTCCTGCCCAAATCTACCAGCATAAGATGTTCTGCCATTTCCTTTACTGACGATTTAAGTTGTTTTTCGCGTTGCAAGTCTTTTTGTTCATCAGCTCCGCGCGGACGGGTTCCGGCAATCGGCCGAACCTCAGCAAGCCGTCCAGTCTTTTTTACAAGAAGTTCGGGAGACGCTCCTATGAGACGATGATCTCCGCTTCTAAAGTAAAACATATAAGGAGAGGGATTTATTGAACGCAGAGCTCGATAAATTTGAAAATCATCGCCCTCATGCTCAAATTGGAATCTTTGCGATAAAACAACTTGAATACAATCGCCCGCATTTATGTATTTTTTAATTCGGCGGACTTTTGACTCATATTCATTTCGCGTCATGTTTGACGTGATTTTCTTAGGGGCAATTTTTTTTGTCGGCTTTGGAATCTCTATTGGACGTTTTAATAGAGTTTTGTAATTGCTCATTCGTTGCAGAGTTTTGGCATAAGCGGATTTTTCGGACTTATTTTTTTTTAAATCAGCCAGAACGACAACGGAAAGCGTTTTTCTAAAATGGTCAAAAACCACAAAATCTTCTGCGCGAAAAAAAATACTAAGCGGAAAACCGACATCTTTTTTGGGAGTAAGTTTTATTTTTTCAAAATCCTGAACGTTTTCATATGAAAGATAACCGATAAAACCGCCCGGCAGACCGGGAAAAGCTTCGGGATTCGCGAGCTTTCGCGCCGCGAGTTCGTTATTTAAAACGCTAAGGATTTTTTTGTTTTTCAAAACATTTTTTTTACTGTTCTCGATAACAGTAACCCCGTCATTTGTGGCGCTGTAAACTGCAGCGGGATTAATTCCAAGAAATGAAAAGCGTCCGATTTTTTCTGTCTGTTCAGCCGATTCGAGTAAGAACGCGTATTTTGAGTTTTTACTGATTTTCAAAAAACTTGATACGGGCGTTTCCAAGTCGGCAGGAAAGGTTTCGACAACGGCGACTAGATTGCCTTTTTTGGCGATTTTTTTAAAATCATCAAAGTTTGGACTAATCATTTTTTATAAATTTTTTCTGGATTAAAAATCTTTTCCTGCGTTACGCGAGTAACATCACCCGACTCATTCATTTCGTGAACGAAACATGTCCGGTAGCCGAGATGACACGCTCCGCCTTTTTCTTGTATCACTTTAACGAGCAAAGTGTCTTTATCGCAATCGGTTAACACCTGACATACCGACTGGGTATGCCCTGATTCTTCGCCTTTTACCCAATATTTATTTCTGGAACGGGAATAAAAAACAGTGTGTTTTTCTTTGAGAGTTCTTTCCACAGCCGTTTTGTCCATATAAGCAAGCATCAAGACTTCTCCGGATTTGGAGTCTTGAATAATTACCGGCAAAAGCCCTTGTTCGTTATATTTTAGATTTTCCATTAAATTACTCCTTTTATGGTATTAAATTTGCAGATATTTATAAGAGGCGGCTGCTATGTATGCCCTATATTACAAAATGTGTCAAGTAGGCACACTTTAAAATTGGGCATAAACGGGTTTATCGGTCAAAACGCCAATGCCAAGGCTCAAAAGTTACATCATCTTGCGATGACTTAGGATAGGATAAAACAAAACCGAATAAATGCGCGTTTTTCTCCAGCCATTTATATTCAATTAAATTCTCAAAGGCTTGCGGGTCTGTTTCGCCACTAATGCCATTTTGATTGATAAAATCCAGAGCGAGATGAGTTGTGTTTCCGTGCTCGCTATAGCCCGGCAACGCAACCCACTTTGCAGTTTCGCGTATTGAATAGTCGTGATTTTGTAGATAGAAAACGAAGAGATAAAGTTGATAAGCGCTTGACCTGTAAGCCGATTCTATATAAAGCCGCTTGCCCAAATCTTTTTCCATTGCCTGCGACATTGCCTCATATGCCGCGTAGACTTGCGCGGTTAAGAATTGTGGAGGAATTTTTGTCTTTTTGCCATTAAGAGTAATAGTTTGATTTTCAAGTTTTACAAGCGCTGGGTCGCCATACGAGAAACCTTGAAACTTTGAAGCGGTGCCAAGTTCTGCCGGATCGATAAGACGAAATGATGATAAAAGAGTGAAATCTCTAGACTCAAGGCGCGATTGCAAATCCGTTAGCGAAAGATATGGCAGTTTCCCGGATTTATCTAATGAATCAATATAAGGTTTGAGAGTCGCAATAATTTTTTTTACTTGCGTAATATGGTCGTTTGAAAGAGTATCAAGATTCAGAGGTTTTGGAGCGACACACGCGCCGCAGGTAACTTCAGGTTCTTTGTTAGATGCGCAACCATAAAGAAAAAAAATAAAAAATGTGAAAATAAGAAAAAAAGAAATTTTTTTCATTTCAAAACCTCACCGGAACGCCCTTTGATTTTAGAAAAGCTTTAGTTTCTGGAATCGTGAATTGCCCAAAATGGAATATCGAAGCGGCAAGACACGCGTCTGCCTTTCCCTTGCTGAAGGCTTCGTAAATATGACGCAAGTTTCCAGCTCCTCCCGACGCGATAACTGGGATACGAACAGATTCTGATATTTTACGAGTCAGCTCCAAATCGTAGCCGTTTTTTGTTCCGTCCGCATCCATGCTAGTCAAAAGTATTTCGCCCGCGCCAAGTTTTTCAGCTTGTTTTGCCCATTTTATGGCGTCAAGATTTGCCAAACATCTTCCGCCATGGGTATAAACGCCCCATTTGTCTTGCGCTTCTTTTTTAGCGTCAATTGCCACGACAATGCATTGTCTGCCAAAACGTTTTGCGGCTTCTAAAATAAATTTTGGATTTTTTACTGCGGAAGTATTGATTGAAACTTTGTCGCAGCCAGTTTTTAAAAGCTCGCGAATATCAGTTATGGTATTTATTCCTCCGCCTACGGTGAATGGAATAAAAATAGATGAGGCAACTTTTTCTGCCAGATCAATCAAAGTTTTGCGTTTTTCATGCGAAGCGGTTATGTCTAAAAAAACAAGTTCATCGGCGTTTTGCTGATTGTAGGCTTGGGCGCAAGACACGGGATCGCCCGCGTCTTTAAGGGACACAAACTTAACTCCTTTTACTACGCGACCATCGGCAATATCAAGACACGGAATAATTCGACGGGCAAACATATAGTTATAGCGTCATCTGATTGTTTTCAAGGCGTTTTAGAATTTGAATAGTTGAGAATCCAAACGCGATAATATGAGAAATAATTGCCAGAAGGAGCGTCAGAACAATAATTGAATCGATGCCTATTTCGTATAGAGAAGGTGAATTAAAATTTCCTGTTTCCCAAACAAAAACAAAAAGGAAAAAGGAAACCATAAAAAGAATCCAGCCTCCATAGCATTGCTTTGAATATAAGATTTTAATTTCTTTGAGCCATTTTGACTGAAGCCCTTTTGCCCGTTTAATAAGCGAGCGCATAAAAAAATGTCTCACGATAAGAAATGCAAAAAGATAAGCAAGTCCGGCAAGCGCCCAAGTCCAATTGCGTTCGCCTAAAATAGTCTGAAAAAAATTGTTAGCGTCCATTTTTGAAGCCTCCTTTTTCTCTGTTCTGACCAAGTTTTACAGCATCTTCTAAAGTGAATTTTTTGTCATACAAAGCTTTGCCGATAATGACACCTTCAAACCTCGTATGCGCCATCTCGTAGCAGCGTTTAATATCATCTATTTTACTAATGCCGCCAGACAGAATAATTCGCGAATTGCTTTTCTCTAAAACATGTTGGAGTTTTTCCCAGTTAGGACCGTTCAAAACGCCGTCTTTCTCAATATCGGTATAAATTAGAGTGGCAACACCAAGTTCATTGAACATATCAATGGCTTCAGTATAAGAAATATTTCCATCGCGCAGCCAGCCAGCTGTTTTGACTTTGTCGTTTCTAACATCCATTCCTACCGCGATTTTATCGCCAAATTCCGACACTATTGATTTTAGAAAAAACTTTTCAAGCGCTTTTGTCCCGAGTATTACGCGAGACGCTCCCAGCTCTAAAACTTTTTCAATATCAGACTTTGTTCTTATTCCGCCGCCAACCTCAACTTTCGCGGATACGGATTTGCAAATAGATTTGATGGAGTCTTCATTAACAAGGCGTCCATCTCTTGCGCCGTCAAGATCGACAACATGAATCCAATTTGTTCCGGCATTATCCCACTCCAAAGCGATTTCGGCAGGATTATTTGAGTAAACGGTAAGCGCGTTATAATCGCCTTTTATTAGTCGAACAACTTGTCCTTCCAAAATATCTATAGCGGGATAAAGATTCATTTTGTGTTATTTCCAGTCAATAAAATTTTTTAAAATTCGTAATCCGACATCTTGGCTTTTTTCAGGATGGAATTGCGTGGCAAAAAGATTTTCGTTACCGACAACCGCGGCAAAAGTTTCTTTTCCGTAATTGCAGCAGGCAAGTGCGGCCGATTTCGCCTTAGGCTTTGCAAAATACGAATGAACAAAATAAAAATATTGTCCGCTGGTTACATTGTGAAGCATTGGATGCTTTTGATTTATTATTAAATCATTCCAGCCCATATGCGGTATTTTTTCCGTTTTAGAACGAAAGCGAATAACCTTACCTTTCAACAAACCAAGCCCTTTTATTCTCGGCGACTCTTCGCTTGATTCAAAAAAAAGTTGAAGACCCAAGCATACGCCCATGATTTTCGTATTTTTTTTGCTAACCATATCTCTTAATGGTTCAATAAAACCGCGTGCTTTTATTTCTTTCATGGCATCGCCAAACGCGCCTACGCCGGGCAAAATAACTTTCGTGGATTTTGATATTTCGCTGCCTTTAAAGCAAAGTTTCGTTTTCGCGCCAAGATAGTCAAAGGCCTTCTGAACGCTTTTTAAATTGCCCATTCCGTAATCGATGATGGCTATCATATGGAGTGCTTATTGTTTGCGATGGTTATTTTTTTTGCAAAACAAATAAAAATTATTTTTACAACTTACCTTTTGTAGAAGGAACGCCCTTTACTCTTGCGTCGATTGAAGTCGCCATATCAAGCGCTTTGGCTAACCCTTTAAAAATTCCTTCAACGATATGATGTGTGTCTTCTCCCCCCAAAACTCCTATGTGCATATTTATTCCGGCGTTTTGGGCAAATGAGCGTGTTAAATCTATGGCATCTTCGTATGTATATTGCGGCTGCCTTGTAAGACGGACGCCTTTTGCTTTGGTAATAAAAAACGATGGACGGCCCGAAATATCAAGGGTAACTCTAACGAGCGCTTCATCCATAGGAACAGCAAAAGAACCATATCGGCGAATCCCTTTTTTGTTGCCCAAAGCCTTAGCAAACGCGGTCCCCAGAGATATTCCTATATCTTCGTTTGTATGATGAATATCAACCTCAAGATCGCCGCGTGCTTTTAGGTTTATATTGAAAAGTCCATGTTTTGCGAGAAGCGTAAGCATATGGTCGAGAAAAGGAATTTGTGTGTCTATTTTTGATTTTCCTTCACCGTCTATGACGAACTCGGCTTGGATATTTGTTTCAGCTGTTTTTCTACTAATTTTGGCTTTGCGTATGGGCATTTTTTATCCTTTTTGAGATGCGTCTTCACGCTTTATAAGGCGAGCATCAAGAGAAATCTTGTGTAAGAAAAGTCCTTCCATATCAGTGAGCATTCGCACATGTTCCTGCGCGCTCTTTAATGCTTCGGGGGTATAGTGAATAAGTTGTGAGCTTTTTATGAATGTTGAGGCGCTTAACGGCGAAAAATATCTTGCTGTTCCGCCTGTTGGCAAAACATGGCTTGGACCCGCGAAGTAATCGCCGATAACAGTCGGAGAATAGTCGCCGATAAAAACAGCGCCCGCATGCCGTATTGACTCGGCAACTTTGTTGGGTTCTTCGGTCATGATTTCTAAATGTTCGGCGGCAATGGCGTTTGCGGCCTCGACAGCTTCGGCAATGGATTTGACCATAATAATCGTTCCGGAATCGACTCTTTTTTTCATTGTTTCGGCAAGTTTTTTAGAAGGTGTTATTAGATAACACATCCCTCCATTGTGTTCTGTTTGGGCGAGCAAATCGCAGGTTACATAATCGGGATTAGCCGTGTCGTCAGCAATAATCGCAACCTCACTTGGACCAGCCACCATGTCAATATCAACAAAACCGTAGACTTGTCGTTTTGCTTCGGTAACATAGGAATTTCCGGGCCCAACAATTTTATCAACTTTTGCTATAGTTTTTGTTCCAAATGCTAACGCGCCTATCGCTTGAACTCCGCCCACTCGATAAATTTCATTTATGCCCAAAAGATTAGCGACGGCAAGAATATGCGGATCAATATCGCCCGTGTCTTTTCGCGGAGGTGAAACAAGAACAATTTCTCGAACGCCGGCGACTTTAGCCGGAATTACTGTCATGTAAACGGTGGATACAAGAGGCGCGGTTCCAGCCGGTATATAAATCCCAACTCGGTCAAGAGCCTTGTATCTTTTGCCGAGTTCCACGCCGTCTTTGCCCGATATATTAAATGATTGTTTTAATTCGCGTTCATAATATTCCTGAACATTTTCTTTTATTTGTTTTAAAAGAGGCACAAATTGAACTCGAATTTTCTCAAAGGCTCGGTTAATGTCGCCCTCGGTAACAGAAAGTCGTTTTAGAGGAAGATTTATACCGTCAAATTCCCTTGTATAGCGACGAATGGCGGAATCGCCCGATTGGCGAACATCAGAGAGGATTTTGCCAACTTTTTTTGCTATTGCCGGATCAAAAAAAGTGGCGTAGTCGCGGAGAACTTTTTTTTGTGTTGTTTTATCCCAATGAAGCAATTGCACGTCTTAAATTCCCTTTTCTTTTAGATATAAAAGAACGGCTTTTTCTATGTTGGGCTTTACCAATAAAAAATCTCCCTGAAACGCTCCGCCCGCCTGAACAATATCAGATTTTCCGCCGCCGTTTATACCAAGTATTCCTGAAAAAGTTTTAAAAATAACGCGAGCATCAAAACCGTTTTTGACAATATCTGAAGTAACGCCGGTTATTACGCTCAATTTCTCGTCCTCGATAGCGGCAATCACAAAAATTAGTTTGCTGGTTTCTTCTCTGATGCGCGCCGCAAGCTCTCTGATCCCGTCGATTCCAATACCGTTAAAAGAATCTACAAAAACTTTGACTTCTCCGCCGCCCACGCTTTTTTTCGCGAGAGTTTTAATGTCGATAGTATTCAGCGCGTTTTGTCCTTCCGATTTCTTTTTTGCCTTAGCGGTTTCGAGCATTTTCCCGATTCGAGTGGGAATGTCTGCCGCGCTCACTTTTAACATTTTTGATATTTGAGAAAGTTGGTCTTGAAGTGTATGAATATAATCCAAAACGGAATTTCCCGTAAACGCTTCAATGCGTCTAACGCCGCTAGCCACAGAAGATTCACTTAAAATTACGAACGAACCAATTTGTCCGGTGTTGTCGCAGTGAGTTCCGCCGCAAAGTTCTTTGCTGAATCCAGGGATCGTAATCATGCGAACGCTGTCGTCGTATTTATCACCGAAAAATGCGAGCGCCCCGCCTTTTTTCGCTTCGTCTAATGTCTTAGTCTCCTTCTTAACTGGTATGCATTTTAAGATTTCACGATTTACAATCGTCTCAATTTTTTGTATTTCTTCATCTGCTAAAGCCCTTCCAAAAGAGAAGTCGAAGCGGAATCTTTCAGGCGTTACTAATGAACCAAGCTGACGGACTGATACCCCAAGCGTTTCGCGTAAAGCCGCGTGCAAAAGATGCGTTGCCGTGTGATTGCGCATTATGTTTTCACGCCTTGGGATTTCCACTTTCGCGTTAACCGTCGCATTGTCACGAATTTCACCGTTAGTGATTTCAGCTTGATGCAAAAAATACCTATCGAGTTTTTTTGTATCAAAGACTTTTAATTTAAAATTTTCGCCTTCAATTATTCCTTTGTCGCCGACTTGTCCGCCGCTTTCAGCATAAAAAGGCGTAGTGTCCAAAATTACAGTAGCTTGTTTGCCCGATGTTTGATACCAAAGTATTTTAGAAGTTGTTTCAAGCGTGTCGTAGCCTTGAAAATTTGTTGGCGGAGTCTGAGATGGAATTTTATCCAGTCCTGAGCTCGCAAATATTTTAGCGGATATTTTACTGCCTTCTTTTGAGCGCGCCCGCTGTTCTTCCATCAACTTCTCAAAACTTTCAAAATCAATGACAAACTTTTTTTGCTCCGCCACATCGCGCGTAAGTTCCACGGGAAAGCCGTAGGTGTCATACAGTTCAAACGCGATTTTGCCGGGTACAACTTTTTGGGAGCTGTCTTCCAGTTTTTGCAAATGCTTTGATAAAATCCCTAGTCCGTCTTTTAAGTTTGCCGCAAAACGCTCTTCTTCTTGTGATAAGACTGATTGAATGCTGTCTTGCGCTTCGTGGATTTCGGGATAAGTTTTTTTCATTACGTCCGCGACGGAAAGGACAGCCTTATGCAAAAATGAAGTGAGTTTTTGTTTCGCGTTCGCGTCTAAAAGTTCATACGCCCGCCAAAATGCCCGGCGAATAAGTTTGCGAATGACATAGCCGCGGCCTTCGTTGGATGGAATTACTCCATCGGCGATCGAAAAAACCACAGCGCGCAAGTGGTCTGAAATTGGATAAATTTTCTTTATATCAGACGCGGAAAGTTTGATTGACAATGCTTTTAAAATTGCTTGATGAATCGGCTGAAAAATATCAATTTCAAAATTGGAAGTCTTGCTTTGTAGAACACACGCTAGCCGCTCCAGACCCATACCCGTATCAATGTTTTTTTGCGCCAGAGGAACTAATTTGCCGCCGTCTTGTCGATCGTATTGCGTAAAAACAAGATTCCAAATTTCCGCGTATTTACCCGAATTGTCAATAGGCGTTCCGTTTATTTGAGGATTTTGGTCATAATAAATTTCAGAACACGGGCCGCATGGACCGTTCGGGCCATCTGACGGCGCGTTCGCAGGCCAAAAGTTTGATTTGTCGCCGCACAAAAACAACCAGTCTTTGGGGAGACCAATTTCTTTAGTCCAAATATCAAACGCCTCAGAATCGTCTTTGTGAACGGTTACTCTGAGTCTGTTTTTATCGATGCCGAGAGAAACGGTCAAAAATTCCCAAGCCCAAGCAATCGCGTCTTTTTTAAAATAATCGCCAAAAGAAAAATTACCTAACATTTCAAAAAAAGAATGATGAAAAGGAGTTTTTCCAACTTCGTCAAGGTCGCCCGTCCTTAGGCATTTTTGCGAAGTCGCGGCTCGTTTTAAATCTTTTTTTACGCCAAGAAAATATTCTTTAAATTGATTCATTCCCGCGCCGGTAAAAAGAAGCGAAGGATCATTTTGTGGAACTAATGAATCGCTTTTGACATATGTGTGGTTTTTGGATTTGAAAAATTCGAGGAAGGCGCTTCTGAGTTCGTCTGTTCCGGTTTTCATAGTTCTTCGTTGTCAGTTTCCTTTGAGGTTTTTATTACTTTTTCCGTTACTTCTTTTGCAATGCCGAAGTCATATCCTTTTCGCATCAAGAAGTCGTATAAACGTTTTTTTTGTTTTTGTTCATCAACGGACTTGAAACTCGCGAATTTATTCCGAGCGATTTCAAACGCTTTGTCGATTTCGTCTTTCTCAGTTATTTTTGATAAAACCAAATTTTGTGTTTTTTGCGACAGTCCGCGACGCTTCATTTCAAAAGCTATTCGGCGGCGTCCCTCACCCTTAATTCTAAACAAATTCGTCAAAAGGTCTTGCGCGTAATTTTCATCACTTAAAACGCCTTTTCCCCGCAGATTTTGCAATGCTTGTTCGATGGGCGCAGAAGGAAATCCCTTTTGCGTAAGGCGTTTTCGGAGCTCGGCTTCACTTTTCGGACTCGAAGCAAGTAGGCGAAGCGATGTGATTAACGCTTGATTGACAAAATTATCCATAAAATACAGAAAAGTTAAAGCAACAAAGTTTATTAAGATTCTGTTATTTCAAGTGCGCTTTCACCTGCCGCGACTTTTTCCAAAATTTTCTTTTCAATCTCTTCAAGTAATTTGGGATTTTCTTTTAAAAACGCTCTCGCCGCGTCTTTGCCTTGGCCTAATTTGTGATCTCCATACGAAAGCCAAGTTCCCGATTTCTCTATAACTTGATACTGAACGCCTAATTCCAAGACATTTGCCGACCGCGAAATTCCTTCTTCAAAAAGTATGTCAAATTCGGCTTGTCTAAACGGCGCCGCGACTTTATTTTTTACAACCTTTACGCGAACCCTATTCCCCACTACGGCGTCGCCTTTTTTGAGACTGGCGATGCGACGAATATCAAGACGCATAGAGGCAAAAAATTTGAGGGCTTTTCCACCCGGTGTGGTTTCAGGATTTCCAAACATTACGCCAATTTTTTCCCGCAATTGATTTATAAAAATAATGCAGCTTTTTGATTTGCTTATAATAGCCGTGAGTTTTCGCATCGCTTGCGACATAAGGCGCGCTTGAAGACCCATTTGAGCTTGTCCCATATCTCCTTCAATTTCAGCCTTCGGAACAAGAGCCGCGACAGAGTCCACAATAATTAAATCCACCGCGTTTGACCTGACAAGCATTTCGGCGATTTGAAGAGCCTGCTCGCCAGAGTCGGGTTGAGAGATTAAAAGCTCGTCTACTTTTACACCGATTTTTTGAGCGTATTGAGGATCTAAAGCGTGTTCGGCATCTATAAACGCGGCAACCCCGCCTTGCGATTGAATTCTGGCAACGATATTGAGTGTGAGAGTTGTTTTGCCTCCCGACTCAGGACCATAGATTTCAACAATTCGGCCACGCGGAACTCCTCCAACGCCTGTGGCAATGTCAAGACTTAGAGCGTTTGTGGGAATTGAAGCGACATTTTCGTGATGCTGATCGCCTAATTTCATAATAGAGCCTTTGCCAAATTGCTTCTCAATTTGTAAGAGCGCGAGATCTAATGCTTTTTGTCTTTCCGAAGTCTTTTTGCTGTCGGCTACGGGACTAGTTTTTTCGGTTTTTTTACGTTCGCTCATAAATCCTTCTCCTTTTAAAATAGGTTCGCAATTCTATCGATCAAGTTGTTTACTGTAAAGTTAAAACACGATATTTGTCAATAGCATTTTATTTATTTGCATATTATATATGAAAATAAATAATTATCAAGAATTTCTTAGAAAAGTTTTTTTTCTTCGCGGCGAATCAAACGCTGGATATTAGCACGGTGGGTATAAAAAATAAAAATAGTAATCAACAAGCTGATTGAAAGAAGATATTTTAAGTCCGATGTCCCCCAATATTTCAAAGTTATTACTATTGGGAAAACCGCGGCGGCAATAAGCGAGGCAAAAGAAATTATGTGAGATATAGCAAAAACGATAATCCAGAGGCCAAAAGTGATGAGCGTTGGCGCCCATGCAACAGCCAGAAAAACCCCAAGGGATGTTGCCACTCCCTTTCCGCCCTTAAACTTTAACCATATTGGGAAACTGTGGCCAAGTATTGCTGTACTGCCTAGTAACAATTGAAAAGGGATGGATATATTTTGAACAAAAAAAAGCGGAAGAAGACAGGCGAGCAAACCTTTTAGCGCGTCCAAAACAAGAACGATAATTCCCCATTTTTTTCCTACCACTCGTGACACATTTGTCGCGCCGATGTTTTTGCTTCCGTGTTCACGAATATCTAGTTTCGCAATTTTAAAACCTATTATGAGTCCGAATGGAATTGAGCCCAAGAGGTAAGCGACAACAATAAAAATAAGGCTTAAGATAAGATTATTCATTGAGAAATTTTAATCCTTTTGAGAGATATATAATGCCGGAGGCTATAGTAAGAATAGCTGTGATATACGCAATAGGAACAGCGAGCGACCATTCGAGCAAAACAAAACAAAGAAGCAGCATCTGACAAGTTGTGGTTACTTTTCCCCATTTGTTTGGTTCTACTTCAATTTTTTTTCCCGCAAGATGAAGTATAAAAAAGCCTATAAGCAAAATGATGTCGCGAAATAATATTGACACTGTTATCCAAAGCGGTGGACGATATGGAAGCGAAGTCGCGAAAAGAAGGCCAATATACGCGGTTACAAGTAGAACTTTGTCGGCAAGAGGATCTAGCATTTGTCCCAGCTGCGTCCGCTGCTTTAAATACCTTGCGAGTATACCGTCAAGCGCGTCCGTAACGGCCGCGACCGCAAACACCACAAGAGCTATTAGGCGAAGATGTTCTTTTCCTGGACCGTAGGAAACAAGCGCAATAAAGAATACGGGTGTAAGAATAATTCTAAAAAGTGTGAGGTAATTGGGAATACTCAAGCCGCGACAGTGTCCGAATTTTCTTTTTCGTTTTCAATTGCGCTTGTGGTTTCTTGAACTGTGGTAACCGCGGAATGTCCGCCCGTAATAGACTCCGCGGCAGAGCGGACTTTCACAGAAACTATTTTTGATATACCTGGCTCTTGCATCGTAACGCCATAAAGCGAGTTGCCCATAGAAATGGTTTTTCGATTATGCGTGATAATTATAAATTGCGACTGCTCAAGAAATGTTGTTAATACCGCGAGAAATCTATCTATATTCGCTTCATCAAGCGGCGCGTCAATTTCGTCCAAAAGACTGAACGGAGAAGGCTTAATTTTGAAAAGAGCAAACAAAAGAGCCACGGCAGTCATTGCTTTTTCGCCGCCCGAAAGAAGAGACATATTTTGAAATTTCTTTCCGGGAGGACGAACTACAATGTCTATGCCGGATTCAAGAGGATGCGCTTCATCGACTAAAAACAACTTTGCTTCTCCGCCGCGAAATAAAATTTGATAATATTGTTTAAAAGCCTCTTGGACTTGTTTAAATGTATCTTCAAAAAGCTGTTTTGTTGTCTGATTGATTTTGCGTATTGCCTCCATCAGCTCTGTGCGGGCATCTTCAAGGTCTTTTTGCTGTGCAAGTAAGAAATCATAGCGCTGTTTTAGCTCCTGATATTCCTCAATGGCAAGTAGGTTTACCGTTCCAAGCGCCTCAACTTTTCCCTGAAGCGCTGTGAGGGCTTCTTCGGATGACGGGAGTTCATCTTCGGTAAAAGCGTAATCTTGAGGGTTTAGCTCGGAAAGATTTAAGCGATAACGCTGCAAAAGTCTTTCCCCAATATTTTTTATTTTATAATCCAAATCCATTTGTTTTATCGAAATTTGATGTTCATCTTCCTGAATCTTTTTCTGATTTTGAATAAGTTCTTCAAGTGCGGTTCTTAAAACTGCCAACGAGTCTTCCTGCCCTTTCAAATCTTTATGCAAAAGCTCTAATTCAACGTCAATGCTGCGCAGTTTTTGCTGTAGGTCTTCGGCAAGTCTTGCGGAGGTCGACTCTTCTGTGTCCAATTCTTTTTCTTTTGCCGCGATACGCGCAGTATTTTGCGTAATTGCGTTCTGACGGTCTTTGTCTTTCGCGGCATGGCCTTCTATCATTTGAAGAGATTCTTTTAAATGCAATATGCCCTGCTTGCATTGATCCAAATTCGTTTGAGCGCGGCGGACATCGCTTAATAGCGCGTCGCGAATTTGAAGGGCGTTTTCAAGTTCGCGTTCTTTGTTCTTTTGCGCTTCGACAAATAATTTTTCATCCTGCTCTTTTTGCGTCAAAACGTTTTGCGCGTTTTGCGCGTTTATTAAAGTTTTTTCGGTTTCTAATTTTATTTGTTCAATTTCCGCGGCTGACAATTCAATTTCCTTTTGAATGCTACCAAGTCGTTCCGTGATGTTGCGATGTTCATTTTCCAGAGATTCTTTTTCAATCAGGACGGAAGTTTTTTGGGCATCGACTTCTTGAGATTGTTTTTCCAAACTGTCTAATTCTTGCCGCAAAAAAGAAATCTTTTCATCTTTTTCTTTAACCTGTGTTTTTATCGCGCCAACATCTTCGCCGAGCTTCTTCATTTCTACTTCACGGGAGAAAAAGAAACGGGAACGGTTTTGATCGTCCCAATAAAAAAATCGTCTATCAGATGTAAGAAACAAGCCGTCTTTTGAAATCCAATTTGCCGGAGGCGCTTGTAAAAACGCTTCAATTGATTCAAGAGGAAAAGTTTCGGAAATATACACATTGTCAAAAAGAGTTTCGTAACCTTCCGCTATTTGGACAAATTGAGACATGGGCTTAAAGCCAAGCGTTTCGGCGCTAGAGTTTATTTCAGTTTGTTTGCGCGACGTTTTCATTATTATTCCGGCGGAAAGATTTTTACGGAAATTTAGGCGCGCGATCAGTGTTTTCGCGACTGCGACATCATTTACTACAATTGAACGGGCAAACTGGCCAAGCGCCACATCAATTACCCATTCGTAGCCCTCTTGAACTTTTATGATTTCCTGAAGACTTTGAACAAGACCAGGAACTTCGATTGCCGCCTGCGTCAAAAAATTATGAAATGACTCCTCGCTGGCGCCTTCAATTTCAGTAAGCGTCTTAAGCCGTGATTCTTTTTCGCTAAGCGCGAGGCGGAGGTTATTAGCATTTTTTTCCGCTTCTAAGAGTTCGTGTTCAAAAGCATGCACAGTTGTCCGCAGCCCTTGATGCCCGCTAAGCGTTTCCTGCAAAGAAAGGTTTGTTTCATCCAGAGATCGTAAACAGAGTTGAAATTTTTCTTGGAAGCCTGAAAGTATGCCCGTAAGACGCGTCGCGTTTGCTTCCAAACGTTTGTGCTGGTGTTCAAAATTATCGCCTTGCGCTTTGATTCTGTGATACTCATTCCGCGCTTGCGTGGCCGACTGCGCCGCTTCAAAAAAGCTTTGTCTCGCAATCTCTAGCGCCTCTTTTGCGGACGCTATTAAAATCTCATGAGATTTTAGTTTTTCGGCAGTTTCGTTGAATTTGGTTTCGCCTAAACCAGCTTCATTTTCTTTTGTTTTAATTTGTTCTTCTAATTCAATTTTTTTTGCTATCGCAAGTTCTATTTCTTTACGCAGCTGTTCTTGTTCTTGAAGCAATTGTCCTCGCTGCTGAGCTAGCTCAAGACGTTTATCACGCAGAAATTGCAGTTTTTGCTCATTAGTTTCGATTTGCGAAAGCACTTGGTATCGTTCGCCTTCTTTTACATGACAGCGTTGCCCAAGCGAGCGAACTTTCATTTCTTGTTCTTCTATAAATTGATGCTGTTTCTGCAAATTATTTTCAAGCTCCGCTAGGGCGTCTTTTTTGTGCTGCAGGTCTTTGGCAAGGTTTTGACGGTCGGATTCTATTTGGTTTTGTTGATAAAAGGCACGTTTGACTTCAAGCGTTTTTAACCGTTCTAGTTCGAGTTTGTATTTTTCCGCGCGTTTTGCTTGCCGTTCAGCGTATTGAATATTTTTTTGAACTTCAAACACGATATCCTGAAGACGTTTCAGGTTGTCTTCCGTCCGGTCAAGTTTGCGAATTGATTCGTCTTTTTTTACTTTGTATTTAGCGATGCCCGCGGCTTCTTCAATCAAAAATCGGCGTTCTTCGGGATCCGCTTTTAGAATGTAATCAATTCTTCCCTGTTCAATCATTGAGTATGAGGAAGAACCAATGCCGGTATCAAGAATAATGTCTTGTATGTCTTTCAAACGGCATTGAGTTTTGTTGAGAAGGTATTCGCTTTCGCCAGTGCGGTATAGTCTTCGTGCAATAGTAACTTCGTTGTAATCAATGGGCATTCCGCGGTCGGAGTTATCGATGGTTAGAGATACTTCGGCAAACGCCAGAGGTTTGCGGACTTCAGTTCCATTAAAAATCACGTCTTCCATTGTTGAACCGCGTAAAAGTTTCGCGCTGCGTTCGCCCAAAACCCAACGGATAGCGTCTGACACATTGCTCTTACCACAACCGTTAGGGCCGACAATGCAAGTCACGCCCTTGTCAAAGGCAATTTCTGTTTTGTCGGCAAACGACTTGAACCCTAAGATTTCGAGTTTTTTTAGGCGCATTTGAATTTAGGTTTTTGTATGGAAATAATTTAAAAACTGACGCATGCTAGCACGTAACTTGGCCTCATAAAAGCAAAATTTCGTTTTACTCGCCATATAAATTTTGAAGAGAAACCGGTCAATCCGCTAGGTAGTTAGAAATTTGTTTATTAGGATTGGTGTCATTTCAAAATGATGCGAGCGTCAACCACTCCCGCGCCTTTTCCTTGACCATAGACAATTAGAGGATTTATATCAATTTCCTCAATTTCTGGATGTTCAAGCGATAGTTGCGAAAGTTTTTTAACGCACTCGGCAATCACGGCTAGATCGGCGGGTTCTTCTCCCCGGACACCTTGCAAAAGTTTAAATGAGCGAATGTCCTTAATCATATTTTGCGCGTTCAAATCGCGAACCGGCGCTACGCGGAAAGTTACGTCCTTTAATGCTTCAACATAAATTCCGCCTAAACCAAACATCAAGACAGGTCCAAAATGCGCGTCCCTCTTCATTCCCAAAATAACTTCACGACCTTTTGGCGACATGCGTTGCATAAAAACGCCGTCAATTTTCGCATTAAGTTTTACCCCAATGGCTTGAATATCGTTAAATGCGTTTTTAATGTCGTCAACAGAGTTCAAGTTGAGTTTTACGCCGCCGACATCGACCTTGTGAATAATTTGCTGCGAGACAACTTTCATAACGCATGGGAATCCTATTTTCTCTGACTTAGCAACGGCTTCATCAAGGGTAGCAGCAAATCCGCATGGGATTGTAGGCAATGAATATGCCTCAAAAATTTCCATTGAGCGATCAATGGCGAGAAATGTTTTTTTCTCGGATTTTGCTTGTGCTATTATCTTTTTGACAACATCTCTATTTACTTTGTATTCCGTAACATTTTCGTGTGCTGTTTCTATCCATTTGCGGAATCGGCTCATTGCGGCGAGTGTACGCGCGGAATTTTCAGGAAATGAGCAATGAGGAATACCATTTTCTTTTAAAATCCGAACGCCTGCTTTCACGTTTGAATGTCCCATAAAACACGTAACGATGGTCTTATCGGAATTTTTATCCAATTTGGCGATCGCGCGAGCCGTAGCTTCCGCGTCAGTCATCGCTTGCGGAGTGAGAAGAACCAATACGCCATCCACATTCTCATCTTGTAAAACAATTTCTAGAGCATGTTCGTATCGGTCGCTTCGAGCATCGCCAATCACATCTACGGGATTTAAAAAGCTGGCGGTTGGCGGAAGTTTTTCTTTTAACTTAGCTACGGTTTCCGGCCTCAGTTCTGCCATTTGCAGGCCAAACCGGACGCAAGCATCGGTCGCCATAATGCCGGGCCCGCCGGCGTTAGTAACAATCGCGATTTTATTTCCTTTGATAAGCGGCTGATTCGCAAATGCAAGCGCGAGGTCAAACATTTCTTCGGCTGACTCCATACGCAGCACACCGGATTGGGCAAAAACCGCCTCATAAACTTCATCTGAACCCATTAACGAACCGGTATGGGAACTTGCCGCTTTCGCGCCTTGCGCTGTTCTTCCCGATTTTATAACTAAAATGGGTTTTGGTTTTGATGCATTGCTTGTAATCTTCCGCGCTGTTTTTATAAATTCCGAGCCTGCGCCGATATCTTCGAGATACATCATAATTACATCTGTTTTTGGATCATCTTTAAGATAGCGAAGAGCTTCCAGCTCAGAAACATCGACTTTATTCCCAAGACTTATGAATTTTGAAAATTTAGCATTTTCTCCATGGGCATAGTCAAGAAACGCTGTGCCAAGCGCGCCGCTTTGCGTAACAAACGCAATATTCCCGCCAGCTGGAATCGTTCCCGCGAAACTTGCGTTGCACGATACTTCCGAATCGAAATTAATAATACCAAGACAATTGGGACCTAAAACTGAAATGCCATATTCATCAGAAATTCGCTTGAGTTCTTTTTCAAGAGCAACGCCTTCTCCGCCAATTTCACGGAATCCAGCGGAGATAACAATTGCCGCTGTAGCGCCTTTTTTAGCGGCATTTTCAAGTTCCGCGGGCACGAATTTTCCTGGAATAGTAAAAATCGCGAGATCGATCTTTTCTGGTATCGCGGCAATTGAGGTTTCACATTTTACGCCCAAAATTTCTTCGCCTTTGGGATTAACCGGATAAAACTTTCCTTTAAAGCCGCCTTGGAGAAAGTTTTTTATAATAGCATAACCCACGGATTCCGGTCTTTTGGAAGCGCCAATAAGCGTCACAACTTTGGGCTCCAAAAGCGCTTTAAGATTTTTATTATTTACTACGCCATCTGCGCTCATTTTTATTTCTCCTTATCGCGCTGCCGCTTGAGCAGATTCGGCTTGAATTTTACCTTGTGAGAGAAATTCAAAAAATTTAAATCTGTCGTTTACATTTTGTTGAGCGAGAGCGAACAATTTTTTTGCTTCTTCGGGTCGGCTCTTCGCGAGTTGTTTAAAACGATTTTCAAGCGACAGGAATTGCTCGAGAGGAAGCGTCGGCGCTTTAGAATCAAGCTGCAGAGGATTTTCCCCTTTTGCCGTGCGACGCGGATCAAAGCGATAAAGCAGCCATTGTCCCGATGCCACAGCCGCTTTTTGGTTGCGAAGGCCGTTTACCATATCGATACCGTGCGCGATGCAATGGCTATACGCGATTATAAGAGATGGTCCATCATAAGACTCCGCTTCTTGAATCGCCTTTAAAGCCTGCGCGTCATTTGCTCCAATAGAAATTGACGCGACATAAATGTTGCCGTAAGTCATCGCGATAAGTCCGAGGTTTTTCTTAAACATTTGTTTGCCACCCATCGCGAATTTGGCAATGGCGCCAATTGGTGTTGACTTGGACATTTGTCCGCCTGTGTTGGAATAGACTTCAGTATCAAGAACAAATACATTAACATTTTTTCCTGACGCTAAAACGTGATCAAGCCCGCCATATCCAATATCATATGCCCAACCGTCTCCGCCAAAAATCCAAACGCTTTTTTTGACAAGCGAATCGGCAAGACTTAAAAGCTGAGACACTTCAATGTCTTGCGGAAGACTCGCAAGTTTCTTTTTCAATTCAACAACCCGCTCTCGTTGATCGTAAATTTCCACTTCATTGGTTTGAACCGCGGATAAAATTGACTTCGTGAGTTCTGTTCCAATTTTGTCTTGAAGTTTTAACAAGAGTTCTTGAGCGTATTCGTTTTGTTTATCAATCGCTAAACGGATTCCAAATCCAAATTCGGCATTGTCTTCAAAAAGCGAATTTGACCAAGCCGGACCGCGTCCGTTCTCATCCTTTGCCCACGGCGTTGTCGGCATATTACCGCCGTAAATGGAAGAGCATCCTGTCGCATTCGCCACAATCGCTCTATCGCCATAAAGTTGCGAAACTAGTTTTACATATGGTGTTTCGCCGCACCCAGCGCACGCGCCGGAAAATTCAAAAAGTGGGCGCATTGCCTGCTGCTGATTTATCATGGTGATTTTAAGTTTTCGGCGGTCATAATCAGGAATTGAAAGAAAGAAATTCCAATTGATTTTTTCTTCCGCGCGAAGCGGCATTTGAGGATGCATATTGATTGCCTTTTTCGTTGCGTCATTTTTATTTTTCGCGGGGCAAACATCCACGCAAAGTCCGCAGCCTGTGCAATCTTCCGGAGCGGGCTGAATGGTGATTTTTTTACCTTTAAAATCCGGCATTTTTGCATCTGTGGATTTGAATGTGGATGGCGCTTTTTCAAGTATGTTCGGCTCATATACTTTCATGCGAATTACCGCGTGGGGACAAACCAAATTACATTTTCCGCATTGAATACAAGTCGCCGGATCCCATACTGGAATTTCTAGCGCGATATTGCGTTTTTCATACTGAGTTGTAGCTGTCGGGAAAGTTCCGTCAACCGGCATCGCGCTCACGGGCAAATCATCTCCGCGGCCTTCAATAATTTGTCCAAGGACTTCTCTTACAAATTCCGGCGCGTTACCCGATATTGGCTCCAAACGTTTAATTTTACTATCGGCCGTCGCGGGAACCTCAATTTCATGCAAATGTTCAAGGCTCATATCTACCGCTTGGAGGTTTTTGCTTACAATATCTTCGCCTTTTTTACCATAGGTTTTGCGAATTGCTTTTTTGATTTCTTCAATGGCTTGTTCGCGCGGAAGAACGCCTGAAATCGCGAAAAAGCAAACCTGCATAATTGTGTTGATGCGCATACCCATTCCGCTCGCGTTCGCAACCTTATAGGCATCGATAGCAAACAATTTCACTTTTTTCGCGATAATGTCTTTTTGAACTTCAATAGGCAAGTTTTCCCAAACTTTATCCGTATCCCACGCGACATTCAAAAGAAAGGTTCCGCCTGGAATCAAATTTTTCAACATATCAAATTTTTCCAAAAATACGGTTTGGTGGCAGGCTATGAAATCAGCTTTTGAAATTAGATATGGAGAATGAATTGGATCTGGACCGAAACGCAAATGCGATACCGTCATCGCGCCAGATTTTTTAGAGTCATAAACGAAATACCCTTGCGCGTAATTCGAGGTGTTTTCGCCGATGATTTTGATAGAGTTTTTATTTGCTCCGACCGTTCCATCCGAACCCAGCCCATAAAAAAGAGCTCTTTTCACATTCTCGCCTTCAATGGAAAATTCCGGATCATAAGTAATGCTCGTGTGCGTTACGTCATCATTAATACCAATCGTAAAACCGTGTTTTTCCTTTCCTGCCGCGAATGCGTCAAAAATTCCTTTTACCATCGCAGGCGTAAATTCTTTGGAGGAAAGTCCGTAACGTCCTCCAAAAACTTTGGGAGCATTTTTGAAATTCGACCAACCATTTTGACTTGCTTCCTGCAAAGCGGAAACGATGTCTTGATAAAGAGGCTCGCCAATAGAGCCTGGCTCTTTTGTTCTATCCAAAACAATAATATTTTTGACGGATTTAGGCAGAAGATTTACAAATTTGCTTATGTCAAAAGGACGATAGAGAGAAATTTTTACAACGCCAAAATTTGCCCCTAATTTGTTTAGCGCGTTTACTGTTTCTTCAACAACCTCCACGCCCGAGCCCATCGCGACAATCACATTTTCAGCTGTTTGTGAACCTGTATAACTTAAAAGTTGATATTTTCGTCCGGTTAGTTTTGCGAATTCGTCCATGGTTTTTTGAACAATATCCGGACATGCTTGATAAAATTTATTAACTGTTTCGCGGCCTTGAAAATAAACGTCAGGGTTTTGCGCGGTTCCGCGAAGAACAGGGTTATCCGGTGTAAGTCCGCGTGCGCGATGCTCCAAAACTCTATTCATTGGAATAAGCGCGCGGATTTGTTCTTCCGATAAAACCGCGATTTTTTGAACTTCATGCGATGTGCGGAACCCATCAAAGAAATGCAAAAAAGGAATGCGAGATTCAAGCGTCGCGGAATGCGCAATGAGCGCAAAATCCATTGCCTCTTGAACGGATGCGGAAGAAAGAAGTGCGAACCCTGTTTGACGGACAGACATTACGTCTGAGTGATCGCCAAAAATTGACAGTGCTTGCGCTGCGAGAGAGCGCGCGGAAACATGGATTACCATCGCGGTGAGTTCACCCGCAATTTTATACATATTAGGAATCATTAACAAAAGACCTTGTGATGCGGTAAAAGTCGTGGTAAGCGCACCTCTTTGCAAAGAACCGTGAACCGCTCCAGCCGCGCCGCCTTCACTTTGCATTTCAGCAACGGAAGGAATCGTTCCCCAAATATTTTTTTTTCCTTCCGCTGCCCATTGATCTGCCCATTCTCCCATGGTCGAGGATGGCGTAATAGGATAAATCGCGATACATTCATTGACGCGATAAGCGACGTAGGCAACAGCTTCGCTCGCGTCCATTGTGTGATGCTTTACGGAAGATTTATTTGCAAAGTCTGCCATTTGATATTCCCTTTATGTTTGAAGTTAGAATTTCAAAACTTAAAAATTTACACACCCCGCCACAAACTAAATTCGTATTACCCCTTTAAACTTCAACACGAGGCCTTGCTTATGAGGATTCATTGAAGGCGTCAAAATGAGGAACAAAAAAATAAAAAAAAGCATCGCTTTCAATCAAATTTTTTACACATTTTATTATTTTTTATATACATTTTCAAGGACAAACATTTTCTATTTATGATATGACGCAAACGAGCTGCTGCCTAAACCGATTTACGGGATAGAGGTGTCCCCAAAATAAAAAACCCCGATAAGCCGAAGCCTATCGGGGTTTCCAGTTCCAAGTATGGTTCTTAGAGCTTTACAACATTAGACGCTTGTTCGCCCTTAGGTCCTTTGGTTACTTCAAATTCTACCGCTTGACCTTCTTCCAAAGACTTGTAGCCTTCCCCTTGAATTGCGGTATGATGAACGAACACATCTGCTCCGCCTTCGCGAGAAATAAAACCGTAGCCTTTAGAATTGTTGAACCACTTTACTTTACCTTGCACCATGATTGATGTTGCTCCTTATTTGTATTGATTTTAATGCATGACAAGTTCAACCTTCACGACAGCAAAAATCAACCTGTTACAGTTGGAACTGGTCTTGCTAAACTGATCCTTTTTCAAGGAACTTTCTTTGGCGGGAAACTAATTGCAGACTGCAAATCGCCTTACCTCCTAAAAAAGCATATGGAGTATTTACCATCTACAACTGTTTGTCAAACTCTATTTATTAATTGTTTGAGAATGGCACCATAGATCGTTACCCTCTGTGTGAGAGCGAATTTTAAAGATTTTGTGTATTAATCCCAAGGTATGAGACGAGGTTTATCAGAGTTTTATTTCTTTTCAGCAGTTGCTCAAACTATCAACAACACGGAAAAAGCCGAAAAAGGACATATCTCCTCGCCGGCGAAAAAACTAAAAATGTTGTGTCCCAAACGCCTTATGAACCAATAAACGCTATCCGCTGTAACGATGCCAACTTACGCCGCCGGGAGCAAGTCAGAAAATGGTAACAACGATTTAGTCGAAACCGAAAATATCAACCTTGAAAAAGAAAAAAGGCACTTAATAGAACTCCTAAAGTCTCTCCAAAACCAAAGAAGGTCTAAACTGCATCTGTCCATACCAACACAGTCAAATCTTGCGACACACGAAAGATAAAAAACAGTGGCGATAACAATTGCTCCAATACGTCTTCTCACATAGCGTCAAACCTGCCGCGAAGTCTTTTCACGCAAGCCCGCCTATTATCGGAAAATGGATTCACCGATTCAATGCCTAAGGCTACTTCGGTCTTGCTGACTGCTCCCGCGGAGCGCTTCATTTTCCAAGAGCCCCCCAGTCTGTCAAAAACCATGTCATCACCCTAAAGCTTACCTACAAACGCGTTGGTGCTGAACTAATCCGTTCGAGAAGGCGACCTAAGAAACACGTCGCCAAAAACAATCTCCGAGTTGTTAAAAAACTCTTTCAACTCTTCCAGTTTGACATGGAGGACACCAAAGACCTTATGGATATTCCCGAGCATTTCCTCCAGACCAAGTCCTGCGGTCTTCCCAAGGTCTAGTACACTTATCGTGAGGTATCCTGCGGCGTCCTTTTTCTCGCTTTCGCCAATCAACGCTCACTCACACATGCCCAGCTCTTTTTCAATCTTTACAGACTCAACTCTTACAAGGAACACAAAACACCGTGACAGTTAGCTCAGGAGAAAAGACCGGATCTTGATAAACATCTCCTCATATCCCGCCTGTTGATCTAGACCGCTTGCTTCACTGGAAAACGTCTGTTATACAGAAGGGGGGGGGGGGGGAACGATCTATGTAGTCATTTCCATTGTTGTTAATTAACACAGTTGACAAATAGGAATGATTACTAAATAGTAATTTTATGGAAACTAACCAAGAAGGACTAAAACAAAAGTTCTATAACAAGTGCGCAGAGGAGGGGCTCAAGATAACCCCTCACAAGGAGTTTCAGAACCCATTCTGATAATAAAAGTGTATTAAAAAAAATCCGATACTTTCTGTAAAGTCAGAAGGTATCGGATTTTGTTTTTATACAAGAAGTGATTATTTGTCAAAGTTCATACCGGACAAAAACACACCCGGCATAAAATCTTTTATCCAAACAATGTGCCCAGAGGCATATACAGGGTCAGGTTTATTAAAAAAATAAATTGTTGCGTTATAATATTCACCCGCGACAGGCGAGACTTCTGATTCAAAACACATCCCTTGATGAGAAAAATCTACGCAATCGGCAAGTATTTCTTTGAACACGCCCTTATCTTTATACACAAGGCGAATTGTCCCTAGTTCGGAATGCCGCAACAAAATACGACGGTTCTTTTCTCCATAAACAAACGCATCGGATTCCAACAAATCAGTGATTTTGCAGTGGCGATCCTTTGCCTCCCAGAAATTTTCGCGCAATATTCCAGCGATATATGTTTCTTCAACTTTATCAAGAATCCTCTTAATCCTATAAACGCGTCTGCGTTCAAGGCTAGCCAATTTCATGAAATAATTGCGCCTCCCGTTATTAAAAGACATCTTGTTCTGTTTCCTCAATTTTTTCTATAAGTTGATTATAAGCATCTCTATGTTCTTGCGAATTTTTAGAAAAAGATTCAAATAAGGTCTTAATCTTTTCTTTTACTTCTTCGGGCAAATTTTCCGTTAAAAAAGAGTCTTTTTTGTTTTGCTCATAAAGTTCTATGGCAAACTCTTCTTCCGACAAACTTCGCCTTAACGCCGCCAACAATTCATCTTTAGAAATCATATTTATTGTTCCCTGAATCCCATTTGCGGAATTAGTTCTTTTAAACGCATTCTAGTCTCCGCAGAAATATCAATGCCAACAGCCTTGCTTTCTCTCAATCTTTTATCCGGACAATGCGACGGACGAAGCCGTTGCAAAAAATAATTTTTGCAGCCCCGCCGCGATAAATCCTGAGCTAATCGCAAAAGTTGTTCTTCAGAAAAAAGTTTCGGGTGATACGTTGTTCTAAACTCATAATCAACTCCGCTTGAAATCAAAATCTCCGCCGATATACTCGCGTTTTTTCCGCTTCCCGCGACTTGCGTTATTTCGTCATAAATCTCAAACGAGGATTTAATGTCCATCCCTACCCAATTACAAAACGGTAAAACTTCTCTCAATCTTTCAGGAAACGCTCCGCCCGTGTGCAAGGCAACTTGAAATCCCAAATCCTTTACCGCTTTCATCCACAAGCATAACTGGTTATGAATGAGCGGCTCGCCGCCTGAGAAAACAATGCCATCTAAATCTCTTTTTCGTTTTAAAAGATATTCAGAAACTTTTTCAAATGAAATCGCGGAGGGATTTTTAGGAAGCGTCCAAAACTCAGGGTTATGGCAGTATACGCATCGCCAAGAACAGCCCTGGAGATATAAAACTCCGGCCAAGCGACCGGGGAAATCTATAGTTGTAAACGGCGTTATACCAGCAACACAAATATCCTTAAGATTACTTAAGGCAAGAGCATCCGCCATCTTTGGGTTCCAAAAAATTTTTTCTTTCATAATATTCGCCCTTTTTGCCAATATTAAAACCGGCAACAGGCCGATGATAACCCATTACTCTAGTCCACACTTCGCAGCGTGTTCTTTCTTCATCATTTAAAACTACTTGATCACGTGTCATGCTTCCCTCCTCTTATTGAATTATTTAAAACTATAATTTGATTTCTGTTGCTTCGGCAGGAGAACCTGTCTCTTGCATCATTTTCTTGTTGATAAGTTCCTTATCGCATTTTGGACAAAACTCGTGCTCACCCGCCAGATAACCGTGCGTCGGACAAATCGAAAATGTCGGCGTTACGGTTATATAAGGAATGCGATAGCCAGCGAGCGCGCGGCGAACAAGTTTTTTGCACGACTCAGAATCAGACATCCTCTCACCCATATAAAGATGCAAAACTGTACCACCTGTATATCTGCGCTGCAACTCCTCTTGACGCTTTAGCGCTTCAAACGGGTCATCGGTAAACGCCGCCGGAAGTTGTGAAGAGTTGGTATAATAAGGACGCTCTTTTGTCCCAGCATGAAGAATATCTGGGAACCGCTTTATGTCTTCTTTTGCAAAACGATATGTCGTCCCTTCGGCAGGCGTTGCTTCCAAATTATAAAGATGCCCCGTCTCTTCTTGAAATGTTGTCATCTTCGCGCGGATATGGTCTAAAATTTTAATGGCAAATTTAAACCCTGTTTCTGTTGTAATGTTATCCGTTCCATTCGTAAAGTTGCGGATGCACTCGTTAATGCCGTTTACGCCAATGGTTGAAAAGTGATTGCGGAGCGTTCCCAAATAACGTTTGGTATAAGGGAAAAGCCCGGCATCCATATGACGTTGAATCACCTTACGCTTCAGCTCAAGGCTTGTCTTCGCAAGCTGCAGCAACAAGTCAATACGATTGAAAAATGCCGTTTCATCGCCTTTTGACAAGTAGCCAATACGAGCGCAATTGATTGTTACAACTCCAAGTGAGCCAGTTTGTTCCGCGGAACCAAAAAGACCATTGCCACGTTTTAATAGTTCTCGCAAATCGAGCTGCAAACGACAGCACATTGAACGGATCTGATTAGGCTTAAGATCAGAATTCAAAAAGTTCTGAAAATAAGGAAGCCCATATTTGGCGGTCATCTCAAAAAGAGCTTCGCAATTAGGATGATTCCAATCAAAGTCCGGCGTAATGTTGTATGTAGGTATCGGGAATGTAAACACTCGCCCCTTCGCGTCGCCGAGCATCATAACTTCTATGTAGGCTTTATTTATCATAGCCATTTCAGTCTGCAAATCACCATACACAAAATCCACTTCCTTGCCTCCGACAATCGGATGCTCATTTTTCAAATCATCCGGACAAGTCCAATCAAATGTTACATTAGTAAACGGCGTTTGAGTTCCCCAACGAGACGGAACGTTCAAGTTATAGATAAATTCCTGAATGCATTGGCGGACTTCTTCATAAGGAAGTTTATCTATGCGGATAAATGGCGCGAGATAAGTATCAAAAGAAGAAAACGCTTGCGCTCCAGCCCATTCGTTTTGAAGAGTTCCAAGAAAATTGACCATTTGTCCGACAGCAGAACTTAAATGTTTTGGCGCGGCAGATTCAACCTTATCTGGAACTCCATTAAAACCTTCGCGCAAAAGAGTCTTTAGCGACCAGCCCGCGCAATAACCAGAAAGCATATCTAGGTCATGAATATGAACGTCTCCATGTCTGTGAGCGTTCGCGACTTCATCAGGATAAACATGCGAAAGCCAATAGTTCGCTATGACTTTGCCAGATATATTGAGGATCATTCCGCCAAGCGAATAACCCTGGTTAGCGTTGGCATTAACGCGCCAATCCAACTTATAAAGATATTCGTTTACAGAGGAAGTAACATCGACCACGGTCTTTTGATCGCGGCGTAATTTCTTATGCTGCTCACGATAGACAATGTAAGCGCGTGCGGTTCTCAGGTGATTATAAGAGATTAAAACTTGCTCAACAATATCTTGTATTTTTTCTATATCAAGAAATCCAGAAGAATAACGGTTATCAATAACTTTTATAACCTCTAAAGTTAGTAATTGAGCCTCTGCCCCGTCATATTCACTTGTTGCAGCACCCGCCTTCGCTATCGCTTTGTAGATTTTATCACCATCAAAAGGAACGATAGAGCCATCGCGTTTACGGATACTTGTAATTTTTTTGGACAGAAATTGCTCAGCCATGGATTCTCCTTTGGACATTTTCTTTATCGGCATTTTCACAACATACTGTAGGGGTTTTTATTAGCTGCCACTATACCTAGTATAGACAGCGACCAACCACTTGAAGAAATTTTTTGGATTTTTTCAGGTGAGTTTCTCTAAGAAGGAAGCGAACGCGTTAAAAAAGCAGTGCCGATTTTGTGAAAGATCTCTTTCATTAACTCACGAACGTACTTCATCTTGAAAACTTCGTGAATAATACTCCGTTGTTTTTTAATCGCAAGAAAAATTTTTTATTTTTTTTGCAGTTTAAAATTTTTTATTTTTTTTACTTGAAAAAAATTTTTTACGCGTTCAAATTTTACAAATTTTTTTCAAAATATTTAAGCGATTATCAAATTGCTCGCGTTTTATTTCGCGAAGTTTTTCAAGCCCAAATTTTTCTACCGTAAAAGACGCGACAATAGTTCCATAGCCAATGGCTGTTTTCATAATTTTAAGATTCACTTTTTTTGCGGATGCCAAATATCCCATAACACCGCCCGCGAAACTGTCTCCCGCTCCGGTCGGATCAAACACAGTTTCAAGAGGATACGCGGGATAAACAAAAACCCCCTCGTGGCTATAGAGCAAAACTCCGTGTTCGCCTTTTTTAATAATCACATACTCAGGGCCTTTATTATGTATCGCTTGCGCGGCTTTGATTAAATTCACTTCGCCCGTAAACTGTCTGACTTCCGCGTCATTCATAAAAACTGCGTGGACGCGATTTAAGACTTTCTCAACAGAGTCCCGTTTATTCTGTATCCAAAAATTCATCGTGTCGCACGCTACAAATTTCAAAGCTGAACCATGAGCTTGATCCAATACCTTCAATTGCAAATCGGGATCAATATTTGCCAAAAAAACAAATTCGGGCGAAGTTGCAAAACGAAGTTCCGGATTAAACTGCAGCAACACATTCAAATCCGTCTGCAAAGTAATCGCCGAATTCATATCCGCTTCGTATTTCCCTTTCCAATGAAAAGTCTTTCCGGGCAAAGTGCTCAAATGACTTAAATCAATTCCCTTTTCTTCCAAAATTTTTCGATATTCTCTCGGAAAATCCTCGCCCACAACCGCGACAATTCCAACCCTAGTAAAAAAACTTGCCGCATATGAGAAATAAGTTCCCGAACCTCCAAAAACCGTTTTATTCGCGCCGAACGGCGTAGACAACTCATCTATAGCAACTGTTCCAATTACCACCAAACTAGGAGTTTTTAACATTTCGTAGTCCTTTCGTTTTATTGCTTAAAATTTCTTTTATTTTTTTAGCCGATTTACCGGGATTTCGTTTATCAAAAATAGCACGCACAACGGCCACTCGGCTGGCTCCCGCGCTCAAAACATCGTTTAAATTATTTTCATCTATTCCGCCTATTGCAAAATATGGAATTTCGATTTGCGGGGTAACATCTTTGATGAATCTTAGCCCGACGGGCAAAACGCTCGGTTTTGTGGGAGTAGAAAAAACCGGGCCTACGCCTATATAATCAGAGCCTTCCTTTTCAGCCTCAATAGCCTGCCTTACGCAATGCGTGGATTTTCCTACTAAAATGTTTTCGTCTATTCTGCGCAAAATCGTCTTTGCGGTTTTTATCGATAAATCGTCTTGCCCAAGATGAACGCCATCCGCATGACAAGCGGCTGCAATATCAATCCTATCGTTCACAATAAAAATCTTTCCGTGTCTTGCCGAGATTTTTTTTATTTTTAAGCCCAACCGGATAAGTTCTGAATCCGTCAAAACCTTCGATCTCAACTGAACAATATCCACTCCGCCGCGATATGCCGAATCAATTTTTTCGATAATGCTGTCGTCTTTTATTTTTAAATTGGTAACGGCGTAAAGTAACGATTTTTGAAGAAGTAAGCGATGTTTTTTCGTCATCGCTAGGCGAGATTAAGCGCTTTTATAACGCGAGTTGACGAGCGTCCTTTGACAAGCGAAATACGGCGGACTTTTCCGCCCCAAGATAAAACTTCTTTCGCTCCTGCAATGTCTTTTACCGCCCAATCGGCACCTTTCACCAAAACATCGGGACGGATTTTTTTTATAAGCTCAAGAGGCGTCGGTTCGTCAAAAAGAATTGCATAGTCCACACAAGCCAATGCTGACAAAACCTTAACTCTATCATTCTGAGGATTTATAGGACGCGATGGGTCTTTGTAACTTTTTACGGAACGGTCGGTGTTTACTCCGACAATCAAAACATCCGCCGTCTGTTTGGCTTTTTCAAGATAGGTTATATGCCCCAAATGTAAAATATCAAATGTTCCGTTCGTAAACGCTATAGATTTTTTTTTTAATTTTATGGATTTTAAAACTTTTCCGAGAAGACAAGAATTTAAAATTTTTATATTTTTCATTTTATCCAAAAAGAACCGATTCCACCAATTCACAAATAATATGCAGCGCCGCGATATGCGTTTCTTGAATATAAGTCGTCTTGTCGGCATGAGATAAAAAACAAATGTCCACGGCGTCCTTTAAAATGCCTCCATCTCTTCCCGTAAATCCGAAAGTTAAAATTTCCTGTTCTTTGGCTTGAGTTACGGCCTCTAAAACATTACGAGAATTTCCACTAGTCGAAATCGCGATAAGAATATCTCCTCTCTTTCCCAATCCTTCTACTTGCCGCGAAAAAACTTTGTCATAGCCAAAATCATTTCCTATGGCAGTCAACGCCGCAATGTCTGCCGTAAGAGCAATGGCGGGAAGACTTCGTCTGTTTTTTTCAAATCTGCCGACAAATTCAGCCGCGACATGAAGCGCGTCGGACGCGGAACCGCCGTTCCCGCACAAAAGAATTTTATTTTCCGCTTTCAGCGTCTGAATAATCGCGCGGGACATTTTTTCCATTATTTCATATTGCTCGGCAAAAAAAGTCTTCGAGAACGCATCCAAATGCCCTTTGATCCGCGCTTCAATTTTAGTCTTCATTTTTCTTATTCCCCTGAATCCGTATTGGATTCTTGCATCTGATCAATGCCGTTGATATAGCAAACAATGGTTAAATGATTTTTCCGTCCCAGAAGCCGCGAAATACGTTCCAAAACTGCTTCTTGGACTTCGGATAAAAGAGTCGCGGGCTGTCCTCCAACCTCCCACAATACTAAACCTAATTTCAGTTCGACTTTTTTATCATGAATTTGCACTTTTGCTTTTGCGGTTTTTACGAAAGAAAATTTTTTAGCGATTTTTATGGACACATTAACAAGCGTTTTGACCGATACAACCATCGGCCCAATGTCTGTTTGGAAAATAACCGCTTCATTAGGCCGCGCCATTTTCACAAGCGCCTTCGCGCATCCCAAACCTACCGCGATAAAAACAAGCCCCGTCGCGCCCATTTGAAACGACCTCAGAGAGCTTTGGTAAATTTTTTGGACTTCTATAATCGCGTCATCAAACGCAAGCAAATGAAGAGAAACCAAAAACATCAAACTTCCAACGACCAAAAATGCCAAGGTTATAAAAAAATGGGAGAAAACGTTTAATGCTTTCATAACCCTTACTTTTTTTCTTTTTCTGTTATGGTTTCTTCCGTCGCCGAATCATTGAAAATTGTAGATTCAATAAATTTAGTATTTACGCCGCCGCGTCTAAAGGTTGGATGGTTTAAGATTTTAGTCTGCAGCGGAGCAGTGATTTTAATAGGCTTCACTTCAATTTCGCGAAGCGCTCTCAACATAGTAGTAATCGCTTCGTGGCGAGTTTTCCCAAACGCTATCAGTTTCGCGATCATCGAATCATAAAACGGCGGTATGGAATATCCGCTGTAAACATGACTATCCAAGCGAATATTCGGACCTCCCGGCATTCTCCAAACATCAATCCTTCCAGGCGACGGCATAAAATTATTGTCCGGATCTTCTGCGTTTAACCGACATTCAATCGCGTGCCCGCGAAATTCAACTTGATCCTGCGTAAAACTAAGTTTCTCGCCCGCCGCGACGCGCAGTTGTTCTTTCACAAGGTCAATACCAGTTACCATTTCCGTTACCGGATGCTCAACTTGAAGACGTGTATTCATCTCCATAAAATAAAAATCACCATTCTTATCAACTAAAAATTCTATTGTTCCCGCGTTTTCGTATTTAAACGCTTTTGCCGCGCGAGTCGCCGCTTCGCCGAGTTTTTTACGGACTTTTGAAGAAAGTCCGGGCGCGGGAGATTCTTCTATTAATTTTTGATGCCGTCGCTGCACTGAACAATCGCGTTCTCCAAGATGCACAACATTGCCGAAACTATCCGCGATAATTTGCACTTCAATATGTCTCGGTTCTTCAATGTATTTTTCGATGTAAACTTCGCCGTTGCCGAATGCGGCTTGCGCTTCAGCCTGAGCGGTTAAAAACGCACTAATTAATTTTCCGTCATTATGCGCTATTTTAATTCCCTTTCCGCCGCCGCCGGCAGACGCTTTCACAATTACCGGATAACTCAACTTTTTGGCAAGGCGCAAAGCGTCTTCTTGATCGCTAACAGTCCCTTTGCTGCCGGGAATAATTGGAACTCCCGCCTTTTTCATTTCAATTCTCGCGACAGATTTATCTCCCGCCAGCCTGATACTCTCAGGTCTTGGCCCAATAAACTTAATTTGACAAGATTCGCAAATTTCCGCAAAGTGCGCGTTTTCAGCCAAAAACCCGTAGCCCGGATGTATCGCCTCGACATCCGCTATTTCCGCCGCGGAAATCAAAGACGGAATATTTAAATAACTTTCCGAACTTAGCGATTCGCCGATACAAATCGCGTCATCCGCGAGTTTTACATGCAGAGATTCTCTGTCAGCCTTAGAAAAAACCGCGACTGTCTTAACCCCAAGTTCACGACAAGCACGAATAATCCGAACCGCTATCTCACCACGATTTGCTATTAAAACTTTTGAGAACATAATCTTTTCCGTTGTGTAAGGTTAAAGGTGTAAAAACCAACGTTATTTTTTGATTTTCAAAATAGGTTGATCGTATTCAACAGTTTGTCCATTTTGAACGAGAACTTCCACAACTGTCCCGCCGGTTTCCGCCTTGATTTCATTCATCAATTTCATCGCTTCAACAATGCATAGGGTGTCACCTTCTTTAACTGTTTTGCCGACAGAAACAAATGGCGATTGGTCAGGGCCCGGAGCAGCATAAAAGGTTCCAACCATAGGAGAACGAACGATTACAACGTTAGGATCATTTGCAGGTGCCGCGGAAGCCGCCGCGACGGACAATTGCGCCGGCGACGCGGCAACTGGAGCTGGCATTGCTACTGGAGCGGCAGAAACAACTTGAGGCTGTCCGCTTGCGAGTTTTCTGAGTTTAATTTTCGCGTCTTCTTTCTCTATTTCAATTTCTCCAATGCCGTGATTTTCCATCAATTCAAGCAGTTCTTTAATTTCTTTTAGATTCATTTTCTTCTCCGAATCTTATTTTTTGTTTGATTGATTTTTTTGAATGTAACTGACAAGACCACGAAGCCCAAGGGTATAGCTTTCGCCGCCAAATCCCGCGACTTGGGCAACGCATACGGGAGCGGTAATGGAATTATGACGAAACTCTTCGCGCTTATAAATATTACTCAAATGGACTTCTACAACTGGAAGATTTGACGCCGCGATGGCATCTCTGATTGCTATACTCGTATGAGTATAAGCGGCAGGATTGATTAAAATCGCCGCGAAATCTTTTTTCGCAGTACCAACTTTATCGACAATCTCGCCTTCATGATTACTCTGAAAAAAATCCAGCGACACGCCGAGAGTCTTTGCTTCTGCCCCAAGCGTCGTGTTTATAGCTTCAAGCGTAGTAGAACCATAAACTGAAGTTTCTCTATCGCCCAGCAGTTGAAGGTTAGGCCCGTGAATTATTAATATTTTTGTCATGAATCGTTGCCCTTTACTAGCAAACAGTCCGCTCTATGTTTCGGGCTTTTAATCCGCCGCGGAAACCATACCAAATCCCCGCGCCGATACTAAATGAATACAACAGCAAATCGATTAAAAGGGTTAGAGCGATAGAGCGCTCAGGCTGAAGATATCGATTAAAAAGGTATATTAAACCTGCCTCGCGAACTCCGAGACCGCCAATTGAAGGCGCCATACTAACAATGTATGAAACAGGTATCAAGATGAAAAACTCCAAAAAAGATATTCTCGCGTCAATCGCCCAAGCGATCGCATAAAAGCTTGCAATATAAAAAATCTGCCCACAAAACGACAACATAGCCGCCGATAAAACTAGCTTTGAATGATTGCGATATTCTCTAACCGCAAAATAAATCTCGCGTAATTTCTGCTTAATTTTTCCTTCGGGAATTAATCTAGCGGCGGTTTTGAACATATCTGCAAATTTGTCATTCGTAAAAAATAAGACAAAAAATATCATTCCCAAAACAAATGCCGCGGCAAAATAAAAAACCCGCGGGTTCTTATCCTCTATTCCTAAAAAAGCTATGCCGACACAAGCAATTGGGAAAATCACTACTGCGCCAAGTGTTCTATCTAAAAAAATAGCCGTAGCGGATTCGACCGACTTCCCTGAATGTTTGGCCGCGTAAAAAATCTTAGCCAAATCGCCACCGATCGCGGATGGAAACATCAAGTTATAAAAAAGGCCTATAAATCCTAAATGATAGCAGTCTTTAAATGGAAGAATAATATTTTGGACTTTAAAAATCCGTTGCAAACGAAGAGCCATCAGGGCAAGTGCGGAGAAATACCCCAAAACCGCCAGAAAAATCCATTGCCATGAAACTTCATTTTGAAGAATGGCAAGAGCATCGTGAAATTTATCACGCATCAGATAAAGAACGGTTCCGAGCACGGCGAGGCTAACGGCAAAGCGAACCGCCTTAGACAAAAATGGCTTCATACGACTTGAGAAAATTTTATTTGAAGCTGCGTCAAAAGTGTTTCAAGCGTTTTTTTCTCATCATCGCTTAGATTGTCTGCCGTTTTGTCTTTCAACATCATCAAAAGCTCTATGGCTTCTTTCGCGCCTTCACTATTTATCGTTCGCTCTTGAGTTGTGGGATCCGGAATTTCGCCAAGATGCATCAAAGCTTGATAACCTAAGGATTGCAGAAGACCCAGAAAAAGTTTTGAGGTTTTCTCCGGCGGCTTATTTGCCTCAGTGTTTTTAGGCGCGCATTGCTCTTTCGCAGTTTCGACTTGCTCTTTCCAGCTGTCATCTACTTTTTTTTCACTAAATCGAATGTCTTTATCTGACATAGCACTCGCTCCTTAATTTAAATTTGTCTTTGTTTATTTTATACTGAAAAATATTTCGCTTGCGGGTGGTGTATTATTATCGCGGTTGTTGATTGCTCAGGGAAAAGCTGCAAAGATTCGCTAAGCGATATACCGATTTTTTGCGCAGGTAGAAGCTCAAAAATTTTTTTATGATCTTCCAAATTAGGACATGCCGCGTAGCCCAAACTGTATCTCGCGCCTTGATAGCCTTGCCTAAAAATATCATCTTTTGTTTTTTTATCCATCGTGCTAATGCTCAATTCTGTCCGTATCATCTTGTGAGTATATTCCGCCAACGCTTCCGCCGTCGCGGTCGAAAGTCCATGCAAATAAAAATATTCAGCATAGCGATTTTTCTTATACAATTTTTCACCGTATTCATTAGCGCGCTTACCAATAGTTACCGCTTGCAAAGCCACTACATCGAGTTTCTCGCCCTTAGGCAAAAAGAAATCGGAAATACATTGACGCGGTTCTTTCGTCTGCCGTGGGAAAGAAAATCGAGTCAATTCTGCCTTTCCCGAACCGTCAACGATAACCAAGTCATTGTTTTCAGAATAGCAGTGATAAAATCCATAAATAATCGCGGGCTCAAAAACTTTGTCTTTTATGGCGAGCAAAGAAAACCTTTCAAAAATCGGGCGAACATTTTCTTCCAAATAAAAATCAAACTCGCGGGACGTTCTGTCGCCTTGCTTAAATTGCCATTGAGATCTATAGAGAACATGCTTATTTACCCAAGCCAATACTTCCTTCAATTTTATATTTTTCATAACCCGATAGCCCCAGAACGGCGGCTCAGGAATGAAATTGTCGCGATGGATGAAAAACTCCGGTCCCTTCGCCTTCAATTCGCCATAAGGAACGCCGTCAACTCGCCGCAAGACATTCGAGTTTGTTTTTTTCTTATTATTGTCTTGGAACTGTGTGCCCGTATCAATTTTAGGCACATTCGATTGCGCGCTTTCGATTTTAAGGTTGGGCGCGATTTCCTCTTTTTTATTTTCTTTCGGCGTTTCCTTCGCAGTCGCCTCAGAGCTGCGACCTTTTATAGACTCCATAATGCGAAGACTGGAGAACGCGTCGCGGGCATAAAAAACAGGAGACCCGTATGCCGCGTCAAGCACTTCTTTAACATATTGTTCATTGAGCGCCGCTCCGCCGCATATAACAGGAATAGATATTCTGCGTCTGCGCATTTCCTCCAAATTTTCTTTCATAATATACGTGGATTTAACTAAAAGCCCAGAAAGTCCAATGGCATCGGCTTTGGATTCAATCGCCGCGTTCACAATTGCGTCTACCGATTGTTTGATCCCGATGTTAAAAACCTTATAACCATTATTTGTCAAAAGAATATCAACGAGATTTTTCCCAATATCGTGGACATCGCCCTGAACAGTCGCGAGAACAATACGCCCGCGTTCCACGCTCGATTGTTTTTCCATTCGAGGTTCTAAAATCGCCACGGCTTTTTTCATTGTTTCAGCAGACTGAAGAACAAACGGCAGCTGCGTTTTTCCTTCAGCGAACAGTTCTCCAACTTCTTTCATTCCTTCTAACAGGAATTTATTAATAATCTCAAGCGGTTTATATTTTTTCAATGCGTCTTTTAAATGCGAATCAAGTTCTACTGAATTTCCATCGCGAATATGCGCTTTTAAAATTTCTTCTATCGAAGAATCTTCCGCCGCGGACAACCTCTCAGCTGTTTTTTCCTCAGTAAACCGCTCGATGTATGCTTGCAGAGGATCTTTGCCGTCAATCCACTGATTGCGCAAAAGTCTTTTCGCGGCATCCAGGTCATTTGTCGATATTTTAAAAAATGGAATAATTTTTTTTGCATTTACGATTGCGGCATCAAGTCCCGCTTCAACGCATTCATGCAGGAAAACACTATTAAGCGTTTGCCGCGCGGCGGGAGAAAGTCCAAAAGAAATATTGCTCACCCCCAAAATAGTTTGAACGTCAGGATAATCTTTTTTTAATTTACGAAGCGCTTTCAAAGTCTCAATTGCAGCCGTTCTAAATTCTTCGCTTCCGCTCCCCACAGTAAAGGTCAGTAAGTCAAAAAACAGATCTTCTGGACGAATTCCATATTGTTGCGTCGCCATTTGATAAATTCGTCTCATAACACGAATTTTTTCTTCCCAAGTTTTCGCCATTCCGCGCTCATCTATAGTAAGAGCCACAAGCGCCGCTCCGTATTTTTTGGCAAGCGGACAAATCTTGCGAAGTCGCGCGCCGCCGTCTTCCAAATTAATTGAATTAATAATCGGTTTTCCCGCTACGCGTTTCAAGGCCTCTTCAATGACATCCGCCTCCGTGGAATCAACCATTATGGGAACTGTTACTTGTTGATTAAATCGCGTTATCGCCTCCGACATATCTTTTTTTTCATCACGGCCAACATAAGCCACGCACAAATCAACCACCTTCGCGCCCTCTCTCACCGCTTCTTTCGCAACTTCCGTTATCGCGTCAAAATCTTCCTTGTCTAATAGCTCGCGAAACTTTTTGCTTCCATTGGCATTTGTTTGCTCGCCAATCATAAGCGGCGCAGGTTCTTGTTTATACGCGGAAACGTTATATAGGCAGGAACACGATGGTTCGCGTTTTACTTCTCGTTTTTTGGGAACAACATTTTGTACGCGTTCCACAACCGCTTTTAAATGCTCAGGCGTAGTCCCGCAGCATCCGCCAACGATTGTTACGCCGTATTCCTTAACAAATCTCTCGTGAAAATCAGCAAGTTCATCCGGAGTTAAATGATAATGCGCGACTCCATCTCTGTTTTCCGGAAGTCCCGCGTTAGGCAATACGGAAATAAACTTTGTAGTTTTTTCGCTCAAAACGCGAACTATCTTCTCCATTTCCTTCGGTCCCGTAGCGCAATTAATCCCAATAACATCTACGGGAAACATTTCCAAAGTAGCGATTACTGACTCTATTTCCGTTCCGAGCAACATCGTGCCCGAAGCTTCAAAAGTTACCTGCGCGAATATCGGGAGTCTTTTGCCTATGGTTTTAAAGCATTCAACGGCGGCGATAATCGCTATCTTTGCTTGCAAAATATCCTGGCAGGTTTCTATCAATATCGCGTCAACGCCGCCCACAATAAGCCCTTGATATTGTTCTTTATAAGAATCTTTTAGTTCATCAAAACTAATATGTCCCAATGATGGCAATTTTGTCCCCGGCCCGACAGAACCGACGACAAACCTAGATTTTTCCGGAGTAGAATATTTTTGGGCTATTTCTTTCGCGATACGCGCGGCTTTTTCATTTATTTGGACAACTTTATCTTGAAGGCCATACTCGGCGAGGACTACTCGGCTAGCGCCAAATGTATTTGTCTCGATCGCGTCGCAGCCGATTTTTAAAAAACTTTCATGAATATCGCTGACTACATCAGGTCTAAAGAGATTCAACGCTTCAGTGCAGCCTTCATAACCTCCAAAATCTTCGGGCTTGAGATTGAATTTTTGAATATTAGTTCCAACTGCTCCGTCGAGAATCAAAACTTTTTCGCTAAGTCGTTTTAAAAGTGGGCTCGTCATAAGCTATGAATTGTAGCATAAAAAAAATTTATACAAAACAGTGAGTAAATGTGGACATAATTGCGGATGGGTAAAAACACGGTATAAAACCGACATTGATGACAAACGATGCCTCAAAAAGCGAAGAGGCTTGGAATTAATGCATGTTTTATATAGTGCATAATGTTCAATAGAGCAGGAATTCTGGAACGACTGCTTTGCAGTGTCCAGAATTATGTAATTATCTAGAACGGCTACGCAGCTGTCGCAATCTGCCGAACAGCGGCTATGATAGATTGCAAAACCTCTATAGCAATGACAATCCCGCGTTCTGTTTGAAATTTAACAGAAGAAGAAATATCAGGAAACGCTTTTTGCAAAGCGATGGCAAGAGTTTCACTGTTCAAATCCTTGTTTCGTGTCACCGCAAAATATTTCGTAAGCGCGGGCAGCAATAACATAGCATACTCTTCAGGAATTTCGTTATGAACCTTACGCTTCCAATCAGTAACTTTCATCGCCACATCGCCTGAAGGAAAGAAAGCTCCAAAAGATTCACTGAATTTTTTATTTTCAAAAACAGATTTCCTCATTTCTTCGACCGCGTTATCCATTCCCTCTTCCCCTAAAACTCTCACCCCTTGCGACATTTTCCGTTGCCCAAGTTCTGTCCTAAGAGATTGAACTTCTTTGCGGCTTTCACAAACAATAAAGATTTGATAATTATTCGATTCTAAGCCTTGCTGAATAGTTTTAATAAATTCAAACAGCCTATTACGCATAATTTCCGTATTCGAATAAAATATAATCGGCGCGGCGACCTCTATCTCTTTTTTTTCTATAGATTCACTAAGACTTTTCAATTGGTTGTTAAATATAAAATCCGCCGCGTTGCTAAATTCGGTTGAAGAAATTTTACTTTCAACAAGCATTTTCTCCAATTCGGCATAAGCGTTCACCAATAGCCCATCGGACGTTATATTCGCCATCGCGGTCGGGATAAAAACATTGTTAAATGCGTCCCAAAGCCGCTTCTCTATTGTTTCCAACCCCTCGCTGTAAATTTCCGAGCGGAATTTTTGAACGGTTTCATCATTCGGTTTTTTATTTTCAACAGCACTCCCGACAATAGTCTCGATTATTTTCGCTCTAGTTTCCGAACGGAAAACAGCTCCATCAATGTCTATTTTCTCATAGCCATTTGGGGTAATTAAATCTTTGTGAAGATCCAAAACTCGAATAAACACATTGACAATTTCAGGCAACGCTTGCCGTTCCACATTTTGGGGAATCACGAAAGATTCATCGAGAGGAAGCAGCATTTGTTGTGTGTTCTTTCGGACAAAAGTCGACATAATCACATGCGACAACCATTCAAAATCACTTGCGTTTCTTTTTCTGGAAAAATAAACAAACTGAAAGAAAAGTAATTTCATCGCGTCTGTCGTTTCCCGACATTTCTCTAAAGACATTCTAAAAGCCTTATCAACCGCAAAGCTATGCGGTACTTGTTCTTCCATTCTCAACTTAAAATAAATCTCGTGATAAACCCTTAGAAAGGTTATCAAACTTTCCGCCAGAGCAAGCCGTTCTTTCAACTTTTTAATTACTTCTTCCATTTTTATTTTATTACGAATAGGCGAATCCTCCGCCAAACGGCTTATTTCCTCCGCAAGATTTATCATGGGTTTTAATTCAGGCTCTGAACGCAGCCATCTGAGTCGTCTCAAACCAAACGCGTTTTTCCGGACAGCATCAATGTTTCCTTCGCTCAATTTTGTTTCAATCAAGCTTAGTTTTGTTTTCAACTTATCAAATTTCATTCCCCCGATTTCCAACAAGTCTTTGGCAAAAACATTTTTCCATTTATTTAACTTGTTTTTCGCCTCGGGATGCTTAGGCAGACGATTAAACTCCGTTTCATAAACATGCAAAAGGCTACGAAACGCGTTCCACCAAGACGAATAACGGATAAGCCCGCTAGAGCCTCCCCAAACCCACCAAGGCTTTTCTTCTTCAAACAAATCACTTGGACGACTCTTTGCGTTTTCAATATCGTAAACTACCATTCCATCCCCTGTTTCAAGCTTGCTTCCAAGCGGATTTATTTCACGCTCCACTGACCGCGCCTTAGGGAAAAGTTCTTCGAGTTCTAAAGCCTCTCCTCGTGCGGCTATCTTTTCTTTCAAACTTTTCAAAGGATTCTTTTGCGACTCTTCAAGAAGCTCGTAAATGCTTCGCACTATAGCACTTCGCTTTAAGCGGTGCTCAGGATATGAAGCACTCAGTTGCGCCATCATTTCTAATTTTAGACGCCTAAAAAAACGCCAACCATTAGCGCGCAGCGAGTAATATTCTATTTCGTAAGCATTAATTGATGAAAACTTTCTTGGAAACCCTCTTCTCCAAAATCCGCGTTTCCAACTTTTTTGTTCTTCTTGATTTTCCCGCGCATTCGGCTCCCAAGTATCCGATTCTCTGCCTGTAAGAAACAGCTCGACTTCATTTTTAAAGTGTCCCCAATAATCAAGTCTGAGGGACATAAAAATCAAATCCACCTGGAATCCCCAAGGCAAAAGTCCGCCTGGATCAAATTTCTGCACCATTGAAATAGCGTAAAGAAAACGCTGAAACGCAATATCAACTTGCTTGCGCATTCCCATTGCCTCATATTGAAAAATTAAATCCTTAAGCGGTTTTACCGCATCGCGAAAAGGATCTCGCAATTCCACGACTTCATTCCATTCGGGATGTTTGGAGAAATCACGAATCCGCTGTTCTCCCAGTTTTATCAACTTGAAAGCCTGCTCTTCTTTTTCTGCCACTCGTCCTACAAAAAAATGATATCGATTCAAAATATGATTTCTCATCAAACGGCTAAGCCTTTGTTTTAATTCATCCGTGGAAAGCAGCCCCGTGTCTTCCAATTCAAAAAAACGGCGATTCAAATCTTGTTTATTGTCTTCTACTTTTCTATCGTTTTCCAAATTCGACACATCTGCTGATTTCTTTTCGCTCTGGTCTAACCAGTTCTGGCTTACATTAAGCCAAACAGCCAGTTCTCTCATGTCAGCATCGTTATTTATATCTAACGTGTCTAAATACGCTTTAGTAAAAAACAATGTCCTGGACAATCTGTCGGTGTGGACAACACGCGCAACGTTTGCTTCCGCATCAGCCACTATCAACACAAGTGGTGATATTTTTTCACCTTGCTCCGCAATTTCTTCAACCCAAGTTGTCTCGAGAAAATTGTCTATTCTTCTCAGCATTTCGAGTTTGTCTTTAGCCGCGACATCTTTCCATATATTAATTGCTTTTTTTACTTTTTCCGCGTTGGCGGACGACCGCTGATCAAATTCGTCATCCAAGTATGTTATTCGGCTGTCTTTATATTTATCGTCTGCTGTTTTCTCGCCAAAAAGCAAATGCTTTGTCCGCATATGAACCGAGCTCATTGCACGCGCATGATATGAACGTTTAGGGTTATAAATAGCTACAGGAGGTTTTGTTCCAATAAGCTTGTCATAAATAATTTCAAAATAACGATCAAATCCCTCTCCGATAAAAAAGAGCATTTGTCCATAAAGATCTATGGAAACATCTTTTCTTTTTGGCACAATCTTTTCAAACTCCTTCACAAACATGCTGTTGTTTTCAACTAACGCCTTGCGCCAAGACATAAACCCTTCTTTATCTAAAATCAGCTGAGAAGAATCCACAAACTGCTTCGCAGAATCAAAGTCTTCGCTTAATTTACCAAGAATCATTTTGCCAATATGATTTAAAAAATTCGTTTCATATTTTTGTGGATTTTTTAAAATCTCTGTCAAAAAAATATAATTCGAACTGTCTTTATTAAGCCTATACAAAAGATCAGAGACAAATCCCTCAAAATCATCCGCGTCATTTATTTTTTCAACCTTCCCTATTTCTTCGACAACAGCAACTTCCTTAGCCTCAAAAAGACCCGCCAAACGCGACGCTAGACGATACAAGCGAACATCAACATCTTTAATGCGGTTTTGTTTTTCTTCCGAGGCTATTTCCGAATATCCATTCAAACATCGTCTAGCTTCTTTCCAAGCCTCCGACACATTCTTAAAATAACCTTCCTCATCATAAAAATCTCCCTGTACATTTACAAATTGCATCACTTCTAACGATACTCTTTCTAAAGCTTGTTCAATTTTTTCTAACGCTTGTTGTTCTTCATCGCTGTGCCTAAATTTTCTTAATTCATTTAAGATAATTTGGATATCCTCGATTTGGTTAGAAATAAAAAGCAATTCCGCCATAAGCGAAGGACGATAGTCGTCAGAGAGGTTTTCGCTTCTTATCGCACCATCGCCTTGAGCCGCATCAGATGACAATCCAATGATGTTCCCGCTCGAAAAATCCTCAGCAAATTTTTGAAAATCGGCAAACGATAATTCTACTGTCTTTCTAAGGTTTTCATTATTATTGATTTTTTCTTCTTGAACAAAAAAAAGCCCCACAAACGTCCACAAAAATGTTCCGCGTATGATTTCCGGGATTGCTCTTTTTTCTTCTTCCGTCAAAGGTGTTTTAATCGCTTTTTCATATCCGCCTAAAATTCCTTCCATTAGCTTACGGTCATATCTGCGTCCCGTTGACATCCCAAAAGTTGTCATTGAATTTCTAAAATCTTGAATGCGCGGTTGTTTGCGGACAAGTTCAAAATCGTAAACCGAAGGCGCGTCTTCACCATTTTCACTGAATCGCATATTGTGAAAACCAATATCGCATTCGGTCAACGCTTGGGGTAATTGTTCGTAAAGAGATTCTGGGAGATTTGCGCTTAAAATTTCCATTTGTTGAAGTAAAAATGGAATTGCTTTGATAAAAATTTTTTCAGCAGACGATAAATTTTCAAACCCTGCGATTTCACTTTTCCGTTTCGTTAGTTTCAGCAACGTTTCCAAATCATCTCTAGCCTTCAAAACGCCTATTAACGTTTCATCCGTTTTCTCTCCTTCAGGGGCAAAACCGTCTGAGATATTTTGGAATCGAGCGATGGTTTTTCCTATGGTTTCAAAATGTTTTTCTGTCGCGTCCTTGTAATCGACTATATGACCTTCAAAACGAGCTTCTTCAAGAACATAATAATAATCTCCTATTTTAGAAACATAATCCTCAGCCCGATCGCCCGACATATTTTTACGCGGAATAAGCCGCGGGACTTCATCGATATTTTTTTGATTAAAATGTTTCTGATACGAAACTACAAATTTAGTTTTTTCTAAGTCTGTAAAAAATCGTCTGAACACATACTGTTTTCCATCTTGAGCTGTTATTAAGATCGGACGCTGTGGTCTATCCGAAAAGCCCTCGAGTAGCACCACTTCGCTATCGCTAAGAAGATTTATGCCATAATCGCTATTAATAATCGCGATTTTGTCTTCAACAGATGTTTTATCCTCCGCCCAAAATTTTCCTTTCGTTCCATTTTTGATAAATTCCGCGAGATTTTTTTTACTATTTTCAATTGAACGTAACTCCTCGCCAATTTTGACGCCGCTAGGTCTTTCCGCAATCTCCCTCAATGGCATAAAACCTTTTAAAATCGCTTTCAGTACAGATATTGCTTCTTTAGCGGCTTGAGTCGCTATCATTGCCAAAGGTTTCTGTGTTCCTATAGGCCAATATTGGGATTCACGAATTTGATGCCGCAAGCTTTGATCTAGCAACCCTTGAATCATTTTTAATGTCTCGCTCGCGACCACAATAGATGTTCCGCCGCGATAATCCTCCCAATAAATTGGAATCTCTTCAATTGATAACCCTTTTTCTCTGGCGAGCAACAAAATTTCCGTGTCAAAAGACATCCCGAAATCTTTTACAAAAGGCATCGTTTCAAGCGCGGCATCACGGCTCATTGCTTTAAATCCGCATTGCGTGTCTTTTATATTTCTCAAAAGCGGGAGAATCAGCCCTACGAGATTATTGTAAAACCAGCTGGAAAATTCTCTGTAATTTGTCCTGCCGATAGTTTGGGATTTTTTTAGCCTTCGTGAACCGATGGCAATTCCATTTTTCTCAACTACAAGACTGTTTAGCAATAATCCTATTTGCCGCAAATCAGTTGATAAATCCACATCCGTGTAAACAATATAGTCAGAATATTCGCTCAGCGCGTCTGATATCCCATAAACTATAGCTCCGCCTTTTCTACTCTCTTTATTTTGAGAAAAAAGGACGCGGATTTTTCCTTTCTCAACATCATCAGGATAGAGCAGCTTCGCTTTTTCTAAAATTCGTTTTCCCGTTCGTCCGTCTGGCGAATTGTCATCGACAATAATAAGTTCCCAGTCATATGATGGATTGAGCGAAAAGAGCTCTTGAAGCTGCTCTATCTTTACAAGAAGCGAGTCTTGCCCGTTTCTGTTTTCTTCCGGAGAAAAAAACCTATCACCATTTTTTGTAGAGATCACCACGCTTACTTTCTGAGGTTTGCCATTTACGGCAGGAGGGAGTTTTTTCATCGCGTTTAGGGATTTATTTATAAAATTGCTTTCGCTATAGCTTCGAACTTCACTTTTCGCGATGCTCTCTTGAACTCGTCTTGCGTCAATTTCATCCTTAGTTATTAGTTCGGCTAAATCACCAAGCGTTTCTGGCAAACTAGGCGGTTCACTATCAAATGCCTGTCTGTAAAGCTTGGCAATTCCGTTCTTGTTACCTTTACCGATCTTAATATCTTTTGACAATCCATTTTCAATTAAAATTCCCGAGACTCTTTTTATATCTTTAATTGCTTTTCCAAAATTTCCAAAAACGCGGTTCTCGAAATTGGGCACCAAAATAATTTCCCGCTCGCCAGATTCTGAATAAATCACACCGGACAAAGAACCTTCTATCTCAGAACCAAGTTCATCATGAAAATCACTGCCGCGAACTCCAAAGTTTATTTGGAGAGTTTCTTCTGGCTGTTTCGCCACAAAAATATACTCTCTATTACTGGCATTAATTTCAGCAAGAAATTTTTTGGTCTCTTCCTTCGACTTCATTTCGTCGCGCACATAAAATTCAATTTCCCCCAAGTTTTGCCGGCTATCGCTTTTGCCGCGCGTCTCACTTCGCTGAATTTGTTCATCAGCATCATTTTCAAAATTAGATTCAAGAAAATCTTCTTCATCAAGACGGATCAAATCGTTAAGCGTTTGAAGCTGCTCCGAACGGATGTCGCCGCCGCCTTTTTTTATAAAATCAACAATATCGTATTGAGTCGCTTCATCAAGGCGGGTGGCTTTAGGCATTCCAGCCACAATCAAAAATCTGGCAAGTCTCGCGGCATCGCTAGTATATTTTCTAAAATCTTCCGCGGCAGCTTTTCTACCGGGAAAAACAGGCACCATCAGCAATTTAGGAACTTCACCGACATTTTGGAAGACGCATTCAAGAACTCCATCGCCATGCCCGGGATTTGGAATGTTTTTATGTCTCATTTTCACAACGGAACCGCTTCGGCTTGACGGCTGATAATCCTCAGGATAAATACCAAACGCGAGCGCGTTCTTTTCATCTTGGACACGCGCGTTAAAAATAAATATTCCTTTGGTGTTTACAATTCCAAGCATTCGGCTTTTTATAGATGGATAACCGCGAACTATTTCATTCTGATAATAAAACTCGATTTCATCAAAATCCACATCCAAAGACTTCTTCCCAATATTTGAAAAGTGGTCTGCGGCAGCATTTGCAAAACTAACAATTCCTCCAAATCCTTTTTCCGCGATCCAACTTAAAAACCGTCCATTGCTATTTTCTAAAGCGGATTGCGCGGCATCATCAATGTCAAACGTCTGCTGTTCCGAAATTTTATTTAACTTTTCAACGTATAACTCATATTTAGGATTCTCAATTCCCTCTTCTTCAAGCATATTGCTATCTGAAATAACTTGTTCAATAAGGTTCGCGACTTGCTCGCGAAGCGTTTGAGGCTGTTCGCCTTCTATTAAAATTTCAATTTGGTCGCCGCTGGCAATTCCAAGTTCGCGAATAAGAAAAGTGGAAGTCATCGGGATAAGCTCTTCGTTATTTTTTCTAATGGAAACTTTCAGTCCAAGTTTTTCAAATGATTTCCAAGCAAAATCTGCGAGAAGTGAACTGGGGCGAATATGAATTCCATAGTGATTGTTAAAACGAAAGGAACGGCGCGTTTCAAAATCAGTTCTTGATTCAGAGCGGACGGTTTTGTCATTCTGCGCAGAGGGAAACGAAACCTGTATTTGTGTATTGGGCACAAATGACGCCACAGCATATGGGGTTTGATGGGTTTGCGCGGCAAAAATGCTAGCAATGTTTTGTTCGGTAAGCTGCCCATTGCGGTCAAAAAACTTGAGCCGTTCAATAAACGATTGGAGTTTGACAATCCATTCCGATTTTTTCTTTTTAAAATTCTCATCCGCAATATAAGCCGCGTATTTACCGTATTCAGAAACTCTCTTTTGTCCAGCGAGTAAACGGATAATTTCATTACGCCAAAGTTTCGCGTCCTCGACATTGCCTTTGACACGAACATTATCGACAAACGCTCTTGCTAAAGAGTCATACAAGTTTATTTGTCCATTATTCAAAACAAAATATTTGGACCAAGACACATTGCCCGTCATTTGTTTAAGGTAGCGATCGTCCGCGGGAATGTCTTTTATGACAGGCGAAATAATCGCGTAAGAAATATTTTTAGACCTGAGCTTTTCCGCTACCGCGTCAGTGTGAAACCCGCCCAAAACAACTAAAACGTCGGATAAATTCTTTAGTAAGAAAAGTTTCTGTTCAAAAACAGTTTCGCGCTCTTCGGCTATATTGTAAAAATTATAAAAAACATCATTCGAAGAATTCTTGGCAAACTTATAAATGCTTTCGTTTAATTCCGCGATGTCAGCATTTTTACTAGAAACATTTTCACTAAAAAATTTTTTTATTTTTTTCAAAGAGCCGCGCGTAAGTTCTAATCTAAAAAGCTTGCCCAATAAAAGCAACTGCTCGTCCATTTTTAAAATTTGTTTTTCCGCGTTGGAAAAAATAAGATTTTTCTCAACGTTCTCAAGGAAACTCTCAAGAGAATTTAAAAACTCTTTTCCTGTCAAAGCGTTCAGCCGTCTATGTTGTAAAACTTTTTGCCAAACCGTCGGCGAGACATCCGCTATTTCCTCAGGCAAAAGCTTCACGCTTTCACTTAAAAATTCTATTTTGTTGATTTGTGAGGTTTGAACTTCTTGTTTTAATTTATTAAATTTAATTATTTCCGTTTTGTCTTTTAGTTTCTTTTCGATTCGCTCCGCAAGCGCTTTTATTTCCGCGTTAGTTTGGGCATCCAGTTCTTTGTTTTCTTCGTCTATGATTTTTAAAATATTTAAAATTTCACTTTCCGTATCTGCTAAGTTTTTATACCGCAGAAGATATTTCAAAAAGCTCGCTATGTTCCTTGTCTCTTCTTCCCACCTGGTTTGTTCATAGTTAAATTCAAGCAGCTCTTTCGAGAAATATTTATTTTTTAATTTTTGAAGATTTTGTTTTAAAAGCTCCAGTTCTCCAATCTTCTCGCTTTTAGTCTCCATACTTTTCAGAAAACTCTCAGTCCCTTTTTGATAAAGGGCCCAATCTTCCAAGCCTATGTATTTTGATGGAAATTGAGAAAGTACGCTCGCCGTCGCGACTCCGGAAATCTCGCCGCGTTCAAGCAGATCATTAAAAAATCCATCGCGTTTTTGTTTGTCAGGAAATGTTTTAAAAAGAGTCGCGTCAATTTCGCCGTCCGCGCCTTCTAACGCGACCGTTTGAATTCCATAATTTTCTTGTAAATATTGAGTCAATTTTCCAAGGTTTTTTTGAGCGCTCGGGATCGCGTGCGCGTCTTGTATTAAAAAAACATTCGGTATTTTTTCTTGCGCATTTAAACTTGTGCTTATCACCGTTCCCAAACTTTCGGGTATTTCAAAGCCGTCTTTCTTTTGTATTTTTTCTTGTAAAGCAATGGGCTTAGGCGTTGCAAAGGCGGTAGGATAAAGAATGTTAGAAGAGATAAAAAACACCCCTACTAAAGACGCGACCAGCCTGCGGACAAATCGCGATTCAATCCAGCTTTGTATTGAGGTTTTAGAAAGATGTTTTTTCATCAGATTGGGCATCACTAGAAGCTAACACATTTTTTCTTACTTTCAAGGTAGTGAGAGGGCAAAATAGGCTATTAATACATATTAAAACTGCTTAAGGTGGGATGTTAAAACTTTTGAAACATTTTTAATACTATAAATTGCTATATTTTACTATTTAAAAATTCTATAATTTTTTTCGCGATTTTAATGTCAAAACCGTCTATTTTCGCGATTTCATTGATGGAAGTATCTCGAATTTTATCTATATTTTCAAATTTTTTGAGTAAGAGCCGCTTTCGCTTCACCCCAATGCCTTCTATTTTATCAAGCTCAGATTCTTCCAAAGATTTAGACTTTAGACTTCTATGATATGTAATCGCAAAACGATGGGCTTCATCGCGAATTTTTTTCAAAAGATAAATCGCCGGCGAAGTCGAATCGAAAACAATCGGCCGCAAAAATTTCGGCGAATAAATCCATTCAAACTGTTTAGCAATGGAAACGATTTCCACATTTTCCATTTTTTCTTGCCGCAATATTTTTATCGCCGCGTTCAAATGTCCAAGCCCGCCGTCTATCACAATAAGGTCGGGAATAAATCTTTCTCGCCTCTCGTTAATTCCTCGTATCATCCGCGTCAACGCTTGCGAAATCATCGCATAGTCGTTTATCCCCGAAATGTCTTTTATGCGGTATCGCCTATACGAAGCCTTATCTGGAAACTCGCGGTAAAAAGCCACGCGGGACGCGACAGATTTATTCCCTTGAACATTCGACACATCAAAACAAACTATTCGCGCGGGAATTTTAGCAAGGTTTAAAGTTTCTTTTAATTCCAAAGTGGCTGATAGAGAAATGCCTTTGCCGGGATTTTTGGGAAAAAATCTTTTTCTCTTCAACTTCCCCAAAGCGTCAATTTGGTCCTTAAAGAATTTCGCTTCCTCAAATTTAGTCGCCTTGCTTGCATCTTCCATTCTCTCTTTCAAATATTGAACAAAACTTTTCTTCCCTCCGCCTAAAAATGTTTTGAGTTCTTCTATAAGCAAATCGTATTTGGGTCGGACTTCGGGATGTATGCAGGGAGCAACGCATTGACCGATATGAAAATAAAGACACGCGGACTTGGGCAATGTTCGGCATTTCCGTATTGGGAAAAGCGCCTGAATTAAATTGATCGCCTGTTTTAGCAAAAGTGAGCTTGTGTATGGTCCGTAATAAATCGCGTTCTTATCTTCTTTTCGCCGCGTAATGGAAAGTCTTGGAAATTTTTCTTTTGTGATTTTTAGCAGCGGGAAACTTTTGTCGTCTTTTAATTCTTGATTGTAGCGTGGTTGGTGTTTGCGAACAAGATGCGCTTCCAGCAAAAGCGCGTCCATTTCCGTAGGCGTGTCTATGTAATCTATTCTTTCGACTTTCTCCATCAACACCGTGATTTTTGGCGTAGGCGCGGGAATGCGGAAATACGACAGCGCTCGTTTTTTAAGAGATTTGGCTTTGCCGATATAAATCGCGTCTCCTCGCGCGTTTCTCATGACATAAACGCCGGGCGTAATCGGGAAATCTTTTACTTTCTCACGCAATTTTTTCATTTTTATGTTTCAATAGAAACCATTCCAATGTTTCTCTAATCTCGGGAAGTTTAAATACAAAACAAATTCCCAAGTACACAAACGCGGAAATCCCCATTGAACCAAGAACTTGCAAAACCTTCGCTACGGATGTCTCGCCTGGAAAAAAATCTTTCAATGCTCCAAGCGAAAAATGCGCCACAACACCCATCGCGACAGCGGCTAAGAAAAGTTTCAAAAACGATTTTACTATGTTAGCAAACGGAAAATCGCCAACTTTTTTAGGGTAATAATAAATAAGTTGTCCTAGTTGAATAATTCCTGAAATCGAAGTCGCAAGCGCTAGCCCCGCCTCTTTTAAAGGAATCATAAGGATAAGGCTGATGATAATATTTGACAGAAGCGACCACACGGCGGTTTTCATCGGTGTTTTAGAATCATGCGCGGCATAATAACCGCTGTTCATAATTTTTTGTCCAGCAAAAGCAAAAAGCCCTATCGTATAGCCAAGTAGCACAGCCGCGCACCTAGCGGTTGAGGTCGCGTCAAACGCGCCACGTTCAAAAAGCATTTGTATAATCGGTTCGCGCAAAACAATAAGCCCGACAGATGACGGTAAAATAATAAAGAACACATTACGAAGCGCGAACGATAATGTTTTTTTTGAAAGTTCTTTTTCGCCGCGCGCGATTTGCCGAGCCATAAGAGGTAAAAGCGCCGTTCCCATGGCAAGCGCGAAAATCCCAAGCGGAAACTGCATAAGTCTGTTTCCGTACCAAAGACTTGAGTTTGCTCCAGAACCAATAACCATGCCAAGCGTCATATCGACTGTAATGTTTATTTGAACTACAGCAAATCCCAAAATTACTGGCAATAAAAGTTTCCAAGCTTTTTTTAGTCCGTCATAAGCCGTGTCCCAAATCCAGCGAAGCCTAAATCCAATGGCATACAACGGTGGCAACTCCACTATCACATGAAGCAACCCTCCCAGTAAAACCGCGTAAGAAAGCCAAGTAACTTCGTGAAGAGAATCGCCTGAGAATTTCGGCGGAATAAATATGACGGCAAGAATCCATGTCAAATCTAAAATCGCCGGACCAAGTGAAGGCGCGAAAAAATGTTTATGGCTATTTAAAATTCCCATACCTAGCGCGTATAGTGAAAGAAACCAAAGGTATGGGAAAAGAATACGAGAAAGCTGCAGAGTGAGATTGAGAATTTGTGATTTAAACTCGCAGGCTACGAGAATACTCAAAACGCCTTCCACGCATAAAATAAAAACAAGCAACGCAACGCCTAAAACACTAATCGTAACATTGGCGAAGCGAAACGCCTCTTTTTCGCCCTGTTTTTCATGAATTGAGTTATAGATCGGGATAAACGCGCTAGTCAGTCCGCCCTCTCCCACAATGCGCCTAAAAAGATTGGGCAGCATAAACGCGTAAAGAAACGCGTCATAATGCCAGTTTGTTCCAAAAGTTTTAGCGCTAACAATATCACGAATGAGCCCAAGTATCCGTCCTATCAAAGTAAGCGCCGCAATAAGAGCGGTAGCGCGAACAAGGTGGCGCGTCCCCGCGTTATGAGTTTCATTTACCGATTGTTCGTTGACAGATTTATTATCGCGTGATAAATTCACAAAAATTTTTCACCTATAGGAGTTTTTTCAAATGCCCAATATTCGTTCTGCCGCAAAGCGTATTAGAAGTGACGCGAAAAAAAGAGAAAGAAATTTAGCCGTTATCTCTGAACTTAGAACCCTAAGCAAAAAGCTAGCTCAACTCGCGCTTGATTCTGTAAAAGCACAAGAAGTCGCAGCAACACTTGTTTCGCGTTACGACCGCGCTGCTTTTAAAGGAATTATTCCAAAAGGACGAGCCAACCGTCGCAAAGCGCGCATCGCTTCCTTCCTTTCTAAAATCAAGAAAAAATAATAAATCTAATTTTCAAATCAAAAAGCAGGCAATCATCCGTGGTTGTCTGCTTTTTTTATTTTGAATATTCCAAAATCCATTTTTCAAGTGCTGCTTCCTTATTCTCGCCAGCGCGACCTGTTTTCAATTTAATATCTAATTGATACAAATCTTCCAACATCGCTTCAGCGCGTTTCAGCGAAATTTTTTTCATTTGAGCAAGCCGAAAAGGCGGAATTCTTAGTTTAGAACAAATCTCTTTATCTGAAACTCCTTTATTTGAAAGTATCGCAACTTGCCAAAGCTGTCTAATTTGCCAATGGAGTCTTGGAATAACCGCGAGAGGCTCAGCTTCTCCCGCGTTCGATAAAATATTAAAACATTTAACCGCCAAATTAGAATCGCGGGCAATAATAGCATTCCCTAATTTAAAAACATCAATCTCCGCCCAATCCTCTTCAAACTTAGCAACCATTTCCTCATCAATTTGCGTGAAATCACCAGAAAATCTAATCAAGCGTTCCAGCATACTATCAAGAAAGGACACTGCTTCACCGCACATTGCAATGATCTTTCCTCTAGCATTGGGAGACATCGTTTTCCCAATTTTTTTCAGTTTTCGTTGAATAAAAGCACTGGCTATAGATTGGACATCTTTTTTATCAAAAGTAATTACTTCACCTGCCGACTTAACAAGTTTTTCAAGGCTTTTAACAGCTTCCACGGAATCAGCCTCGAAAATCAAAAGCGTTTTATCGCTAGGCGATTTCAAATAGTTTTCAAGGAGCTCTAAGTTTTGCGATTTTAAATTTGAAGAATTTTTAAGTAAAAAAATTTGCCCGTTCGACAGGAAAGTGGCGGTTCTCGCTAAAACGAGAACGTCTTCTAATGCGGTTTCTGACAAATCAAAACTTTGAGGAAAAACTTCAGAGGATAGTTTCTTTTGAAAATCCGCGACAATTTCTTCTATTTTTTGCGAGCAAAGAAACTCATCGCCTATTAACAAAAAAATCTGCGAGTCTCGAACATTAGCCAAGCGTAATTACCAATCTTCGACAACGCGGTCGACAATATTAACCGCTAATCGTTCCACCACGTCTTCCGAAGCCTTTTGTTCGCCAAGTGATAAAACATTCGTTACGTAGTAATCGTTATCACCAGTAAAATTAGACTCCTGCCACAGGACATCCCCTGTTTTCGCGTCAACGAGTTTAAGCGAAACCTCGACAAACAAGCGGTATTCTTTAACATTTTCCAAATTCGTAAACCGCAAACCCTCTTGTTCATAACGCAAAAGGTCTGTTTTCAAAATAGCGTCAGCTTCTGATTGTTCCGTTACGCGCAAAGTCCCATCTTGGTGAAATCTGCGGATAACGGCGTTAGTAATATCCATTTCAAGGCCAGGCTGATAGGCGTAAACATCTTCAATATTGAGTTTGTTTTTCACAGTTTCAACATAGATTTTTTTGATATTTCTAGGCAATACAGTTTGCGTTGTATAACCGCAGCCTGATACTAGAAACATAGCGGAAAGCCCCATCACCAGACTCATCTTAGAAAGTTTAGTCATAATATTCCTTGTTCTTTATTTAAAGCGTTCTTTTTCGTTCAACAAAAAGTTTTTGCGAGCTCGCAATTCAGAAAGTCTATTTTGAATGCGCGATTGCGCGTCGCGGATATCTTGCTCTGTCGCTTTTGACGCCGTTTTTTTTAAAAGAGAATTTGCTTCATTATTCCTTTTTTCAAAAATTTTTATTTCCTCATCATCAAGGTCTAATTCGTCATCAATTAATTCCGCCAAACGCTTCCCTGCTTTTTTCAATGCTCTGTATTCTTTAGATTTTTGTCGCGCGACAGACAAATCTTCTTCCGCGTTATCACCTAATTCTAAAAGTCTTTCCTGGGTCCACAAACTATACGAAACTTCCAGTTGCTCGCCCAAGGTCACAATTTCGTCTCGCAGACGTTTTTCTTGTTCCTTAGCATCTTCCGATACGATTTGTCCGGAAGACTCTACAGTGCTTTCGTCTACTTGCTTTTTAGGCGTTTTTTCCAAAATCACAGCTTCGGTCGCGTTTAATTTCGCTTTTAGCCCCGCAACATTGTTAGTCTGTTTATCCAATTGACTAAGCAATATATCTTGACGCTTTTTGCCCGGAATAATTCTTTTGGCATCATCAACGGCTTCTTCAATAAAATCGTATGGGACTTTAACAAATGAACTTCTAAATTTCACGCCTTCGCTAAGAGACGATTTGGCGTTCAATATTTCAAGCTCTTTTTCAAGTTTTTGTATCTCTTGCGCTTGCGCCTGTATAATCAAACTCTCCGCTTCTATTTCCTCTTGATATTTACTAATCAATACTTGATCAGGAGTTCTGTTGGCAGCATCCCGAATCAAAGTTTCGTCTTCGTAAGGCAACCCCACAACAAAAGATTTCGCAAGAAACGCCGCTCCTTTGAAAGGTTTTGCCACTTTTGATAAAAATGTTTTTTCCTCTGACGGATTCAAGGCTTCCTTCAACTGTTTCAAAAGTTCTTGTTTATGATCGTTTCTATCCTGAATATCTTCATAGCGTTTACGCAAGTCTTTTTCTATCGCTTTTGTTTGTTTGCGAAGTGTTTTCAAATCGCCCAACTTTTGGTCATTGAGTTGTTTTTGAAATTCCTTTTGCTCCTTGCGGTTCAGCTCTTTATCGAAAGACGTGGAAAGCGTCGTAATGACTTCTTCCCCGGATTTAATTTGCTCCTTCAAATGCATTTTAAGCTCCAGTAGTTCCTGAAGAGTTTTTCCTTGAAGGGCTTCTTCTCCCGAAGCAAAAGATGACGCAAAACTGCCGCCGGCTGAAGACTTAGATTCCACAAACGCTATAAGTTCTTGCTTCGCCAAAGTTCCATAGTTTTTTTCGTAAAGCGCTAATTTTTCGTTATATTTAGTATCTAAACTTTCTATTTCTTTTGCGCGAGCTAAGAGCTTAGGGTTTTTTGTTTCTTCCGCTGTTTTCTTAGTTTCTTCTCTTAAATACTTGCGCTGCAATCCGCTTTTAGAATGTTCGGGAACAAGCGATGTTTGTAAATCGCTGTAGTGTTTATACTCCTGTTCCTTTCTCTCAAGCAATTCTTTCTTTTTCTTAGAAATTTTGTAAAGTTCTTTCTCATCAATACGGTTAATTGAGTCCGCCGTTACGGCGTCATCGCCGCCGAAACTAAATAGCTTTTCATAAAATTTTGGCTCTTGTTTTTCTGCGGTTGAAACATCATCGCCCTTTTCTAGCAGCTCTCTCTCTTTAGCCAACTCATCACGCTCAGCTTCAAGAGACGCCTGCCATCTATCTATCGCTTTCAAAAAATCTGCTGACTGATTATCCTTAAAACGTTCTTTCCTTTTATCAAGCTCCAAAAATTTCGCTTTCAATTCTTTTTCTCTTCTCGACAAATCGGCTTTACGGCGTTTTAAACTTTCGTTTTTTTCTTTACCTAAAGACTTGATTTTTTTTGTGGTTTGATTAATTTGTGATTGCAAAATCTCGCGTTCGTTTTTTTGTTCTGGATTAAGCGCCGCCAATTTCGATTTTAATTCGCTCAGTTTTTGCTGAAGAGCGGCGTTTTGTTCAGATTGAAATCCGACAGGATCCTGAAACGTCCGCGTTCTCTCCGAAGCCTTTGCAGCCCAAGTCGTGTTGGGATAACTTTTGGCGACATCTCGATAATAAATAAGCGCGCTCTCAAGATAATTTTCTTTTTCATAATAAAGTCCGACACGATAAGTCTTTTCCGCGTTAAGTTCATCAACCGCTTCGCTTATTTTTTTCGCTTTCGCGGCTTCTTCGCTGTCGGGATATTTTTTTAGATAATTTTCCGCTTCAAGATATGCCTCTTCCAAAGCGCTTTGATCGCGGCCTTGAACAGAGGTTTTTGAGTAAGCTGTTTCGGCAATCTGTAGCCTTGTTTGTTTCAGAAGTGTGCTCTGCGGATACCTCTCAATAAGAGTTTGGTAGGCGTCTATGGCCTGATCAAATTGACCGGCGTTTTGATAAGCAAGTCCAAGCTGAAACTGCGCTTTGTCGCCGAATTCGCTATATGGCGCCATTTCAACTATTTTTTGGAAAACTTCTACCGCTAGAGGAAAAGAAGGTCTTATATTGAACCCTAAAAGTTTCCCTTTTGTTCCCGACAAGAACATTAATCCAATTTTATATTCCCGTTCCACGACTTCCTCAAAACGGTTGCTTTGCGGGTAGTTTTTGATAAGCGATTGATATGATTTGTGCGCCTTTAGAAAATCCCCCGCTTCTTCAGACAAAGTTCCAACTCTATACTGACTTTCGGGAGCGACGTTGGATTTGGGAAACTTTTTAAGAATAAACTCAAACATTTCTGTCGACTTCTTAATATCTTTTTGCGTATAAAGCTCAAGCGCTTTATCGAATAATTCATCCGCGTCGCCTTTGAGATCTTGAGAAGCGTTTATAAACTTACCTTGTTCCGGCGACCAAATCCATTCGGCAAAAACCGACGTCTGAGAGGTAAGAAAAAAAGCGATAAGAAAGAAAATTTTTGAGGATTTCATAGGCGTTTTAAGGTTCCCAGGTTAGAAAAATAAATTTTGCGCATTATAACAATCACAGACGAAAACACAAACAAAAACACCCCTAATTTAGTGTCAAGAAAGTATTGCCTTGCGGAGAAAAACAGCACCTATTGAAACAAGAATAATGTTAGGAAGCCAAAGACAAACAAGCGAAGGCAAAACACCTCGTATCGCCAAAGTCTGCGCCAACGCGAATAAAACATAGTAAAGACTTGTAGCTGCCATTGATATTCCAAAACTGATCACAACTTCACCGCGCTTTACAATCGTGGCGATAGGAATTCCCACAAATACAAACACAAGCGCCCCAAACGCGAACGCGATGCGCTGATGAAATACAGCCCAAAGTTCCCGTCGCTCTTTTACTTCTTGTTGTTCGGTGATATCAACTATAATTTCAGCAAGCGTCATGTCTTTTTTCTTTTTATTCATTTTTCTGACATCGTTCTCGTCCATAGTCGGAAACCTATAAGTCTTAAATTGAACGGATTGAATTTCTCCTTCTTTAGACTCGGATACACTGCCGTTATGAAGCTGAACTTCTAGTTTCCCAGAATCAGGGTCCGTTACGATTTTCCCACTCTCCGCGACTATTGTCCGAACAGGATTTTCAGAGTTCACGCCTTCATGCGCGACAATATCTTTCATCTCATCGCCTTCGATTTTCTTGGCAAGAAATAAAATATTAGAACTAATTTTGACGAATCTGCCCGGTTCAATAAGGGCCATTGGATGCTGCATAATCAGCTTTTTCGTTGCTTGGCGAAGCTCAAATCTTGCCGGCGGCGCAATCTGATCATTAAAAATAAACATAAGAACGCTGAGCGCGAAACCAAGCAGAAGCGGCGGCATCATAAAACGAAGCGGATGAACTCCCGACGCCTTCATCGCGCGAAATTCATTATGTTGAGTAAGCGTTCCGAAAACAATTAAAACGCCGGTGAGCAAACTCATCGGAGCGGTATAGCTAACGACAGAAGGAATGACGAGAAGTAAAATGTAAAAAGTCTGACTAAACGGAATACCGCGTCCGATAATCATGTCAGCGGCTTTCACCAAATATCCCGCCATGAAAATAAAACATAACACCGCGAAGCAAAGCAAGCACGGCATAATGAGTTCTTTTAAAACATACCGTTGAATAATTTTCATAAATCCTTTTAGCGAGACGTTTTGATTTTGCTGTCAAAAGAATAGAAGCCGTCATCAACTTTGTAAAGAATAAATCTTATCAATTATCGTTCCCCTCGTTCAGACAAACTGGAAAATGCTTGTTTTCTAGTCGCTTAAGCATCTCTTCTTCGGAAACGCCGCCGACAATTCTTGCGTCTTTAATTTCACTTCCGTTTGAAGATAAAAAAACCACCGTAGGAAGCCCGCGGATATTAAACCTTTTAAGAAGGTTATCAATTTCAGAATTTTCAACACCTGTCGCATCAACGCGAATTTTCTCAAAACATTTAAGCGCGTTTTGAACTCTCGCGGACGCCAATACTTCTTTTTCAAGAATACGGCACTCGACGCACCAGTCCGCGTAAAAATCCAACACGGCAAACTTTTCTGCCGCTATCGCCTTTTCCAAAACTCCGGCATTGTATTTCTTCCACGTATCAACGTCACTTTGCGTCTCAAAAAACAGCACAAAACCTATTAAGGCAACGCTTGTTCCAAATATTTTTCTCACCGTGTCTTTTTTTCCGTCACTAACAATCCAGCCCAAATAAATTCCGCTGGCGACAAGTCCTACTGGAAAAACTTTATGCAAAAATGGAATTTGAAATGCTAACGCGATATAGAAAAGTCCAAATCCTAATAGGATAACGCCCATCAAACGCTCGAACCAAACCAGCCAAGAACCGGATTTGGGCAGTTTGACTAGGAGCTGCGAGAACGCTCCGAGTAAAAGATAAGGTGTCCCCAGTCCTAACGCTAGCGTAAAAAACATAGCGAATCCAAGCACGGGATTTTTCAAAGAACCCGCCATTCCTAAAAGCGAAACCACAGCTGGACCAATGCAGGGTGCCGCAATTACTCCGACAAAAAGTCCCGACAAAAAAAACATCGCGTAAGAAGTTTTTTTAGAATTAACGATTGATTGAGGCAAAAACCAAGACGGTAATCGGAATGTATAAAATCCCAAAAGACTTGCCGCCATCGCCACTATCAAAACACCGTAAAAAAGTTGAAGCCAAAAGTTCCTGAGGCATGATCCCAAAATATTCCCCGAAAAAGCCGCCGCGAAACCAAGTGCGCTATACATCGCGGCCATTCCCAAAACGTAAAAAAACGCTCGCAAAAAACTATGCGCCGCAGTATGCCCGTCTGACTTGCGAAAAAGCGAAACCGTAATTGAAAGCATCGGGTAAACACACGGAGTAAAATTAAGCCCCAGTCCCAAAAAATAAACCCCTACAAATACTAATGGCGAAAAAACGTTGTTAGAATCAATCAAGTTTAGTCTCTTTAATGTTTATGTTTTAAATCAAAATTATTGGCCGATAGGACAAAAAATGCAAAAATCATCTTAATTACAAATAACGCCGCTTGCGGAAGTTTGGAATTAATGTCGAGTTTCGTCTCCTGAAAACACCTTTTTTTCAAAACAAGCTGTTAGGGAAATCGTTTTGCGACCGCGCCTTCGCGGATAAATATATTTCCGTTTCTTTTTCCCAATCGACAGGTATTTCGTATTTTTTGAAATCCCATGAAGAAGTAAAAAATATTTTGCCTTCGCGGCGGCCAAACTCATAAACAGTCTTCGTCAAACGGACATCGTCCAAGCAATATTTAGTGAGCTCTTCCATTCTTCCCTCGCGAAAAAGTGTAATCGCTTCCGCACCGTCTCCAGATTTTCCTTCATTTATTGTCGCACGCGAAACGCTGTCTAGACTCGCTCTATGTCCCCGAGCCCGTTCAATCGCGTCAAGCAAATCTAAAACGGGTAATTTCTCAACCGGCGTAAAAAGATAAGGCCTTAAAACTTCCATATCAAACTTTTTGATATTAAATCCGACCAAAAGCCCGACCGTTTGAATTCGTTTATCAAGCGCCAGCATATCCTTTTCTTCGTAAGATGAATACTCACCGCTCTGATAATCATAAATGCAGACGACAGACGCTTTCAGTTTTGAAAGCCCTGCCATTTTAGATTTCCCAACCTCTTTAAATGATTTTTGAGTTTCAACGTCCAGAACCAAAACGTTTTCATTCTTTTTCAAGCCGCTCACCCTCTAATTCTTTAAGATTATCAATAACAGTAACAAATGTTTGCTCTTCTTCACTAAGTCCCGAATGACGTTTAGCTCTATCAAGCCAAATTGGTTTGATTCCAACGTTATGCGCGCCTCTAACATCATCTTCCAAACTGTCTCCAATATGAAGCGCCTCACTCGCTAAAACGCCGCCTTGTTTGAGCGCTATATGAAAAATCTCTGCCGACGGTTTAGAAAATCCAACCTCGGAAGAAATCACTTTGAAATCAAAAAAATTATCGAGACCCAGATTTTTACAAATTTGCGGCAGCCGATTATCCCAATTAGAAACAAGCCCAATGGTGTATTTTTTCTTCAAATTTTCAAGAGTCTCCAGCGCGTCAGGAAAAAGCCGCCAAATATCAGGCCTGCCGAATAGTTCGTGAAGTTCCGTAAAAAATTTATCAAAATCTTTTATATCGCCAAACGGTTCAAAAACAGAGGCGACTATCTTTCGCCAGAAAACCCTTTCATTTTTGTCGTCAATCCCCGTCCCTAAATTTCCTACTCTGTCATGCTTCGACCAAACTTCCTTAAAAGAATTCGCGATCTCGTTTTCCGTAACTACAAAACCATGCTTTGTTGCGACAGATGCGTAGTGATACGCAACTGACGGATACGCTTGGAAAAGCGTCCCTCCCGCGTCAAAAAAGATTGCTTTTACTCCCTTTGGAATAAGTTTACTTTCCCGCGTCATTCGTCGTCACCTTTTCCAAACGCGTTAGCTAGCATTTGTCCCAACACGGGTATCGCTTCGCTAATATTTGTAGACTCAACTTGCGTCGGATCTTCGCCCATTACAGCCGCCATTTTCGGGTCCGTATATCTCGCGCCCGTTCGTTTGTCGCCGCCCGGAGAAGTCAAAGCTGAAGGTTGAAACTCGCTTTCAGACATCTTACTTTTTTCACTAACCCGTTTTACCGCTTCTTCAATATCCGCGTTATTTCCCACGTATCCTTTAGCCTTCAGAAACGCTTGCCGCGCGTCAAACCAAAAGCCTTGCTCCTCATATACAAGACCGATTTGAAACCAGCACGCGTAAAGCAACATCGCATCGTTTTTCTCATCCGCCAGACGGACGGACTTCCTGAACTCTTCACGCGATAGCTCCATCATGATCAATCTTTTATAAACTATGCCAAGGTTATAATGGGCTACTTTATCATCTGGTCGCAACATCAAAACTTTCTCTAGAGCGTTCCTACTCTTAAGAAGCCATTCACGCGACTGCCTGCCTTTTTTAAGCCGCGTTCTATCAAAAAGCGTTACGCATACCATCGCTATTTCGTAATACAAATCCGCGTTTTTAGGATTTTTAGCAATCCGCGCGCGTAAATCTCTTTCCGCGACAAAAAGTTCCGCGTTTGTTTTTTCAAACAAATTCTCGCGAGTTGGATCTTCGTGCTCCATAGGATCAAAAATCGCGTCGTCATCTTCGGCTGATCCCGATATAGAAAAAGTAAAAGCAGAAAAAAAACAAACGGCTACAAGAAACGCAGCCGTTTGAGAAAAAAAGTATTTTTTCACCTCAGCTCTTTATATCGGAAGAGATTTTAGCGCTTTAGCATAATCGGGATGCTCAGAAACTTCCTTCACATATTCCACATAGACAACCTTATCATTCTCATCAATGACGAATATGGCTCGCGACAAAAGTTTTAATTCCTTAATCAACACTCCATACGCCTCACCAAAAGAACGTTCCTTATAATCCGAAAGCATCTGAACCTTATCAGCTCCTTCTTTTGCGCACCAGCGGGATTGCGCGAACGGCAAGTCAACGCTCACTGTAAAAACCGCAACATTGTCGGGAAGTTTTGCCGCCTCCATGTTAAACCGCTTGCTTTGCAGTTCACAAACAGGGGTATCGATTGACGGGACTACGCTAATAAGGCGAATTTTCCCTTTTGTCGACGCGAGCGTTACGGGTTGGAGATTCTTATCAACCATACAAAAATCAGGTGCTGTATCACCCGCCTTGACTTCCGCGCCAAGTAAAGTTATCGGACCGCCTTTAAAAGTTACCACGTTCTTGCGTTCAATAGTCATCACTGTAGTCTCCTATTTTAAAATTAATTAGCCTTCGTATGCTTCGCGACTATCACCGTGCGGATTCCTCCTCGCACATAAAAATCCGCCTCAACTGTCATTTGCCTAGGATTGATAGCCTTAATCAAATCATTCAAAATCTTGTTGGTTACCGCTTCGTGAAATGCGCCTTCGTTTCTATAACTCCAGAGATAAAGTTTAAGACTTTTTAGTTCCACGCAAAGCTCATCGGGAATATAAGAAATCTGAATAACCGCGAAATCAGGCTGCCCGGTTTTGGGACAAAGACAGGTAAACTCCGGACAATCAAGTTTAATTTCGTAATCGCGCTCCGGATTGGGATTTTTAAAAACATCAAGTTTTTTTGAAGGCTTAGTAGGCATAATTTATAACCGTATTCTTTTATAGTTAGTTGCTGATTTTTTCGATTAAAAAAACTGCGTTTTGCGCAAAAATATTTGGCAAAAACCTCACTTTTCTTTCACCGCTAAAAAAATACGTGGACAAAATGCGATATTTTTTTGCGTCACAAAAATTGCGGAAATCCTTGATGGAAAGAAAACGCAAGTTTGGCGTGCTGAACCATTCGTATGGCAAAGATGCCGCGATTGGAGCCTTGCCTCCGAAGAAAAGTCTGGAACGCGGCTCAATATGCGCGAAATTGGGAAATCCAATAATCGCTTTACTAGCAACACGAAGAGATTCTTTAATTACATTCTCGACACTTTTTACTTGTTGAATGCTTTGATTCAAAAGAGCGTAGTCAAACGATTGTTCAGAGTAATATGGGAGTCCGGAATCGATATCGCTATGGAAAACACTTAAACCTTTTTCTACACAGGCATGTATGGATTCATCGTCAAGCTCAATGCCTTGAACAGTGGCGTTTCTTTTTTGGACAAGCATTTGCATCAGATCGCCGTTTCCGCAGCCAAGGTCTAAGACCTTCGCGTTCCCGGCCACCATCTCCGCGATCGCTTCATAATCCAATCGTTTAGTCATTGTTACGCGTCCTTTGTCCTGATTGTTTTTTTTCCGCTAAAAAGTGTGAAATAAGATGCGATTGTTTGCCGGCTTCTTTCTCAATCAAAAACGTATCATGGCCGTAAGTCGAATCACTTTCAAAATAAGTTGCCGGCACATTGTTTATTTGCAAAAGTCTGACAATCTCCTGCGACTGCTCAGGCGGGTAGAGCCAATCTGACTCAAATGCCAAAACAAGGAACTTCGTATCGGGAAATCCAGTCTTCGGGATCCATTTCCCCGCCGACAAATCAAAATAATCCATAGCTTTAGTGAGATACAAATAAGCGTTCGCGTCAAAGCGTTTTGTGAAACTCATTCCGCGATATTGCAAGTAGCCTTCGACTTCAAAATTGGCTGAAAACTTGAATGGTTCTTTATCGTCTTTTAATTTACGCGCGAATTTTGTTTCCATAGAGTCGTAACTCATAAAAGTAATATGTCCAAGCATACGCGCGACGGACAAGCCCTTAACCGGAAAAGTTTTGTCATAGTAATCTCCGCCCGCCCAATCCGTATCTGCCATAATCGCTTGGCGGGCGACCTCGTTAAACGCGATTTGCTGCGCTGAATGTTTTAGCGTTGTGGCTATTAAAATCACATGCTTGGCGCTTCTGGAGAACAAAGAAATCCATTGCAGCGCAAGCATTCCTCCCATTGACCCGCCCGCGACTGCGTAAAGACGCTCTATTTCAAAATGGTCAATAAGCGTTTTTTGCGCCCGCGTCATATCGCCGATTGTTACCTTGGGGAAAGTTACTCCGTAAGGTTTTTTTGTTCGCGGATTTATGGAAGACGGTCCCGTTGAACCTTTGCAACCGCTAATAACGCTTGTGCAAATGACAAAATATTTATTTGTATCAAACGCCTTGCCCGGTCCGACCATAAAATCCCACCAGCCTATATCGCCGTCTCCTTTGTGAACTCCCGCCGCGTGCGCGCTGCCGGAAAACGCGTGCATTAAAAGTATCGCGTTAGATTTTTCAGAATTTAATTTTCCGTAAGTTTCGTACGCGAGGGTTACAGGCGAAAGAGTTTCGCCCGACTCTAAAACAAATGGCGTTTTTTCCGCGAAGGTAAAATATTGCAGTTCAACAATTCCAACTGAAGACATCTTGAAGTCCTTTTTGAAGATTAATTTAGTAAAGGCGGACATTTTAATGCGGACTGAGTTAAATTAAAACATCTTTTACTGTATTAATTTCCTCATTCGCGAAGGTGGCATGTCAGACAATTCATGGACAAAATTGGTTCTGAAGTCGTCCTGCGCGCGTAGCCGCGGGTTGCAATCTTTTATATAATTATTCGCTCGCAAAGCGGGTCTATTAAAAACGGATAAAAGTCTATCAAAAATAGATTAAAAAAACTTTTCTTCTTTTCCGCTATTAACAAAAATCATGCGGCTTGTTAGGCTTTTGGCAATCTAACAAAGGAGAGAAAAAATGCAAAATGATACAAATCAAAATTGGGAGTATTTGGTAAAAGACTTCCTCGATATCAAATGTTCAATGCGAGAACCTGAGCAAGATTTTTTGCTAGATTATCTCAAGCAGCAGGGCGTTCAGGCGGAAAGCATACATCTTCATCAAGCATTTTCCGTTGATGATAAATTAGTTGTAATAATGGACAAAACCGCCAGCCAAGACACCCGTCCAATTATTTATCAACCAAAAGATTTGAGGATATCAAACGCTGCTGAGGTATTCCGCAAGGAAGTTTTAGTCGCCTAAAGTCCGACAAGTTCGCGAAGGCGCCTTGCTTCATACGAAGTAAGAAACCTTCCTTGACCTGGCATAAGAGTTCCGATCTTAAGCGGTCCGAACGAAAATCTTTGAAGCTGCAAAACAGAGTATTCTAGTCTCTGAAAAACACGTCTTATTTGACGTTTTTTTCCTTCTCTGAGCTCTACTAAAACCATTCTGGGAGAGATGGGGCGGACTTCTTCAAGTCGTAAAAATCCATCATAAGAATGAAATCCCTCAAGAGCTTTCACTCTGTCGCGGGACTGCCACGCACGGTGAAGTCTAACTCGATACCACTTTTCCACATGATACCGCGGATGAATCAAACGATTGGCAAGCTCGCCGTCATTTGTCATTAAAAGAAGGCCCGAAGAATCTTTATCAAGTCTGCCGACAGGAAAAACGCGCACACGATTTGATGAGGCTTGGCGAGTTGACGCGACAAGCTGGCGCGGCAAAAGGTCAAAGACGGTTTTTTTAGCGTGTTCATCTTGCGCCGTTACCACATAACCCTCGGGCTTATTAAGCAAATAATAAATTCGCGGAGCGAGGCTCAAAACCTTATTCCGATAAGCAATCGCGTCTTGTTCAAAATCCACCTGCCGTCCAAGGTCATAAACAACTTCTCCATTTACGGAAATAGCCCCGTTGGTAACCAGTTCTTCGCATTTTCTTCGCGAACCAAGTCCTGCCGTTGCAAGAGCGCGCGCAATTCTCATTTTTTTTTCATCTCCATGTAAAAAAGCGCTCTGCCCTCCTGCGCCCATTTTATTTCATAACTTGTTTTGTTTTTAAAATCAAAGATTCTTTCATTTATAGTTTCTTTAACGCTCTCCCAAAGATCTGCTGTTTGGGATACTACTTTTCTCATTGTTTGAAAATACTCAACATCATCTGTGGCAATTTCAACAAGCCCGTTTGCCGTGAGCTTATCATAAAAAAGTTTTAAAAGTTCGGGAGTAAAAACCCTCCGTGTTTGATGACGTCTTTTCGGCCAAGGATCAGAAAAATAAAGATGAAAAACGCTGACTGTGCTGGACGCTATCGCGTCTGTCAAAAACGATTTGGCTTCAGCGCGTAAAAATCGAATATTTTTAAGCGCTAACTTTTCCGCTCGCTTTTGCCCAACTTTCATAAAGTGACTTATTCTATCAATGCCCAAAAAATTAATGTTTGGATTATGTTCAGCGCGCGTTACCAAAAACTTTCCTCTGCCGCAGCCGATTTCGAGTTCCACGGGGTTTATGTTCTCAAATGCCTTAGCAAAATCTACTGCTTCATATTTTTCATTTACAAACGGCCAAACCATACCAAAGTCTCCAAATGTCTTGTCCTAGGAAAAAAATCGAATGGCATAATTTTTTTAGCCTTCCAGCCAACTCTTTCCAAATGTTTCATATCACGCGCAAGCGATTCCGGCGAGCAAGAAAGATAAAATAGCGACTCAAGAGCATCCGCGCCACCCAAAGTTTCTATTGTGGATACAGCAAGCCCTCCGCGAGGCGGATCAATAAGCGCGACGCATGGTTTTCCTTTTTTATTTTCCAACACTTGCGGCAAATGAATTTCAACTTTTCCGACAAGCGCCGTTATCCGTTCTTCCAATTTATGATACGCAATGTTATATCTTGCCAACTCAACAGAATCGCCACCTTCTTCTATCATTACAATTTCCCGCGCTTTGTCGGAAAGAGCCATCCCAAAAAGTCCAACTCCGGAATAAAGATCAAAAAAAATCGTGTCCTTTTTCCATTCGACAAGTGAGTCAAGCCGCGCGACAATTTTGTTCAAAATAAAAAGATTCGCTTGAAAAAAGGTATTCAGTGCGTAGAAAATTTTTTTGCCGTTCACGATCGTCCAAAAATAATCTTCTTCTTTCATTCGAAGCGAATGTCTGCCAATGCCTCCCCACGCGACCCTTCCCCCATCGCCTACGCGGACAACAAGGTTCGCGACTTTGTAATTTTCAGGAAGCCGCGCGTTCGCTTCTTTCCTAAGTTGAGGCAAAAATTTATTTATTTCTTCCCTCGCGATAAGGCATTCCTCGACTTCCAAAAGTCTTTGAGAAGACGGAATCATAAAACCCATTTGTCTTTCGCCATTGTTGCGTTTGCGTAAAGTCAAATCAAGGCGGTTCCGATACTGAAAAATTTCAGGAGATTCTGCAACCGCGTCAAATTCCGTGTTTTCAATATCAATTTCTTTTGAAAGCGTTTCTCTTAAAAGTTTATCCTTTAATCTGAGTTCTTCTTCGTATGAGACATTTTGATATTGGCAGCCGCCGCAACGGCCAAACAAAGGGCAAATTTTCATTTTGCCGCGCGCGTAATTTTTACGCTCACGCTTCGCGCGCGCCGTATCGCTTGAGGTTTTGAAATCCTTAGTGTTATTTTTTTGAGAAAAAACTTTGCGAGCAGCATCTCGCTAAGCCGCTCCGCCAATGTCTCTATTAGATAAAAACGACTTTTAGAAACAAATTTAGCGGCGGCAGCCGCTAGCGACTTGTAGTCAACGGCATAACTCAGGTCATCGTTTTGAACGGCTTTTTTGATAGAAACAGAAAAAGAAATATCTATCAAAAGCGTTTGTTTTTTATTTCGCTCGCGTGGAAGAGTCCCGATAACGCAATTTGTTTTTAGTCCTTCGATTGTGATTTCGTCTGTCATAGCGCACAAGTTTATGCAATTGAGGGCTTCATTTCAAGCGAGTTAATATTCTTCTAGCAATTCGCGCCAAACTTTATCCCAACCTTCAGAATGAGTCGCGTTTTGCGCAACTTTTATTTTTACATCTGTTCCTCGAGGTAATGCCGATACAAAATTATCCGCTATAATTTTCGGAACAACTTTATCTTTTCCGCCAACAAAGTGCGTTTGCGGCACATCGCCAAGTTTAACCGCAACATCCATTGGATCAAGCGCTCCAAAATCGGGCATACTCACTCCGTGATATTCGCAAAGCCCATTCGGGTCAAGGTTCCCCGCCACAGTTATTAAGCGAACGACATCACTTCTACGCGCCGCTATAAGCGCCGCGACCGCTCCTCCGCCAGAATATCCGACCATCTCTATTTCTTTCGCGCTCGCCTTTTCTTTCATTCGCGAAACAATTTCATCCACCGCAACTATTACTTCCTCGGCAAAACGGCTGCCCGTCCAATAGTCATCACGGCAAGCATCTTTAACATCTTTTTCTTTATATTGGCAAGGTCTGGCAATATAAGCGACATTAGACGAAGCATCCAAAACCGCGAGACTTAACGCGGTCGGGAATTTAGGCGTTGGGTCTCCGGACACTCGGTAACGGGTAATCCACGCATAACCATCCCCTTCAATATAAACTCTAAGCGGCAGCTCCGCCGAAGTAATTTTGTAAAATATAGTCATTTGAAAACCGTTGGAAAAAATCCGCGCGCGGATAAAACCCATCGGTTTGGCAAGAGAGTCAGCTGTCGCAAGTCTTTGAGATGCTGAAGGAACACTTAGACAGCCTGACAGAATTAAAAAGGAGAAAAAAATTAAAACGCTTGTGGCTTTACGCGGCAAGAACGGCATACTTCGCATACGGAGAGGCGCCTCGCGCCATATCAACAGCGCCGCTGACAACATTGCCAACAGTTTTTGCAACACCTCGAATCGCGCCCGTTACTAGTCCAAATGGAAACATCACACGAGTAGAATCCTGAAGCATGCACTGCGGAACGGCAAAAACACCGCTTATCATTTTCCCGGCGCCGCGAGAGGCATAGGCAACATCATCGCCGGTCCCGGCGTTTGCCTCCCAAATTGTCGAGAGAGACAAAACGACTACAATAAAAATTGTCCGTACAATTGCTTTTCTATTCTTCATATACGCATTTACGGCATTTTTAGTTTGAACTTTTATCAAATTTACTCATAATAGTGCGCTATGAAAAATTTTCTCGTAACAGGCGGCTCCGGTTTTATTGGTTCCAATATCGCCATGGAACTTCAATCGCGTCATCCTGACGCTCAAATCACAATTCTCGAAGACTTCCGCAGCTCAAGTTTTAAAAACATTCTTGGCTTTAAAGGCGATGTTCTTGCCTACGATTGCTCGGACAAATCTTGGCTTGCTTGGGCAAAGGGCAAAAACATCGACATCATTTATCATATGGCCGCTATTACCGATACAACTATTCTTGATGAAAAGAAAATGATGTTCGACAACATTGAAGGTTTTCGCAATATTTTGGATTTAGCGGTCGAAAAAAAAGCCGCTGTTGTTTACGCTTCATCTGCCGCTACATACGGTTCAATTGACCGTCCAATCAAAGAATCCGATGCGGGAAATCCCAACAATATTTATGGCTATTCCAAATGGATTATGGACCAACTCGCGCCGTCTTACTACAATCGCATTAAATTAGTGGGGCTTCGTTTCTTCAACGTTTTTGGTCCCCGCGAATACTACAAAAAACATGCCTCAAGTATGATTTATCAACTTGCGCTCAAGATGATTGAGGGAAAACGTCCTCGAATTTTTAAGAATGGTGAGCAAAAACGCGACCACATTTACGTAAAAGATGTTGTCGAAGCCTGTCTTCTCGCACATACCGCGAAAAAGTCGACTGTAATGAATTTGGGAACGGGACAAGCAACTTCTTTTAATGAAATAGTAGACGCGTTGAACGAGGCTTTGGGGACAGCTCTCAAAGCGGAATATTTCGACAACCCATACAGTTTTTACCAAAACTTCACTCAAGCAGACATGACTCACCACACAGCCATGACTGGTTTTAAATGCCGATATTCAACCCGCGAAGGCATTCTCGACTATGTCAAAAATTATATTTTGAAAAATAAATAATTCTTTTTTCTATTTTTAGAATCTGTTTCGAGTCTGTATTTAGGAACTTTTTTCAAAACTGTGTCAAAATAATCTTCGCTGCTAATTGCCGCCAATTTAAAAGATATCACTTTTCTCCACCTTCGCATTTGCATTACTTTGTAAATACAAATGTAGCACATTGTTATTTTTTCCAATCCCCATTCACAATAATAATTTTCATCAATAAAAAAGCCCCCGAAATTGCTTCCGAGGGCTAACATCGTATGCTTGTAAGACAAACGCAAAACTACGCATCAGCGTTCAATACACGATGACTGAATGTCTAGCGACCTCACGGTCGGCTTGTCATTCTGTAGTAATTTGTTTTCCTGTGGGGTTGAGGGCTTCTATCATTGTATGCCAAGGAAGAGAGGCGCATTTTACTCTGGAAGGAAATTCGCATACGCCGGCAAGCGTAGCAAGTTTACCAACTTTTTCTTCGTCAAATTTGTCTCCCAATTGTCGGGAAAGCATTTTTATTACTTCTGAAAAAAGAAGCTTCGCCTCTTCAACAGTTTTGCCTTTTATGGCCGTGGTCATCATTGATGCTGAAGATTTAGAAATCGCGCACCCTTGCCCTTCAAAGCTTATGTCTTCAATTTTGTTACCAGCTAGCTTCACATAAATTTTATAATGGTCGCCGCAAAGCGGATTGTACCCTTCCACTTCTTTTGCGGGAGCGGGCATGGAGTGAAAATTCCTCGGATTTCGATTATGGTCCATAATCATTTGTTGATAGAGTTCTTTTAAATCGCCGCTCATTTAAAAACTTCCGTTACTTCGCGAACGGCATCTGCCAACATATCAATTTCCTCTTTCGTATTGTAAAAAGCAAGCGAAGCGCGGGTTGTCGCGGCAACGCCAAACCGCTGCATAACCGGCATCGCGCAATGATGCCCGGCGCGAATCGCGATTCCCTGTCTGTCTAAAATTGTTCCAATATCGTGAGCGTGAGCTTCTCCCAACACGAACGACAAAATAGCGGATTTTGCCTTTGCCGTTCCTAACAATTTCACTGATGGAATTTCCAGCAATTTCTTTGTCCCGTAACTCAAAAGTTCCTGTTCATACGCCTCAATTTTATCCAACCCGATTTCCGTTAAATAATCAATCGCCACGCCTAGCCCAATCACCCCCGCGATATGCGGCGTTCCCGCTTCAAATTTGTGAGGCAATTCCGCGTAAGTTGTTTTTTCAAAACTTACTGACCGAATCATATCCCCGCCGCCCTGATATGGAGGCAATTTTTCGAGCCATTCTTTTTTTCCATAAACAACGCCGATTCCTGTCGGACCTAAAAGTTTATGCCCCGAGAAAACATAAAAATCACAATCAAGCGCTTGAACATCAACTTTTGTATGAGCCACCGCTTGCGCGCCGTCAACTATAACGGGAATATTTTTTTCGTGCGCAAGACGAATAATTTCACTAACAGGATTTATTGTTCCAAGCGCGTTCGATATATGAACCATCGAAACCAATTTAACCTCTGGCGTGAGAAGTTTCTTAAACTCTTCTAAAATAAGTTCGCCATGATCATTTATCGGAGCAACTTTAAGTTTGATTCCCCGCTCCGCCTCGAGAATCTGCCAAGGGACAATATTAGAATGATGCTCCATATGCGTAATTAAAACCGAATCGCCGGATTTCAAGAACGAGCGGGAAAAGCTATTCGCTATGAGATTCAAGCCCTCTGTCGCTCCGCGAACAAAAATAATTTCTTTATCAGATGAAGCGTTTAAAAAATGTTGGACCTTGTGGCGCGCGGTTTTAAATCTTTTGGTTGCCTGCTCGCTCAAACAAAAAATACCGCGATGAATGTTCGCGTTTTCTTTTTTGTAATAGTCCGATATGGTTTCAATTACGCACATTGGTTTTTGAGTAGTCGCCGCGTTATCCAGATAAACTAGCGGTTTTCCATAAACCAGCTCTTTGAGTATCGGAAAATCTTCTCGAATTTTTCCAACATCAAAAATCTTATTCTTCTCCATTTTCATTTTCCTTCTTTAAACGTTTCAGACAATTTTTCATCTATACATTTAAGCACAAACTCTCTCACGGGCAAACGGTCAATGCCATCCATAACTTCGCGAGCAAAGCCTTGCACGAGAATTTTTTTAGCCTCAAATTCCCCAATCCCTCGCGACCTAAGATAAAAAACAGACGCTTCGTCAACTTGACCTATCGCCGAACCGTGAGAACACTTAACATTGTCCGCCAAAATCTCAAGCTGCGGCTCACTTGTTACCTTTGCAGCGTTTGATAAAAGCAAGTTTTTATTCGTTTGGTTCGCCTCCACATTTTGCGCGTCTCGCCTGACAAACACGCGCCCGTGAAAAAAACCTCGCGAAGCATCCGCAAAAATTCCTTTGAAAAGCTGGTGACTTTCCCCGCCCGTTTCCTGGTGATCAACCACAGTAATAAAATCATGTTGTTGAGAGCCATTGCTAAGACACAAACCGTTTATTTCACATCTTGCGCCAGCGCATTCCTCTGCGATCACGGCGCAACGAGAAAGTTCTCCGCCGAGTAACAGAGTAAAAGATTGATAAAAACTTTCGGTGTTTTGTTTTAACAGGGTTTTGGAAAAATGAATTGTCCGGCTAGATTCATCGACAAGCTTCCAATGTTTCAACGCTGCTTTACGCTTCAGCAAAATTTTCGTTACATTGTGCGTCCATGAGTTGGCCTCAGCGCTTGAAAAATAATATTCCGCGACTTCTGCCAAGCTGTTTTCTCCTAGAAAAATAAAGTTCCGGAGCCTAGTCGCGTTATCACTCGAGTTTTTCGTAGAAAGAAATACAAAAGCAACAGGCTTAGAGACAATAGTATTGGGCAAAATGTTTACTACAAAACCGTTTTTGAAAAATGCCTCATTGAGCGCGTCAAACGCATCCAATCCGATATTAACCGGCTCAAGAAGTTCTTTAATTTCATCGCCTATTTTTTTAAACGCCTCTTCAAAAGTATAAACTTGAATCTCTGGGGGAAGCGCCGACTCCTCTTGTAAAAAAATGCCGTCAACAAAAACGGCACGGTAAGATTCAGGAATTTGCTCTATTTTTTCCCGTTCTTCTACGCTTAGGGTTCGCGGCAAAGCGGATGACTCTTTCCAATCTTGTTTTAGCTTTGATATATCCGTCCAACGCCACAGCGCGTCTTTGGCTGCGGGGAATCCCATCTCCTCAAAAACGCGAAACGCGTCTTCTTTGATTTTAACAATCTCGGAAGGTTCTCCCTCTCGCCGTTTGTTCACATTTTCAAATTTTTTTCTATAGGTTTCAATAAAAGTCATTCGAGTTTATTTTCCTTCTTTTATCCAATCATATCCTTTTTCTTCCAATTTAAACGCCAAGTCTTTGTCGCCCGACAACACAATTTCCCCATCCATAAGAACATGGACAAAATCGGGCTGAATATAATTAAGCATTCGTTGATAATGTGTTACCAAAACAAAGGAGCGGTATTTATCCCGCAATCTATTTACTCCTTCACAGACAATTCTAAGCGCATCAATATCAAGCCCTGAATCCGTCTCGTCCAGCAAGGCAAGTTTTGGGCTAAGCGCCGCCAGCTGCAAAATTTCGTTTCGTTTTTTCTCTCCGCCTGAAAAACCTTCGTTTACCGGACGCTGCAAAAAACTCTCTTCCATCTCGACAAATTTCATTTTCTCTTTAATAAATGCTAAAAAATCCATCGCGTCCAATTCTTCCTCGCCAAGAGATTTTCTTTTAGCGTTGACCGCGGCTTTTAAAAAATACGCGTTATTCACTCCCGGTATGTCTATCGGATACTGAAATGCTAAAAAAATTCCAGCGCGTGCGCGGGCTTCGATGGATAAATCCATAAGATTTTTTCCCTCATACATTACTATTCCTTGGGTTACAACGTATGATGGATGTCCCGCCAAAACGCGTGCTAGCGTCGACTTTCCCGAGCCGTTTGGTCCCATAATCGCGTGAACCTCGCCGCATCCGACAGAAAGATTTACTCCTTTTAAGATTTTTTTATCCTCTATGCTCACATGCAAATCTTTTATTTCTAACATTTAAAAATCCTTTCGTTTATTTCTATATCTACAACTTATTGACTTTTGCAAGAATAAAAAATTCGGGAGCAGCTGGCAAACAATGCAGTCTGAAAATCGACCGAGGTTTGATAACTACGAACGAATTTTTTATTTATAAATACATTTACTTTATATTTTTTAACCAACGCTGCCCTCTAGCGTTACTCCTAAAAGTCTTCCCGCCTCAACGGCAAATTCCATCGGCAAATTTTTAAAAACCTCTTTGCAAAATCCGTGAACAATCAAAGACACCGCGTCATCTGTCGAAAGTCCCCGTTGGCGGCAATAAAAAAGTTGATCTTCGTCTATTTTAGAAGTCGTAGCCTCGTGTTCCGTTTGTGAAGTCGAGTTTTCCACATTCAAAGTCGGGAATGTATTAGCGATTGAACGGTCTCCCATCAAAAGAGAATCGCATTGCGTGTAATTGCGAGAGTTTTCGGCTTGAGGCAAAACCTTCACAAGTCCGCGATACGTATTTAGCCCGAATCGCGCTGAAATACCTTTTGAAATAATTGTGCTTTTGGTCTGTTTCCCAATGTGAATCATTTTTGTTCCAGTATCGGCTTGCTGATGATTATTTACAACCGCGACTGAATAAAACTCCCCTATCGATTCATCTCCTTTCAAAATACAGCTCGGGTATTTCCACGTAATTGCCGAGCCGGTTTCAACTTGCGTCCACGATATTTTCGCTCGCGAGCCTTCGCAAAGTCCGCGTTTGGTTACAAAGTTATAAATACCGCCCTTCCCATTCTTGTCGCCCGCATACCAATTTTGAACTGTTGAATATTTAATAGTCGCGTTTTTGTGCGCCACCAATTCCACAACGGCCGCGTGAAGTTGATTTTTATCTCTAATCGGCGCGGTGCAACCTTCGAGATAACTGACATAACTGCCCTCATCCGCCACAATCAAAGTCCGTTCAAATTGCCCCGTGTCCCGCGCGTTTATTCTAAAGTATGTAGAAAGTTCCATCGGACAGCGGACGCCTTTTGGGATATAACAAAACGAACCATCACTGAAAACCGCCGCGTTAAGTGCGGAAAAAAAATTATCACGGACTGGAACGACCGATCCGAGATATTTTTTAATTAATTCGAGATGATTTTTAACTGCTTCCGAAAACGAACAAAAAATTATTCCGTATTCTTTAAGTTTTTCTTTAAAAGTCGTCGCGACCGAAACACTGTCAAACACCGCGTCAACAGCCACGCCCGCAAGACGTTTTTGCTCTTCAAGCGGTATCCCCAATTTTTCATACGTTTTCAAAATCTCCGCATCAACTTCCGCCAAACTTTTTGGAACATCAGTTTTTTGCTTTGGCGCGGAATAATAAATGATGTCCTGATAATCAATTTTAGGATATATGACGGTTGACCAAGACGGCTCTTTCATAGTCAGCCATTCACGATACGCTTTAAGCCTCCATTCAAGCATAAACTCAGGCTCGTCTTTTTTCTTGGAAATTAACCGGACAGTCTCCTCATTAAGCCCCCGCGGCAGCGCGTCTGAATCAATACGCGTTTCAAAGCCGTAAGCATAGTCTTTATGAACAAATGGATCCGCATCGCTCATTTAAAAATCTCTACTTTTTTATTTGCTTCAGACATCGCTTTCGCGATATCCGCAAGATTGATATTTTGATAAAGATTATCCAATGTTTCTTTGGTCGCGTCCCAAATGAGTTTCAATTCGCAAAGCGAAGAACGTCCGCACACTATTTTTTTTCGCTTCTTGATTTCGCAAAAAACCTCAAATGTGCTTCCTTCAGTAGCTTCAACAATTTCTTTTAATGAAATATTTTTTGGATCGCGCGACAAAACCCACCCACCGCGATTTCCTTGATGAGAGGCTACAATCCCAGCACGTCGCAGAACCTGTAAAATCTTTTCTATAAACGTGATAGACATTCCCTCTTCGTCCGCAATTTCTTTTGCAGTCACAGAGTGAGACGACTCGTTTTTCGCCATTAAACCAAGACATATCACTGCGTATTCTGTTTTGCTTGTAAATCTCATCAATAGCCTCCTAAAAATAAGAGATTTTATCAAACCAGACTCTTTTTGTCCAATTAGCATCGATAAAAAAATATCGATGTTTAAATATCGATATTTACTTAGCGAATAAGCTTTTAAAAAACGCAATTATTCCCAAAGAGGTTTCGGCAGCGGCTTTTTCAACAATCAAAATTTTAAGCGTAGCACGAACACCGCAGCCCCATGGCCAAATCAGCACAATGGTGGTTTTGATTTCATCAGTGTTCAGATAAAGGGTTTGTTCTCGTCGAATCCCCCCATATGGTTTTGCTATTCTTTTGGCTGTGCCATTTGGATATTTTCCCGCGGATTTATAAGGAGTCCCAAAATAACTCGTTAACACATCTCGAAAATTGTCAAAATTTTGCTTTGCGACTACAATTTCCAATCGATTCTCAGAATGAAATCGTTTTTCTTCCACGGAAAGATTTAAAATATCCGCAGTCAACTTATCAAAATTCACGGATGACCTCTTTTCACGCTTCAAATTTTAGAGTCTGAATAATCTTCAAAAAATCCGCATAGTTCAAAACAAACGCTTCTTTCAAATCCTTAAATGTTATTGAATATAAGAGTCCCTTATGAATCAAAACATAATTCATATACTTCCCCGAGAACCCGCCCTCCATAACATTTTTAAAATTTCCTTCGTGAAGCGTATAAAGACAATATTTTGCTCGCTCGCCACCGACGGTGGTCTCGCCTTGTTTTTTAATATCAATATCTTTAAATTGCGGGCTGAAAAGATCTTCCCATTTAATATCCGAAATTGATTTCGTCTGCTCCATTTCGCGTTCAATAATATGAAAGGTCGCAAGCGTTCCCTTTTTTCCGTATGACGCGACAACATTTTGTAGCGGCATAGAGAGTTCCATCCAGTCATCAGGCAGGTTTATAAAGAAAGTTTGGTTGGTATCGGATTTTATATCCGCAAACAGCATAGTTGAAAGCAAAAACAAACTTATAAAAAACGACAAAAAAATCCGTTTAACTTTCATTAATCCACCTCGTTGATGGAAATTACGCGGTCAAAAAGAGACCCCAAATATGATTGGCCATTTAGTTCCAAGTCCGAAACCACAACTTGATTAATTCTGTTCTTTTTATCCTCCACCGGATCATCTCCCGTTCGTTCCGCCCAAGTTGAGTGAATGACATAATCCAGTCCATTTAATGATCCAAGATACAACATTATATGTTTTGGCATTCTTAAAAGCGTGAGCCCCGGACGAGCAGCCGCCAGCGCCTCTCTGCGCGCATCCTCATCTTCAAAGGGTTTGAAAAATCCTAATTGCGTGCCGACCATGCCTTGTTGTTTTGAATCTCTCGGAAAGTCAATTCCAAAGCTTAGAAAAACATCATGGGTGAAACCGGAACAATCACGGCCGTTATATTGTCCGCCCCAGCCATAACGCTTACCTAAAAGTTTGAATGCTTGGCGAATAATGTTCGCAGGGCTATATGCTGGGAATCCTCGTGTTACATCGCTTTGTCTATTGATAAATCCCCGTGTAAATGCAACCGCTCCGCCTTCTTTTTTATACGGCAGCCAAACAACATACGACCTAGCCTGAAGTTCTTTTGACGCAAGAGGGATAGTAGTACCCATTGTTGGTCGAATAAGAGTTTTTGTTAATGCCGAGTCCTCGTATACAGGAACACTTTCCCCGGTAATTGTCAAAAAATCTGATGTTTTAATTTTGGCTTGAAGCGCTTCCCGACTGTCAAAAACCGCAATGTCTTTTGCCCGCACCCAGCCGCGAACATATGGCGCTTGAACATAAACCCATTTTAAATCTGCCGATGTATGATAAATAGCAACAGGTGTCCAAAGTTTTATAAGTGTATATTGCAATTGGTCAAACTCCACGTCATTTACGCCTTCTATCATTTTGAACATGGTAGGAATCGCTCGCACGTCTGTTGCTTTTGTCGCCACGCCAAATTTTACTTTTATTTTTTGCGGCACAGTGTCAATTTGCATACGAGGCGCTATCTCGGTTTCAAAAAAACTTTTGGGGACAGGCTTGTTTTTTGAATCCATCAGTTTGCGGTTTCTGAGAGTTGTATATTCGAGTTCTAATTGGTCTTTAATGGGCTTGCCCGGCCGTGTTTTATCAAGCGCCAAAACATCGATATTTTCGTGAACCATATTTTTAATTTCGGAGTTGAAAAACTGAATTTGCTTCGGCGTTTTAATCGGCGCTTCAGCGTTTGGGATTCGGCGAATCCAAAAATCAGGATTTTGCATTGCCACCGTGGCACTGGTAAGAATCAACGGACCGTTAGGAAGCGGCGGAAGTTCTTCCGTTGCGGCGTAAGATGACGGGGAAGAAATAAGCATTAGAAAGAGAATTATAAATATTTTTTTCATAAGCAACTCCGGTTGAATGTAAGAAAAGCAAATGCCGTGTAATCTACTCAAAAATATACGCTATGACCATAAATGATTTAACGTTTGCTATGCGTTTTATTCCCTTCCCCTTCTTCTGTCGGTAGCTTTTTTAGAAAATGGCTGGCTTTTTTTCCGTTCCGTATCGTAAACGTTGCGAATAGGAATTTCATTTTGACTAACTTTTTTAAAAACATTCTCAATAGATTTCAATTCATCAGGGCTCAATGGAGAAACGAGACACTTTCTAAGCGGCGTATTAACCTCTATCAAGTTTGGTGATATGGCAAGGGCTACTTTAGCAATTTCTTCCGCTTCATTTTTATTTTCTTGAACAAACATAATTTGTAAAATCATTTCGCCTTGATATTTATTGCGGAAATCGCAAAGCCCATCTATGATTTTTTTTATCGTGATGCTGCTTGCCGGCTGGTTTACTTTATAAAACGTCTCAGACAAAACCCCGTCAAGTTTCGCTTCCACACGATTTGCTAAAAACAAATCGTTCTGGACATCTTTATGGTCAATCATGGAAGCGTTAGTAATAACTGCTATTTTTTCTTTTCGTATTTGTCTGATTCCGCGGATTAGCTCCCCAAGATTTTTCGCAAGAGTCGGTTCGCCGTTTCCGGCAAATGTAATGTAATCAAGTTCGACTTCTGGGAGATTTTTTATTTCATTGAAAATTTCTTTAGTTGGAACAAAAATTTCTCGTTCTTTTGACAAAATAATCGTCTTCCCCGCTTGGCAGTAAATGCAATCGAACGAACAAGTTTTTTGAGTGGCAGAAACAGGGTCAACGCCTAGCGAACGTCCTATTCTCCACGAGTTAACAGGGCCATAAAGATATTTAAAATTATTTACTGCCATTATATTTCTCTGAGTTTTTATCTTTTATTTTTGCGGGAACGCTTACTCGGACTTTACCATGAAGCTCGCAGCCCTTTTGTGTCGGTTGGCATATAGTCTTCAACTTTTTACAAAAATCATTTTCAAGATGCGGACACGCCCAATTCATTTTATATCCCTCACGATTTTTAAAATAAACTCCGCAGCTTTTGAAATAACTGCAAGGAGGTAGGCAGAGAATATCAGTATGCGGCAGGAAAAATCAATAATATTTCATCGCTTTATCATAAATAATGGGCACATCTCTCAAGGCCTTTATCTCTGAACTGATTTTTTTGTATTGAAAAGCCTCTAAATCAATGACGCCAACAATATTATATTTTTCATCTACTATTACATTTAAAAAATCACACCTCACCATTCCATAGTTTTTTCTCCGAGTGAAGCGTCTGCAAAAACATGCATTTTGCAAGTCTCGTTTAGTCCTTTTGTTTTTGATAAAAAAATCAAGAACATCATCACATGTAAGCAAATGGCATTCTCTAAAGAAAATCGCCAGCTGCTTAGAAAATCTTTCTAAACATTCGTTATTTTTACTTAAAAAATCAAGGTCGGGCATTTTACCTTCAATAAAATTATTTACTAAAAAAGGAACGTACTTGTCGTCGCCAACAATGGCGATTTTCTGGACAAGATTTCCAAATTTGTCTCTAAAAAAATCCGAAAAAAGAGGCTCTTCAAAAAGTCGATAATACGCCTTAAGCCTTGAAACATGCATAGGGAAACGGAATACAAAAAGGTCATTAATCATAGCTACTCTGTTGCATAGCCCTTGCTCCCATAAAATCTTTTTTATTTCAAGTTTGGGAAAATGTTTTTCTATAAGTTCTAATCGTTGTTTATCGCTTGTCGGTATTGGGAACGCTATTTTAGCTTTTATTTTTCTTCGTAAGGTTTTAGACGGCACAAACCAGCATATGATTGAAGCTATGATGAATTTCACTCTTGCAAACTTGTCAGGTCTAACGTTTTGCGGAATTTCAGAAATTAATTTTTGAAGATTGTGGAAACTACTTAAAGATTGGTTATTTACAGGCGAGAATTGTCGCTTGGGAAATTTTACATCAGAGAATCTGTTTGTTTGTTTGTTTGTTTGTTTATGTCAGACAACGTCATTTGTCCTTTATCTTTTCTTCATTAGATTTCTATTTTTCAACTTTAACATTCCAAATATCGCGGCAGTATTCTTCTATTGTGCGATCGCTTGAAAATTTACCCGAACGAGCGACATTCAAAATTGCTTTTTCTGTCCACGCGTCTTGATTTTGATATTCTTTGGAAATCTTATCTTGAACAGCGCAGTAAGCCTCAAAATCGGCGCAAACCATATATGGGTCAAAATGAGATAAGTTGTCTACCAGCGGTTTAAAAATATCAAATTCCATAGGCGAAAAAAAGTTATCATTTATTTTTCCCAAGATTTCTTTCAAGCGCGGCGATTTCGCAATAAAGTACTCGGGATGATAGCCTTGTTTTTTTAACGCCAAAACCTCATCCGCAGTCATTCCAAACATAAAAACATTTTCTTCTCCCGCTTCTTCGGCTATTTCAATATTTGCTCCATCACGGGTTCCAATTGTGAGCGCGCCGTTCATCATAAACTTCATGCAGCCCGTCCCCGATGCCTCGGTCCCAGCCGTAGAAATTTGTTCTGACAAATCACTCGCGGGAAAAATTTTCTCGGCAAGCGATACGCGATAGTTTTCCAAAAACACTATCTTAATTTTATTTTTAATTGTTTTGTCATTGTTCACGACGCTAGCAACCGCGTTTATAAACTTAATTATGAGCTTCGCCATAAAATATCCGGGTGCCGCTTTGCCTGCAAAAATAAATGTCCGAGCGGCTACATCGGCATCTGGATTTTTACGCAATTTCAAATACTCCGAGATTGCATAGAGGATAAAAAGAGTTTGCCGTTTATATTCATGAAGACGCTTGACTTGGACATCAAACATCGATTCCAAATCCGCCTCCACGCCCGTTTGTTTTTTGATTATTGCCGCCAAAACTTTTTTATTTTCCAATTTCACTTGCCGCCACTTTTTCTTAAGCAGTTTATCTTTGGCAAGAGGCACTAGTTTTTTTAGCTCCGTTAAATCTTTATCCCAAGTGAGCCCAATCGCCTCGTCCAAAAGTTGTGACAAAAGGCGGTTGGATTTGATAAGCCATCTGCGATGAGATATTCCATTTGTTTTATTATTGAATTTTTTGGGGAAAACTTCATAAAAATCTTTGAAGAGTTGCGTTTTTAAAAGCTCCGAATGAAGTGCTGAAACGCCATTCACGGAATAAGAGCCTACTATTGCGAGATACGCCATTCTGATTTTTTTTATCCCGCTTTCTTCTATTAATGACATTCGCGCCATGCGATCGCCATCTCCAGGATATTCCGTCGCAAGAATTTTTAAAAATCTGGCGTTAATCTCATAAATAATTTGCATATGTCGAGGAAGTATTTTTTCAAACATCGGAACTGCCCAAGTTTCAAGAGCTTCGGGCATAACCGTATGATTCGTATATGCGAAGGAACGAGTAGTAATATCCCACGCCGTATCCCAATCAACTTGTTCTTCGTCCAGCAAAATCCGCATAAACTCCGTTATCGCTAATGCCGGATGCGTATCATTTAGTTGAATCACAGCTTTGTCGGGAAAATTCGCAAGTATTGCGTTATCCGTTTTAAAACGCCTAATAATGTCAGCAATTGACGCCGCGGTAAAAAAGTATTCTTGCTTTAGGCGAAGTTCACGACCCATTGATGTGGCGTCGTTTGGATAAAGAACTTTCGAGATGTTTTCTGAAAACATTTTGGCATAAATCGCGCGTTCATAATCGCCATCGTTAAAATATTTAAAATCAAACTCTTCAGAACCTCGCGCAGACCAAAGTCTAAGAGTGTTAACCTTATCATTTTTATATCCTGAAATTGGGATGTCATATGGCATCGCCACTACATTTTCTGTATTGAGCCATGCCACCCGTAAATTTCCTTGTTTGTCGTGATACATATGCGTCTCACCATAAAACTGTATTGGCCTGGCATATTCAGGACGGGCAAACTCCCATGCGTTTCCCTGCTTTAACCATTCATCAGGAGTTTCAACTTGAAACCCATTTACGATTTTTTGATTAAAAATTCCATAATCATAACGAATTCCATAACCGTGGGCCGGCACGCCTAAAGTAGCAAGTGAATCTAGAAAACACGCCGCTAAACGCCCTAACCCTCCGTTACCAAGTCCCGCGTCAACTTCTTCTTCGCGAAGGGCTTCAACATCGAGACCAAATTCTTCCATAGCTTGATAAGTTTTATCCCAAAGTCCCAGATTCAAAATTGAGCTGCCCAGCAAACGGCCAATCAAAAACTCAAGCGATAAGTAATAGACTCGTTTGGAATTTTTTTTGTGATACTGCTGCTGAGTTTTTATCCAACGTTCTGTCAAACGGTCCCGAAGCGTCATTCCAAGCGCCATATAATTGTCATGTTTGGTTGCCGTGTATTGGTCCTTCGCGAGTCCATATTCAAGGCGTTCAGCAAATGATTCTTTTATTCCGTCTTTGGTCATGTCTTTAGAGGTTATATGCCAAGGATCAGAAACATTTGCTCGATTTATTTTTCTATTCATTGTATTTTTTTTATTCGCCACACAAAACTCCTATTTTCTTTAGTATTTATTACTAATACTCAATTTCATAATTGTCGCAAAAGTTTCGGCTTAAATGAACTCTAGTCTGCTTCGCCGTCCTCGTCCATTACGCTTTAAAATCAAATAGATGCGCTTGCCAAGGCTGCAAATCAGTGTAAAGACCTTTTCTGAAAAGTTCCTCACCTGTTCGATCATACAGCTTGTCCGTCAGCACGTCTTTGAATTGAATAAAACATTTACGGTTTAAAAAATCTGGTAAATGAATATATGCTTGAGCGCGAATGAGTGAATAGTTAACAACTACAAGTTTCCAATCCTCGCCTTGTCCCCAAAGCCACGATAAAATTGCTGGATAAGTTTCGTTTTTATCCCAAGCCTGTGATGTTTCAAGAAGAGTCCATTCGCCTTCATGCGTAACGGAATTTTTTATAAATTGCAAAAGATGTTTATATATTTGCGATGTTTCTTTGTCTACGGGTTCCTTAGGCTCTCGACATAAATGTATCGGCGTACGAATTCTTCGGCCTTCCATTTGTCCGTCATAAAAAAATCTAAGTCCAGGGATCGTGGAAGTTATAATCCCCGCCGCTATCGCTTTTTGTTTCCCAAAAATGACGGCGGAACGTTCTTCATCATGATTTTCAACAAAGCGCAAACATTTGTCTGCGTATGATGAATCGGCTTTCAAGTGCTCACGAATTTGTATTGGGGAATCATAAAACAATCTGTCGTAAAATTTTTTGTCATAAGTATAGTCGAAACCAAGCCTCTGAAGTTTCCAATCCATGTCCCAATAAACTTCACCAATAAAAATAAAATTGGGCGCGATCTTTTTCACCAATGAGATTATCTCCGTCCAAAACTCCATTTTAGGTCGTGACTCTTTTACGCAACTGCCCCAAACTTTTTCAAAAATCTCGTTTAAAGCAAGCATTGCCATATCACATCTAACGCCGTCTGAAACACGGGCTATATTAAGAAGTGTTTTCAGAGCCGCTTCTCGAGCTGCTTTTGACCAGAAATTAATCTGCGCCGTATCAATCCATGGAGCAAAATAAGGGTCTCGTCCATGTGCGATTTTTTTTCCTGCTGCTGTTGTAAAAAACCAATCAGCATTTTCCTTAGCTCTTTCTGCCGTTGCCGAAACGAAAATCTCGCTGCGCGTTTCCGTCCAAACATGATCAACCGCCAAATGATTGGGAACAAAGTCAAGAATAAGATGAAGCCCCATTCCATTCAATTTTAATTTCAGTTGCAATAAATCTTCAGGTCTGCCTAAAAAAGGATCAAGTACATAATCATAAATAGCGTAAGGAGAGCCCTTTACATCATCTTCCGTCCATTTGGGTAAAACCATATCGTAAGAATGCCTGAGGCTAGGTTCTTTGATGGCATGGTCTGCGCTCTCAGGGCTTCTTGTCCAAACTCCCATCAACCAAATATAGTCAAATCCAAGTTTCGCTATTGATTTCCATTCATCATTGGGAATGGTAAGAAGAGTCAAACGCCTGCCATATTTTTCAATCATTCGAGAAAGAAAGAAAAACGCGTTTGTTTCATAAAGATGCGGATTTTTTTTCATAAGTAAGCAAACTCCCGATTGTATTATCGGTATTTTCAACTTTTTGCTTAATAAAACAAACGGCGAAGAAGCATATTATTTGTTCCTAAGAACAAAGCTCCTTCGCCGTAAAAGCTAATACAAACTTTTTATTTGAGCTAGGCTTTCAAAAGAGAAACTTTAACAAACTTCCCGACCTTGCCAAAGTTAATATTGTTTTCACGAGCTAGCCAACCAATCGCTTGGTAAAAGAGAGCCTCATCTTTTCCAACCGCCTTAAGAAGTTTAGGGATAGTCATTTCTCCTTTTGCTTCTAAAGTTTTATAAATTTTTCCAGCCGTTTCACCAATTCCGTAATATTGCTCTTGCATAGCAGTTCCTTTCTTTTTATGAAGTTATTTTAAAAAACACTACAATCCACATCTGGAAAAATATTATTTTTCCGCTCCAGCTCGCTCAGCCAACTTTCATCCATTCTACCTTTCGTCAAATCATCGTAAATTCTCGTAAAATTCGACAAATGAACTTTGGTGCGCTTCACCGCGTACGGAACCATAGTTCCTGTATGCATAATAAATGCCCAATCGCTTGATTGCGCTAGAAAAAGTTCACGAGCGGCTTGCTTTAAAGCCCTCGCTGTAGTTCCGTTTTGCCCGCGATACCGTCCGGCAAGCTCGGTCATTCTAAGCGAAGCTTTGTGCAGATGCTTATAAATCCAATCATTCACGCCAGAAAGCCAAGTCTCACTGTAGCCTTTATAGCCCCAGCTTGAAAAACTCGGCGTTGAAATTTGATTAACGGGATATTCTTTAAAATAATCCGGCAGCGCGATAAGCCTAAAAGTTTTTTGATCATACGCAACCTTGCGTATGAAAAAGTTTAGGAAATCAGGACCTTCATACCACCAATGTCCATAAAGTTCAGCGTCATACGGAGCGACAATCAAAGGCTTACGACCTATGAAATCAAATAAGTATTCAACCTGCTTTTCACGGTTGAACATAAAGTTTCCAGCATGGCTTGCAGCTTTATGCATAGCCCACGAACGAACATATGGTGCTTTATGCTCCGTCTTTCCCGTTATTCTGTAATACTTAATTCCAGTATTAATACGAAGTCCGTCAGGCGCGATGTAAGGGCGGATATAGTCGAAATCCAGTTCAAAGCCAATATCTCTATAAAACTCTCTATAGTCCGGATCCCCCGGATAACCCTCTATTGCTGACCAAACTTGTTTGGAAGATTCCACATCCCGTCCAAACGCGGCAACTCCACTTGGACAAAATATTGGGGCGAACACACCGTATTTGGGACGCGGCGAGGCGTGCAATATCCCGTGAGTGTCCGTTAAGAAGTATTTAATTCCCTGCTCCTTTAAATATTTGTCAACTCCCGCATAAAATCCGCATTCAGGCAGCCAAATTCCTCTAGGCCTGCAGCCTAAAACTTTTTCGTAAAGATCGGCAGCTGTTTTAATTTGTCCGCGGACAACTCCTTCATTTCTACTAATTAGCGGTAAAAATCCGTGAGTCGCTCCGCATGTGATGATTTCTAATTTTCCGGCGTCTTGAAATTTACGAAAAGCTTTCGTCAAATCTCTTCCGTAATGTTTTTCAAACGTTTCTTTGGCACGAGTAAATTCCCAATAATAGTAGAGAGCCGTCTCGTGATAATCTGGCATAAAACGAGTTCTCTCAATTTCTTTGCTGGAAAGCTCAATAAGTTTATCAATATGCTTGATGTATCTCTCTTGCAAGAGTTCATCACGCAGCATTGACATAAGAGAAGGAGTAAGCGACATTGTCAGCCGCCACGGAACGCCATCACGCTCTAAACCCTCAAACATATGAATCAGCGGAATATATGTTTCAGTAATCGCTTCGTAAAGCCAGCTTTCCTCTAAAAAAAAATCATGTTCGGGGTGGCGGACAAATGGAAGGTGCGCGTGAAGGACTATGGAAAGAAAACCTTTTTCCATAGCTATTTTTTCTTTCCCGCCTTAAAAATTGGCGAAGGCCTTTCTGTATTTCGGCTTATGATAGGTGTGATAATTCTTTCTTCTATTCCGTCCGCAGATTCAGCGCGGCAATTGAAAGTAAACTTGCCATCGGGCAGCCCATAACGAAGCGTAAAAGTTCCGTCAGGGCGAAGCCCGACAGGGCGACCTTGCATTGTTACTTTCGCGTCAGGCTCTGTTCCTCCATAAATAATAAGTTCGCATTCAAGCCAAAATCTGAAGTCGCGTTTATTTGGCTTAATTTTTACGGGGCTTGAAAGACTGGAAACCGCACCCGCGCCAGAGCCGGAAGTGATGGCGTTTTGAAATCTCTCTTCCATCAATTTTTTTAATTCTTCCGAACTTTTACCTACAGAGAATCCGCCTGAAAGGGCATAAATTTTATCGAAGTCGACCGACATCCATTGTTCATCAATAATTTCTGACATTCCCGATCTTGGCGTTGTTACGTGATTAGAACGCGCAAGAGAGATATACCTGCCATCGTTATGCAAAAGCCCTATTTCAACAAAATAGCTATGGTTAGGTTCTGTCTCTATATACCAACTCCTAACCATATCTCGGAGGACAATGTCTTTAACGATCGGTCTATGCCTTTCATCCGTTGTATCATAAATACGCAAAACCGAACGAACTCTGTCCCAACTTCCACCGAGGAGCGCCAAATTCCCCTGTTGATGGTCAGGCTGAATTTCCCAATACGTATAAATTGCGTATGGGTCGCGGACAAGTAAATAAATTAAATTGTCGCCATAATTATCAGGAAGTTCCGGAACATAATCTTGCGGAGGTAATGGCAGTGGTTGAATAATAGCTTTTGCAGTTTCTTTTTTTTCAGAATCCGCCACAGATTTTTTAACGCGAACGGTGCTACGAGTTTTTTTTACTATTTGTTTTTTTGCCGGGTCAATAGGCGGTGGAAATGCTTTTGAACTTTCAGATTTTTTTTTAGCCGGCACAGCAGCTGGTTTTGAAGCGGTTGGTTTTGAAGAAGAAAACCGAGCGGGTTTTTCAGATTTGCTAACGGTTCTTTTTTTATTTTTGATTAACGCCGCAACTTTGCGAACAATTTTGTCTAATGGAGTATTTCTCTGTTTTTTCTTAGAAGAAATTTTAGCATCCGACTTTTGTTTTGAAGCCGTATTCTTGCTTGCTGTCGTTTTCTTTTTGGAAAACAAAGACATTCATTCGCCTCTTTGTTCTTATGGTTTTGAAAAATCAGATTACTAAAATAAAAATGCAAATAAAACGAGGAGTTAAAATCCGACCAGAGATTTTAAAATGCAGCCTCGGGGAAAATTTTCCGGGAGGAGTATAACAAATCAAATCACTAACAACAAGCTCAAAAAAGACTTTTTGAATAAATTTAAAATTTTTCCCAGAAAATTAGAAGCAGCGCCAAAGCTACCAAAACAAATGACGAGATTTTTGAGATAACCAGATGATTGGATTCGCTCCAATGTTCCAATTTTTTTAAAAATATAAAAGCAAGGGGCGCAAACCATAATGCTCCGCCAACGGCAAAACCTACTAAAAAAAGCTCATTAAACCATGTGGTTTCAGTTTCATTTGTAAAATTAGCTCTTAAAAATCCAACAACTCCAATCCATATAAGCAGAACAGCAGGATTTGTTATAACGACTAAAAAACCAACCAAAAAATTTCGCGTTGGGTTTCGCTTACTAACTCTTTCTATTTCTTCTGGCGAATTTCCCCTGTCCATATAAACGCGAACCGCCAAAATAAAAAGCACTGCGATGCCAATCCATCTGATAAGTTTCCACCACTCAGGATGCCCTAAGATAGGCTCCGTACTTGTAAGCGCGACCCATAAAAAAATAATATCGCCCAGCACGGCTCCGCAACCGACCAAAAACGCCGCGACTTTTCCTCTGCGAATCCCGCGTTGAATAACGATCAGATCTATTTGCCAGCCCAAAAAAGACGCAAGAAAACCAACGAAAACGCCAAGAAGCATCAAGCCCCTCCCTCGCTAGTAACCTCTGCTTCATCTTTATCTCTCTGCGTAAAATTGCAGTAGAAAGGCGAAAGGAGTAGAAAAGTTAGAAAAATAGCGGCTATAGCGCTTTCAACATTAGTGTAAATCCATGTAACCCCAAAAACTGCGGCTTGAACAAAAAATAGCGTCCGCCACGTGCGAAATTTAATCGCTGAAACTTTGGGATATGGAATATCGCTCACCATTAAAAATCCGAGCGCCGTCATCAAAAAAACTACACAAATAAGCGAGGACGAGTGTTCGCTCCAAAGATTTTTATGGATAGCAAGCATTGTCATCATTAAAGCTAGCGCGGCGGCAGGGGTTGGAAGCCCTTCAAATGAACCGCTACAAGTTGGATTTACATTAAATCTGGCGAGTCTAAAAATTCCGGAACACAGGTAAAAAACAACAACCATCAAAAGAATTGGAGAAGCTTTGAAAAAGAAAACTTCTACAACAAACATAGCGGGAGCGACGACAAAAGACACAGCATCAGCCAAAGAATCCAATTCTCTGCCAAATAAAGTCTCATTTCCAAAAATACGCGCGACATGTCCATCCAGCGAATCAAGTATCAAGGCTAAAAAGACTAGCCACACAGCAAATTCAAATTTGCCTTGAATGCTCATTAAAATAGAAAAAAATCCCGAAACCAAATTAAGCAGCGTTATAGAATTAGGAAACGCCGCTGTCGAAAAATAAAAACCCTTTCTCATATTTATGCCTCCTCATCCAGCCAAGAGCCAATAACTGTCAGCCCCGCTTTTACCTTATCGCCGACTTTTGTTGTTGGACGAAACAATCTCTTTGGTATGAAAACTTCTGCTGTAGAGCCGTAGCAAATCATTCCTATTTTTTCACCTCTTCCAACAACTTGTGATATCGAGACATCCGAATAAATACGCCGCGCAATCGCGCCCGTGATCTGCCTAACTATTAATTTGCGCGAACGATTTTCAATACCTATCCAATTTGATTGATTGTGTTGCGCCGCGTCTTTGCGTAATGCGTTTAAAAATTTCCCTTTGAAAAATTTTTGGTATTTCACAATTCCCGCCAACGGCGAACGCGTTACGTGGACATTAAAAACGGAAAGAAAAATACGAATCCTCACGGCTTCTTCGTTTAAAAATTTATCTTCATACACCGAGTCAATCAAAGATACTACGCCATCGGCGGGAGAAAGGACTCCGACATTTATTGGCGACTCACGACGAGGGTCGCGAAAAAAAAGAAAGTGTAAAACGAGAAGAATTACAGCAGCTGTTTTTATGTAATATATTTGCAAAATAGCGCTTACAATAAAAACCACAAAAAGAATTATTACGCCGAGCCATACACGTTTATCGAGAGGAAGTTTTTTTGTCCATTGAACCATTTCTGCACCTTATTGGAAAGTTGAGGAAGAATGGTTCATTATCCTTTCTTCGACAAAACAAGTAAATAAAAAAATATTTGAATAATGGGAATGTCACCATAGATCGTTACTCTCTGTACGGGAGCGGAGTTTTAAAGATTTTGTGTATTAACCTCAAGGTATAGGGCCAGATTTATCAGAGCTTTGTTTTCTTTCAGCTTTTGTTCAAACTATCAACAACACGGAAAAAACTGAAAAAGGACATCTCTCCTCCAACGGCAAAAAAACTAAAAATGTTGTGCCCCAAACGCTTTATGAACCAACAAACGCCATCCTCTGTAACGATGTCGGCTTACGCCGCCGGGAGCGAGTCAGAAAATGGTATAACAATCTAACCACAACCGAAAATATCAACCTTGGAAAATGTCTGTTATGCAGAAAGGCGGGTAACGATCTCTTGACCGTTCCCTAAAATATTTGGCTAAATGCTCTTAAGGCGATCTCCTAGCCGTGTTTGTTTTTTATATAGTCTCCTTTTATTTCCTAAAATTTCGTTTACCTATTTTATATTTTTGCAATGCGTCCGTAACTTCTGAACAATGCGAAGCACTTCTTCTTTATCTCCTTTAAAAGGATCGCCGCGCAGCAGAACAAAAGCCAAAAGCTCTCGCAACAATTCTTGCGCCGTCAGAAGTCTTTCAGTTTCCATTTCCGCGCGTTCAATGGCTACATATAAAGAAGATTTGACATCGTGAATTTGGTCTTCAATTTTTAATACTTCTGTTTCATCATCAAACAAGCATTGCGTTTGCTCTATCGCTCTATTAAGACATTTTATATAAGCCGCCGGGCAACAGTTAACCATAAATAATCCTCATATTTTTATTTTAAAAATCGTTGTCCATTTTAAACCTTGCTCGATGGCCAAACGAGCAAGGTCTAAAACAAACTAAAATCAAACGGTAAGTCCGTCTTTGATACGATTCATTTTTTTCTCACCAATCCCTTTCACAGCGGCAATGTCCTCAACAGATTTGTATGATCCGTTGACTTCACGATGACTAATAATTCGCGCCGCCGTAACAGGACCAATACCTTTAACAGTTTCAAGTTCTTCTTGCGTTGCTGTATTAATATTTACAGGCGCTTTCGCAACTTGAGACGATTTAGGAACCGCGAACAAATATGAACCCGATTGTTGCGTTTGAGCGGCAAGAACTTTTCCAGAAGCCGCCAAAGTTACGCCTCCCAAAAAAGTTAATGCCACAAGAAAAATTCCTAACGCTTTTGTTCTTACCACATTGAGTTTCATTTAACACCTCCTTAAGTGTTTGTTTAGTGTTAGAGATAAAATAATCTAAATATAATTATTTGTCAACAAAATATTTATTTTAATTTAAGTTTTTTTATTCATTTTTATTATATTCTCCTTGACTCTACAAAAATCATTTGTAGAATAACGCCATGCTTAAAAATTTAGGACAGCGCATTCGCTCATTGCGAAAAGAGCGGAAGTTGACACTTGTTGAAATATCCGAACTTACAGGGATTGCTCAGGCCACTCTTTCCCGCATTGAAACGGGAACAATGGTTGGCACTATCGAGTCCCACGAAAAAATAGCCAAAACTCTCGGCATTGGTCTTTCAGAACTTTACACGGGAGTTGACGGGCGTTATGAACAAATAAGTCATCAATCAAAAGATACGCGCGTTGCGGCACACCATACACGCGATGTTCAAGTAGAAGTTTTAACTCAAGAGTCTTCCAAGAAAAAAATAACGCCTCTCCTTTTGACGCTGCAAGCAGGCGGCGAGACCGCAAAAGAGAATCAAGACAGAGGCGTTGAAAAATTTGTTTGGGTTATTGACGGCAGCGTGAAGATATTTTTAGAAGATCAAGAATATGCCCTGAAAGAACAGGAAACTTTATATTTTGATGCCTCATTAAATCACAAGTTTGTTAATGAAGCATCTAAGACATCAAAAATATTTGTGGCAGTCTCCCCTTCGCAAATTTAGTCTTTTCTCCCCGTTTCTTTTTTTATCCAATCGATATACGATTTGCTTCCTTTTTCAGACGGGAACCATAATATTTCCGGCACTTCATATGAATGATTTCTGAGGATTATCTGCTCAGTTTTCTTATAAAGAGAACTCTTTGTCTTGGCGAGAATCAATACTTCTTTTGAACAAGTCTTCTTTCTTTGCCACCAATAATGAGATTCGATTTTGGGGAGAATTTGAACGCAAGCAACTAGACGTTCGGAAAGTAAAATGCCCGCAAGTCTGCGGGCATTTTTCAAATCAGGTACTGAGCAAACAATGCAACCAAATACACTTTTTGCTCGTTTCACAAAATATTATTTGCGATTTAATGTCGCAAGGTAACCGCTTTCGGGCATCCCCAAAGAAACGTGTCCCTCACGAGCCAACCAACCAAGACTCATCAAAACAAGCTCCCTAGGACGTTTCAAACTTTTCGTTAACTCGTTTGCCGTAGCATGTTGTTTTTCATCAAGAAAATGCCAGATTTCTCCGGCTACAATTCCAATTTCCATAATCATGGTGGGGTCCCTTTCATACAAAATGAACTAAAGCTTTGAGTAGTCTACCAGATTTTTTTATTAAAAAACATTTATTTTTATGACGCCTTGAAATGTTCTTTATTTTTTATCTTTTTCCTGTAGAATACCCAACTCTATCAAGAAAATATTTACCACCGTTTTTCTGAAATTAAAATCTTTTTACGCTGGTGTAGCTCAGGGGTAGAGCAGCTGTTTTGTAAACAGCGGGCCGGGGGTTCAAATCCCTCCACCAGCTATTCTGAAATTTTCTTCTGTTTCTTCTAGGGGAGTTGCCCGAGTGGCCAAAGGGGACAGACTGTAAATCTGTTGGCGTCTAGCCTTCAGTGGTTCAAATCCACTACTCCCCAAATAGATAAAAAAAGCCCCGCTAAATCAGCGGGGCTTTTTTATTTGCCTTTTGTTAATTTTTAAGCAGCTTTTTTCTTCACAAGGAAAAACCAAGCAATCAAACCAATTAAAGGCAGAACAATAATCACGATCGTCCAAATAATCTTTTTAACTTGATCTAAAGATCCTTTCCACAAATCAATAATCGCAACAACATCCAACACCAAAACAACCAAACTAAGCAATCCGCTCATTTTCATCTCCTTTTGTTTATCAGAAACAAAAAGTGCCGAGACAAAAGTCCCGGCACTTTTCGTATTTCACTAAACCCTCATACGATTAATATGTATGAGTAGATTCCGTTTCATCAACCGATGTTCTAAGAGCATCGCTCGTCAACTTAGTCGCAAAACGATGATCTCCTTCAGCAACGGCTTTTGCAACAACTGCCCATGTCGCTTTTTCGCCTGGTCTCAAAACCGCAAGAGCTGCAAATTCCACAGCCTTCGCAGATTCAACCTTTGCTTTCGTAGGTCCACTGCTAGAGACATAATCAAATTCGTCCTCAAGAGCGGATTTGATAACAATGTTAGTGTCATCTGCAGAACCTTGGTTGGTAACAGTAATATAATATGTTACCGCATCACCAACTTCAATCGGGTCATCGCTGTCAACAACTTCTAAAAGAACAGCAGGGATACCTTTAATTTCACTGTTAGTAACAGCAGAAGCTTCAGAACAGCAAGTTCCCTTTGCCGTTGCAACGCTTTGTCCAGCGCCAGCACTAACCGCTTTGAATGTGGTATTCAAAGCAGCAGATTTTCCGGCAGCAAGAGTTCCGATGTTCCAAACAACCGCATTACCGGAAGCAACTCCGCCCTGATCCGCTGAAACAAATTTGAATCCAGCAGGAATCGTGGTTTGGACAACTGCGTTTGCCGCGTCAGCACTTCCAACGTTTTGAACATTGACTTTAAAATCAGCGTTCTTGTTAGAAAAAATCTTGGAAGGACCGCTTACCGCGACTTTCAATGACGGTTGTTTTACATCTGTAACAACCACACTGGAGCTAGCGGAAAGACCGTTTTTAGAAACGGCACTAACTTTATTGGAATACTTTGCAGCCTGAGATGCTTTGAGATTGACCGCATAATTCTTAGATGCGCCACCAGCAAGATCACCAACGTTAATAGTTACGGTGTTCTTCCCATCAGTGGTTGTCAAGCCGTCAGGCAATGCTTGGGTGATTGAAACACCTTCCGCAGAACCAGTTCCCGTATTGCTTACAATAATCTTAGCGGGAATAACATCGCAAAGAAGTGCTTGGCTAGGTGCTTCCAAAGCAACTTTCAAAGCAGGAGAAATTGCTTCTGGACCAAGGCAAAGAACAGGATTGTAAGTTGCCTTCGTGCAAGCAGTTGTTGAAGAAGCGTCCAACGCAACACCAGTAATAGTGATGGTTCTAACTTCTCCCGGTTTCAAATAACCGATATCCCATTGCGCCACGCGACCAGTAACCTTAGTAGGCGTAGGCGTCGCGGTCTTGAGTTCATACTTCTCAGGAACGCGTTCTGTTACAACTACGTCCTCGAGAGCGCATTTGGACGCGTTCTTAACGGTAATTGTGTAAGAATAAGGTCTGCCGACAACCACTTGGCTAGGGGCTTCCTTATCAATGTGAAGTGGGCTTGTGGATTTTTCGCAATCTGGAACTCCGATAGAACCACGGATTACTCCGCTTTTCGAAGCTGCCGGTTTATCTGTGCAACAAGTTGCGCAACCGGAAAGTGTGAATGCAGTTCCGACCACGAGCAACAGAGCAAGAAATTTCTTAGAGATAAACATCTTTGTCTCCTGTAGGTTGGTTAAACTAATTTGCAATACCTTGTAACATTTCCCAGCTTTCCGGAATGGCGGATTCTATCACGAGACAAAAAAAAATCCACTTCTAAAAGCGGATTTTAAAATTTTTTTATATTTATATACAATGGAGAACTTTCGATACTTACTCCATTACACCGCGATGTTTATTGCATAATTCGCTTCTATCTCATGTTGAATTAAATTAAGAAAAGTCTCGTCCACTGCCCAGAACCGTCCGTATTTTTGTATGCCAATAATCCTCGCGTTTTCCCCACCGGATATCGCCCATAAAATTGCCACCGCCAAAATCCCGCCCGCATCACTAGTCGCTTTAAAATATCCTACCCTTGCATCAAAATATTTCGGCTCAATAGTCTTTGATATTTGCACCGCTGTTACTTTATCAACGCCAAACTCTTTTGCCGCTTCCGCCAAATCCTTATTGGTCGCAATCACTCTAGGCAGCTTTAATAATTCTGCTGCCGATTCATTTCGTTCCCCGTTATCGTTATAAACTACTATCTTTACTGACTTGGTTTTGGCCGCCACAAGCACAAACTCTTTTTTCTGCGCGTTTGACATTTCCGCGAAATCGGCGGCATCGACAAACGCCACAACTGGCGTTTCTGTATTCAAAACACTATTTATCGCGATATTCCCCAAATCCTTAAAAGCATCCGTATCAAATTTAATGAACGCCTTAGATTTAGGAACTGATATTTTAAATTTTTCAAAGATAGCTTTAATTTGCTTAGGGTTTTTCCCTGCCACCGCCAAATCGGAAAAAGTTGTTTTATCAATAGAGAAAAACAAATCAAGCCCGCGCGCCTCCGCCTTCGCGGCGTTTCTCGGCGCGGTTAATTGAAAACGTCTAATCTTATTGTCATAAATCTTGGAAACTTGACTCAAAAGATAATGAGCAAGAACGACTCCGCGGGCTGAAAGTTCTTGCATGATATATGCGCCGTAGTCAGTCCATTCATTTACTTCTCTCAAGTATTTTTCAAACTGCTGGCGCTCTGATTTTGGTATTTCTTCCGCTATCAAACGTTTCACCTCAGCGTATTTTTTTTCATCTAAAATCCAGTTGCCATTTGAAGAAAAAATCCTCAAGCGATAGTCGTCATAATCAGCCGAGAGCTTGGCAAACTTTTCAGTATTCGCGACATCAACATAAAATCCAGCCGACCGCCCGTTAAAAAGTTTTCCGTTATCTTTTATTTCAACAAGCGAGCGGACCTCTCCTGCCTGAATCAAAGTCATGAGAGCGCTTGCTGACCGCCGCAAATTTTCGGGCAAAATATCCAATCTCGATTTAGCATAAGATGGAGTTCGTTCGCCCAACCCCATAACGCCAAGATTAAGATGATTTGCCACTCCCCATAAAATCAGCTGCTTTGTCTCTTCCGCTATCGGAAGTTTTTCTAAAATGTCATTCACAACAATCGCGCCAACCGGCTCATGAGATTGCATTTGAATGAGAACTCCAATATCATGAAAAAGCGCCGTAAGCCGCAACGCAAGACGATTTTCTTTGCTGCCTTGAAAAAACTCCTGCTGCAATTCCGCATATTCATTCCAAGTCGCGTCAGAAAGCTTTTCTCCCTTATACGAAATACCGCCAAAATCCGCGTAAAATTTATCCTCGTCAACTCCCAAAGAATCACTCATATTCGCAATGCGAGCCGAATGCGTCCATATTGTCGTCTCTCCTGTCGGACTATACCGCTTGATAGAATTCATTTGTTCTATAAATGGAAAAACTTTTTCCAAAACCTCACTTGCGGTTTCCGCGTTAAATGTTCCGCTGGACGATTCTAAAATCTCACGTGCGCTATCAAACATATCCAAATCAACCGTTTGCGCCAATTTTTCACCAAGTCTCTTTGCTTTATTCTCCAGCGAAGAATCTTTTATCAAATCAAAAGCATTATTTAAAATGCCGTGGCGGACTTCAGACTTTGTGGGCTTAGGCTGAAAAGGCATTATTTCATTCTTCAGAGTCTCAATAACAGCTCTAGCAGATTCTCCATTTTCTCTTTCCGCAAAAAATCGAGGCAGATATTTTTTCAAAACATCAAACTCGGAGCGCGAAAGGCTTGCCGTTTTTAAAGCCTCCAATATATTTTCTTCCGTAAACTCAACTGCGCCATCATTAAAAAATTGTCCTAGCATAACTTCCATCCACGCAACGTTGCCGGGAAAAAGCTGGGACCGAACACGCGACCGAGGTTCTATATACAATCTCCAAGACTTATCTTGTTCTGGAACGCGGAAAAAGATGTTGGACGGGATATCTAACAATTTTAAGTAATCAGAAATTACAGTCGCCGTTTTAGCAAGTATTTCTTTTGAAGGAGCATCCACAATAAAAGCTGGTTCATCATCATCGGCAAACTCCCAAACATTTATGTAATCATAACCCGTTTTAAAAATCTCTTTTCCAACAGGTCGTCTCTCAACTCTTGCTTTCTCGGCAAATGAGCCTTGAAAATGTTGCGAATTAATAGAAGCGCCGGCAGCATATCCGACATTCATAGCAAGAAAAGACCTTCTGTCGCCAATTTTCTCAAGCGCGGTTAAAGCAATAAAAAGAGACTTTTCATCTATAGTCTGATTTCGTTTAGCATCAGGGTCAATCAACACCAGAAAGTGATATGGTAAAAGAGGCGCCCAATTTCGATTGTAATAAACAGGGATTCCTTCAATTTCTGTTTTTAGCAAAGTCTGATCCGGCTTTTCCCGGACAACTTTGCTAAAAGTCGGCTTAGTTTCATCATATGGAAGATCTACGGAGTGGTCCTCAAAAACCGGTTTATTGTGTTCTGCTTCTATAGCATATCTTCCTGGTATTTTTGCGATTTTAAATCCGCGAGCGCCCGCAACTTGTTCATAACTAATCCCATCGAGAGAATATTTGTCAACGCGCACACCCTCTTCCCAAAGTTTTTTTAAGTCGGCAGGAGACGAATGGGCCTTTGTGCGGTCATCGCTTCGATTTGTTGAGCTTACTCCTTGAGAAACATTGAGCTTTGCCGAGTCAACTGCGTCTTTCCCTGAAGGATCGGAAAATATCGAAAGCGGTCTGGCCGCAAAAGTTATAGGGATAAATATTTGAGCGGAAATAAAAACGGCAACAAAAAACGAAGCGATAGCCTTCAAAAGAACACTCCTTTTCCTAACAAATTTTGATTAATCGATACGGCTAAACAGTAGCACATTTTTATGGATTAGCAAGGCAAGGACGACTTCAAATATCTTTATATAAACAACGTATTAAACACGGGGAAACAAATTCAAACAAACATTAACAATCACAGCAACCGACGCGGATCAACTTTAATTTGCTTTTAAAGCCGCTGACTATAGCTACATTGCGTTTGGAAACACCAAAATATTTTGCGAGAGTTTCTATTACCGCCGTATTCGCTCGGCCTTCAATGGGCGGTGTTTTTACGGAAACAATCAAGGCACCGCTTCCATCGTCTTTAACTTCATTTTGCTTAGCATTAGTTTTTACTTTTATTGAATACTTCATTTATTCCTCAGGAACAACATTCCACATAAAATCTTTGTTTAGTTCATTCACTAGAATAACCGCGTCAAAATCATCTTGAAAACACGTTTTATTTCTACTCTCACAATACGACAGTTTTGCTTTTAGGCGCAAACTTTTCATTTTCACATTTAGTGGAACACTCAATATATAAGGGCGTTTAAAGGGATCAAAATTTTTATCTTGGGCAGGCGGAAGTTTTTCATTGTTCTCACTTTCAATTTGCCACGACAAAGACTGCGGAGCGCCTTGCGTCAATTCATAGCCATAAGGAAAATTCAAAAAAATTCGCAACTGTAAATTATCGGAATCAATTTTGGAACATCCCAGCAAAAATAAGGCGCACAAAACTAATGTTAGAGCTGCGGGGTTTTTAAATGGCTTCATTTAATGGAGGATATTTTTTATCTTTATCGGAGAGAATAAACGGGACATCCAGCTTAGGCCATTTAATCGCAAGGTTTAGATCAGACCATAATATTCCGGTCTCATCTTTAGGCGAATAAAAATCAGAACATTTATAAGCGAACTCCGTCTCATCTTCCAAAACACAAAAACCGTGCGCAAATCCTTTGGGAATGAAAAGCATCTTTTTGTTTTCCGCTGAAAGAACAAGCCCATAATGCTGTCCGAAAGTCTTTGAGCCTTGCCTAATATCAACCGCCACGTCGTAAACCGAGCCGCGAACAACACGGACAAGTTTTGACTGAGCATGCGGCGGTCGTTGAAAATGCAGCCCACGCAAAACGCCTTTTGAGGAATGGCTAACATTATCCTGAACAAAATTATCTAAAATGCCATTTTCTTCAAAAATTCTCTTTTGATAACTTTCATAAAAGAAGCCTCGCTCGTCATTAAAAACTTTCGGCTCAATCACTATTAAATTTTCTATCGTTGTTTTTATAAAATTCATTTTATTTTCCTAACGTCTAACAAATTAATATTTAAAAACTTAGCCCGATACCTGCCCTATTCCATCGCAAAAACTCTTCGGACTTCATCAAGAAGCCGCACGAGGTCATAAGGTTTCTGCAAAAAAAGATTTACTTTTAAAGCATTGGTTTCATCGATAAAAGACTGATCAACATAACCCGTTGAAATAATAACTTTTGTTTCTAAAGATTGGTCACGAATAGAACGCAAAACATCAACCCCAGAGCCGTCCGGAAGCTTCCCGTCAATTATAACAAGATCAGGCGCGAAGGAAATTAACTGCACGATTCCTTCCTTCACCGTATCGGCAGACTGAACAGAAAAACCTTCTTCTTCTAAAAAACTTTTCACTTCCTCAAGTATCCCGACCTCATCGTCCACAATTAAAATTTTTTTCATTTTTCGCACCTTTACGCAGACGTTTGCGATAAAAGAGATTCTTCCGTGCAGATGGGTAATTTCAGAGCAAAAGTTGTGCCCTCGCCCAACTTGGTATCCACACTTATTGAGCCGCCGTGCAGTTCAATAATATACTTACACATATAAAGCCCAAGCCCGGAACCTTTGCCCGAAGCCTTTGTCGTAAATCCATAATTAAAAACCTTTTTCGCAATCTCAGGACTCATTCCCGAACCATTGTCCGTAAAAAGAATGCTTATCATATTTGCGTCTTGCGGATCCAAGGTCGCTTTTACGCAAATTTTTCTATTCAACCGCCCTTCCATGGCGTGATAAGCATTTATAAAAAGATTTAAAAAAACTTCCTGCAACCGTTCTAAATTTCCGCGAATAAGAGGAACGCCGCCCGACACATTCAAATCAACTTCTGTCCCTGAAAGATTATCCAAATAAGTTTGATACTGAACTAATGGCAATGTTTCTTCTAAAATCAACTTGAGCGACAGAGGTTCAAACTGTCCTTTTTCTGACTTCTTCAAAAGTCCCGTTAAAGTGTTTACGACCGCTTTTATTCGTTCAATGCTTTTTTCCATATTTTTAAGATATTCCAAAATGTCCGCTACTTTCAAATCTCCACTTTTGCGATGCTTTAAAATCACGCGTGAAACATTCATAGAAAGAATAGTCAAAGGATTGTTGACTTCATGCCCGACAGACGCCGCCAGTCTTCCAAGCGTTGCCATTTTTTGCTCATGGACAAGCTGCATTTGTGTTTCTTTCAATTGACAATTCGCGATTTCCGCTTTTCTTAAAGCTTCCGCCAAATCACGTTTTGAAATTTCCAACCTGTCGTTAATACCTTGCAATTCTTGAGACCTATTCACAGCCTCATCATATAGCCGCGCGTTTTCAATAGCTATGGACGATTCTTGCGCGAGTGTATAAAGAAGACTTAAATCCTCAGAAGAAAAATCTTCTCCGGACTTTTTGGAGCCTATAAACAAAATACTTTTCAAATCTTTCCCAAGAAAACTCGGGATGCAGCAGCCCGCTCTCAACTCATCCATTTTCCCTATAATTTCATTGTAGTCGAATGTTGTTATGAATGATGATTCCAAATCTTCTTTAACAATGTCTTTGTCAATAGCTTCTCTGTGCTCGTTCAAGTATCTGATAAGCGCATCATTTTTGTCCAATGAAAATGATAATTGTTTCTTTTCAAAACCTCGTTGATATACCAAACCATATTTATCCGTTGTGCCATGCAAAAGCATAAGCGCCGCCACATTTTTAACTCGCATTTTCATCGTAATAAAATGCGCGACAAGTCCCAAAAGATGCTCTAGCGATTCAATATTCGACATTCCACGCGAAGCATCTTTTAAAAGTTTGTGATAATCATATTTCTTTTGAAAAAGAAACTTATCAGTAAAATTTGTCAGCCAGTTTCTCAGCGGATCAAATAAAAACATAGCTACCAAAATAGAAATGCCCCGAGAAACCCTTGGCGTTACATTTATGTATTGGTCTAAATAATCTCTAAAAAGAATGGTAAGCAAAGCGACCATAAACCACAAAGAAATAAACGATCCGGCAAACACAAATGTCCGTCTAATAATGATGTGAATGTCCAAAAGTTTGTAGCGCAAAATCCCAAATCCCATCATTAGGACATAAACACAAATGGTGTAATTCCCAAACGGATAAAGTGGAAATATAGAAATATTATAATTAATTAGATAATTTGTGAGGCCTCCCGAATAGCCTATGATGGAAGAAAAGAAGAACACTCCTATTTGTTTTTTTTCAAGCCCGCTACTTTTTCTGAAGCTTACATAAAGGCGAAGAATGGCAAATAAAACGCTAGCGGCAAAAACAACCATATGAATCGGATAAAGCATAAGAGGTTTAGTAACGTAAAAATCGAATGCTTCTTGATAACTAACATTTAGAAACCAAGGAGAGAAGTTGCAAAGAATTAAAAATAGCGCTACGCCATAAGAAACATTTATAATTTTTTTGAACTTTTCAGTTTCTTTAAGAAATGACAAGACAAAGTGCACGTAAACCGATGGCAATATAATTGCCCATAAATGCAACAATTTTGAAAAAACAAGAGCCGTATTCGCATCAGTTGCGTAAAGGCTAAGAAAAAGCGAAAAAGCCCAAAAACTTATAGAACATGCCCAAAATAAATAAATTCTGTTAAGTTTTCGCTTGTTATTTTTCCCCCAGACAATTACCGCCAACAAAAAAGTTGTAACAGAAGTCAATATTGCGGAAATAGCGTATTGATTTTTCAAAAACTCACTCATCAATAATTCTCCATTGGTTGAGTTCTGCCACTTTTTTTAATTTAGCGTCGGGTCTGACCGCTACTGCTTCACCAAAAAGTTTCATTGCTTTAATGTCTGTATGACTATCGGCATAACAAATACTTTTTCGTAAATCAATATCATGTTCTTTGGCGTAATTTTCTATGAAACGACTTTTAAATTCCCCTTCCAATATGTCGCCTTCCCAAGCGCCCGCGTAACGTTTTTTTTGTTCCAGTAGGCGCGTTCCAAAAGCGTCATCAAAATTCAAATCTCTTTTAAGAAAATCGCAAAACTGCTGAAGTGTTCCAGAAACCGCCACAACGACATAGTTTTGTTCTTTCAATTTCCGAGCAACATCCACCAATGCTCTTCTTATTTGGGGACGAATTCGATTCTCATAGGTACTTAATAAAAGCGAATCGATTTTCTCTTTTTCAAAAAAAGAAAAAAAATGATAAAATTTTTTACGAATATCCGTTGTGCTTTTAACAAACCCTAAATAATATCCCGCGAACCAAATCCATATCTGCAACAAATGCATTGATCTTATCATTTGCGCATCAAACATCGCGTTCGCCAACTCCTTTTGTGTTTGGCAGGAAACGAGCGTTCCGTCTATGTCAAAAAAAACTGCTTTTTTCACGAACTTCCTTTTATGAAGTTTTGATTTTTCTCGCTTTCACGCCCAATGCGCGAATGCCGGAAGGCAAATCGACTTCACCACATTTGTCCTTTCTAGCACAATCATTTATGGACGTTGCGATAAGCGGCTTACTACCTTCCGTGTCATTAAAAGGCGGGAAACTTTCTTTTGTCATTTCACGCAATGCTTTCGGAACAACAGCTTTATGTTCATTGACATTCAAAACATTATATTTTTTTGCAAGCTCAACAGCCGTTTCGTCCCAATCTTGTCCTGACATTTTCCTAATCTCATTCATAATTCTAAACCCTATTTCTTCTAAGCCTTCGTCAGTCAAATCGGAATATTTTTTTGATTTAGCAGTTCTAAGGAAAACATCCCGCAAAAAAGGGTTAGAAGGGGTGAGGCTTATTTTTTTTCCAATTTCAATATCGCATTTAGTAAATCGCGGCATTTTTTTGTGCGGTGGCAAAATATTATAAGTCCCCTTCATGGCAAGAGGAATAATCGGCACGCGACACATCATCGCGAGTTTCAAAAACCCAAGTTTTGGCGCAAGCATTTTTCCCGAGCGTGAACGAGTCCCTTCGGGATAAATTACAATCATCCGTTTAAGTTTGATTTGCCTAATAATTTCTTTGAAAAATTTGTAGCCTGGTTTATCTCTATCCACATAAATAATTGTGTCAAACTTCATAAACCAACCGACAAATGAGCGCTTGTCAAGACTTTTGCTCGCCAAAAAAACTGTTTGTCTTCCCAAAAATGGTGCCAAAACCATAAAGTCATAATAACTCGTATGATTCGACGCGATGATGCAAGGTTCATCCCACATAAGATTTTCCAAACCATCAACTTTCCCAAGCCAATGCCGCCATATAGAAAATATAAACACTCGCAAAACTCTAAACCGCAAACGTCGTAACCATCTAAAATAAAGCGTCGTCGCTTTGTGAAATACAGAAAAAATACGATTTGCTGTTTTTCTAACATAGCGATACCTAACTGCCCATTCCGGAATAATCCTAACAGCGGCTATTGTCTCATCGCCTTCGCCTTTTGGATAAAGGCTCTTAACCACTTGTTTTATCAAGTCTTCCATTTCAAATGGTTTTAAAAAATAGGCATCTATTCCATATTTTTTCGCTTTAGAGACAGCCTCATCGTCCGCATAACCAGTAAGCAAAATAATTGGAGTTAAATTTCTCTCTTTACGCAATTTTTCAAGCGTCGATATTCCATCTTGCCCGGGCATTTTGACATCTAAGATTATGAGATCAAAAGAATTCTCAGAAACAATACGCTCCGTTTCGCTGCCGGATTGCGCTTCCATAACTTCAAAAAAATTGTTGGAAAGAGCTTGGGTTATAGCTCTTAAAATTAAAATATCATCATCAACCACAAGGATTTTTTTCATATGTTCTCTACTTTTAAAAGGATATTTACACTACGCTCTTACTAGTATCGGCATTTTTCTTATAAAAATAAGAGGAAATCAGACTACAGCAGAAGGCAGGCACAAAAAAAACGCCTCCGCTTTTAAAGCGAAGGCGTTTTCAAAAAAACTAAATCTGCTGCTTTGGATTATTCTTGAGAAAGCGTGATTTGATCCAAATAAATCGCGCCGATTTTTGGTGTCGTGTTAATGTCATCAAACACAAAAACAAGTTCGTTCAAAGCACTCCAATCTTCAATCCTGCGAAACTTCTCAAATGGAATAGAGATTTTTTGCCAATCACCAGTTACGCCGCTCACGATATAAGCGGAAGGCTTGTTGCCCATATCCTTGAGTTCGATTTTGAAGCGCTTGGTGTAGCCGATAGCCTCATCACCTTTTACATAGAAGTTCAATGTATTATAAGGGGTTCCATCCTCGCCGTTCAATTTCATCCAGAAGCCATTATAAGCAGGGTTTGGGGAATCAACGTCATAAGCCAATTTAACTGAATAGCCGGAAGGATCTCCTTGGCTATCATCGGATTCAAACGTTACCTTTGTCCCTTGTGTGTCATCATTAGGATCTTTGTCCCATCCACCAAAGTCGCCGCCGATATTATTCGGCTTATCTCCTGTATCAAAATCCGCAATTACAAGTTCGTTGTCCGCGGCGATAGCATAAGATTGAATGCCGAAACCAACAAACAACAAAGCAACTAGTACAACCAACATACTTACATTAAACTTCTTCATTTTTGTGTTACTCCTTTCGTGAAATATGAACTGCTTGGCGAGGGTCGACGGGAAGTATAACTTCATAAAAAAATAAAATCAAGAGGGTGTATTAAATTTTTTAAATTTTAAAAAGAAATTATACTTGTTTTTGTTTTCCATCGCATGCATTTCGCAACACTATGTTAATCTCATCCGCCATATCGTGAAAAAAATCTCCTTCGCGAAGCTTAATATCTGTCGGACTTTCTCCTCGGTTAAAACGAATAAGCGTATTGCGGAAACGATATACAGGGCCTGCAACTCGATGCAAAAAAACAACGCCGTAGGCACCCACTATCAAGAGCGTCGCGATAAGAACAAGCGTAACTCGGATAATAAGCTGATAACTCACATCTGATAAAACTTCTATCGGATTAATTTTCCCAAAAGCAAACCCTCCGCCAAATGCCGCGTCGCGAATAGTTTGATGAATTACCCACGCAACAGCCGCAGATGCGACCATGAATAGCGCTATGAGCATAAACGAAAACTCACGCTGCATCGGCTTGTGGATAATGATGTTTTTTACTTGTCTCTTGTGGTCGCGTTGAAGAGTTTTCTTGTTTGCCATAATTTATCTCCTGTTCGATGTAGTTGATAAAGTTGTTTGCTGTATTGCTTATGCTTAGCCACGCAACGACATCAAGCCAATTCTTGCCATTGCGCGGCAGTTTATTTTTTACAAATGTTTTTCAATAGCCTTTTTAGGAAAAGAAAAGCGAAACCAACGCGGAATTTTCCATTCCAGTTCCCCTTTTAAAAATTTCTTCAAATCCTCCATGGACAGAATCATACACGGCAATACAAAAAGCGTCAGAATAGTTGAGCTAATAAGCCCGCCTATAATTGTCATCGCAAGAGGCGCCCACAAATCGCTCGCTTGACCAAAACTAAAAGCCATCGGCGAAAAACCTATCACCGTGGAAACTACTGTCATCAGAATCGGCCGCAAGCGTTCTTTACAAGTAATAATCAGACGTTCCTCCATCGGCTTTGTTTCATCCAAGCGAAGAAGAGTATCTACTAAAATAATTCCTGCGTTTACGACATATCCTGCCAAAAGAATAATCCCAATAAACACTTGAGTGCTAAGAGGTTTCGGAGCGGGCAGCCAACCAATCCATTCCGTCGGGAGACCAAGCCACGTCCAAGGTTTTGAAATAATCATAGGCCAACTAAGCGCGAGCCAAACGCCTATGGCAGACATAGGCACCGTTCCCATAATGAGAAGCGGATAAACATAACTTTGGTAAAGGCATGCCATAACCATATAAATAAGAAAAACAGTCAAAACAACCGCGAAGCCAAGTTCGGTTTTCGACTCCATCAACTCATCAAACCCGCCGCCGAACCGCCAATAATAATCGTCCGGAAGTTTAATATTCTTAATCAGCGCTTTAGCATCGGCGGCAACAAGTTCTATTGGTCTTTTCACATCGCCTTTTACAAATACATAACGATGCTTTTCTTTACGGTCAATGGTTTGCGGTCCAACCGAAGGATAAAAGTTTGCGATTTCGCTTACGGCAACAGGGCGGTTTTCTTTTGTTTCCAAAAATATTTGCCCTAGGTCTTCTAACTTTTGGCGATAAATTGCTTGAAGCCGCGTGATAGTTTCAATCTCTTCGCCTTTGGAATATTCGTGAAACTTTGTAGGGCGCATTCCTCGGACTTGCGCGTGCATACTGTCGGCGACAGATTTAACTGAAAGTCCATACATCGCGGCCTTCCCCTTATCAACCACAAGCGAATACTCGGGACGTTTCCGCAAGTCAGTCATGACTATATTGGAAAGCCCATCAATTTTAGACATCTGATTGGCAAATTCCTTCGCCAACTTTTCTAATTCATCACCGTCTTGTCCGTAAATATTCACAATAAGTTTTTTACTTTCCGAACTTCCGCCGCCTTCGTCCACGATTAAGCTGAAATCATTATGAATTTCTTTAATTGCCGCGTTGCCTTCTTCGTCAATCAACTTCATAATTTCGTCTTTGGAATATTGCCTTTGCCTAGACGGCTTCAAACGCACAAAAAGCCGCAAATCATCTTTAGAAACGGTTGTGGAAAAAAGAGTAACATCAGGAATTTTGGAAAGAATTTCTTCGATCCTTCTCATAACTTCATCGTTAGTGTCAAGCTGCGCTCCGGCAAGAGGAAATGTAATTATCGCAAATTCGTTTTCTTCAAAAGTTGACGGCCAGTCTATCGGCGTTTTAGAGAGCATCCAGCCAGTGAAAAGGCAAATAAGGCTAACACTGCCTATAACCATCCACCGTTTTGCTAAAATTTTTGGGATTTTTTCTCCGTATTTTTCTTTGAGTTTTCTTAAAAATCTTTCAGAGGAATTATCGTTCTCCGGCTGCAGATCACGGAGCCCGAATTGCCTAATTAAAATCGGAATAAGCATCAGCGCGGAAACAAACGAACAAACAAGCGACACCGAAATTGTAAAAGCGAAACCGCCGTAAGTAAGTTGTATTGTTTTATCAGAAAGAACTATCGGAATAAACACCACAAGAGTCGTGGTCATTGACGCAAGCAAAGGCAACCAGATTTCTTCACTGCCCGTGTGCACGGCCTCCAAGTTCTTCATTCCTTTTTCTTTATGAGCAAAAATATTTTCCAGAATTACAATGGCAGTATCGACCAAAATACCTGTCGCGAGCGAAAGCCCGCTCAAAGTCATAATGTTGATACTGATATTGCACGCAGCCATGAAAATAAACGTCGCGACTAGAGAACACGGAATAACAGCCAAGATAATTAGCGACAAAACAACTTTGCGGAGAAACATATAAATAACAAACATCGTTAAAACAAGTCCGATTAAAAGTGAAGTCCTAACATCGCCAATCGCGCGCGCGATGGCATCCGCTTTGTCGCTTACCACTACAATTTTAATATCCTGTTTTTGCTCTTCTTCAAAATAATCCAGCAAAGCATTTAAATCACGAGCAACTTCAAGAGTGTTCGCGACACTTGCTTTTTTTACATAGACCGTAACGTTTTGGTCTAAATTGAGACGCGCGTAATCATTAGCCTCCGTGTATGAATCTTTAATCGTACCGATTTCTCTCAAGGATATAATCGAGCCTTGCCTAGTGGCTTTTACGCCGATATCCCCGACCTCTTCCACTGTCATAAACGCGCCCATCGTACGAACGGCAAAGTCATATCTGCCGGACTTAACATTTCCCGCGAGCAAATTGATGTTGCTCTGACCTAAAACATCCATCACTCGTTCAATAGAAATGTTGTACGCAACCATTTTATCGCGATCAAGTTCGACTAAAATTTTCCGTTCTCTTCCTCCGTAAACCTCAACGCTGGCAACGCCGTCAATTCGGCTCAAAACGGGTTTTAATTTCACGTCCACCATTTCGCGTATTTCTTCCGGAGTCTTAGACTCGCTAGTTACAGCAAAAACCAATACTGCGGATTGCGCGTCATCATAATTGGCTATAACCGGCTTTTCTATTTCTCTTGGAAGAAGCGGTTTTACACGGGCAAATTTTTCGCGGACCTCAAGAGCGGCAAACTTCATATCCGTTCCGGGCTCAAACTCCATAGTTACGCGGGACTCAGCCTCACGGGAACTTGAGTAAAGGCTTTTCATTCTGCTGACTGTTCCCACGGCTTCTTCTATGGGTTTTGTAATCATTTTTTCTACGTCTTGAGAAGGAAGTCCGCCGCGGGCGCGAACGACAATTGAAACGATGCCCTGATTTTGCCCTTGATAAAGTTCAACTTTAAGACGCATCAAGGAAATAAAACCAATAACAATAACTCCGATGAAAAGAACCGCGGTCAACACGGGACGCTTTAAGGCGATGCTGGGAAGTCCCATAATCAGAGAGGTCTGGAAGGATTCTCAGATACTTCTATTATCTCTTCTTCATATCCGAGAAGTTTTTCTACAAAGCGGTTTACAATGATGTAAAAACACGGAAGAACGATGAGAGTAAGAATTGTCGAAGAAAAAAGCCCGCCCATCGCGGTAACGGCAAGCGGCGACAAAAGCCCGGCGCCTTCGCCAAGCCCAAGCGCTATCGGGAACATACCCATAATCGTTGTGGTGGAAGACATAAGAACGGGACGAGTTCTGGTTCTGGTCGCTTCCCACACTGCCTCAACCATTTCTTTTCCCTCTGAGCGAAGTTGATTAATATATTCCATCAAAACAATACCGTTACCGACAACAACTCCTCCGAGAAGGACAAGGCCTAAAAGTGAGATAACATTAAACGATGTCCCCGTAAGTTTTAGAGCGATAAGCGCCCCGCCAAATGAAAGCGGGACTGTAACCATAATGATAAGCGGCTGCAAAAAGGATTCAAACTGAGCCGCCATAATCATATATACAAGCATAATGGCAAGAACGAACGCAAAAATAACTCCGCCGAAATTTTCTTTAATTTCCTTTGCTTTGCCCGAGAGTTTAACCTGAAAATCCTGCGGAATATCTTCCGGGACCCTAAGCCCTTGCAAAAACCTTTGAACATCTAACAAAACATCTTTATCCTGCCGCGTTTTATCAATATCGGCAGAAACTGTAACCGTGCGTTCTTGATCCATACGCTTAATCTCGCTGGGACCCAAACCTCGTTCTATATTAGCGATTTCCTTAAGCGGAATGTGAACATCTAAAACTTTGGAGTAAAGAAGCAACGAACCAATATTGCTGATATTTTCTCGGTCTTTGTTGCTTAAGCGGACTCGGACATCAACCTCTCTGCCCGCTTCACGATACTGAGTCGCGATGACGCCCTCAATCGCAGCTTTCGCGGTAAGTGAAATATCCATAGCGGAAACGCCGTAAAGCGCGGCGCGGCGTTTGTTAATATCAAGTTTTGTTTCTGGGGATTTTTCTCCAATGTCGTCCTGGACATCACGAATGCCGGGAATCTCGGACAAACGTTTTTTGAGCCGCTCAACCAAATCATCCATTGTCTTAAAGTCATAACCTTTAACTTCAAGCACAACAGGCTTTGAGGATGAACCCGCGACAGCAAAATCGCTTTCCTGCAAAACAAACGCAATTTTAGCGTCGTCTTTTTCAAGCCGCAATTCGTCAACTTTTTGCCGCAAGAATTCCACGACCTGAGAAGACGGCCTCTCTCTTTCGGGATTCAAAGTAACAAGTATCAAAGCCTGCGAAGCGCGAAGCGTCTCAACTTTAATTTCACCTTTAGAAGACTTTTCACTTCCAATAGAAACCGAAATATCCTTAACGTCTTTATCTGATCTTAAAACCTTTTCAATTCGTTTGCACACATCGTCAGTTACGCGAAGCCTGACGCCAATCGGCATGTCTACTTTTACGTAAAATTGTCCTTGGTCAACTTTGGGCAACACTTCGCGATCAATTGACGGGACAATCATAAATGTTGACGCGAGAAGCAAAAACGCGGAAAGCAAAATACCTATCATCAAACGATTCTGTTCATCCGGCGTCCGCATTGAGAGAATTTTCTTATCAAGATTTCCTGTAATGCTAAGCGGCTTCGAATCTTGCTGCTGAACTTTTACATAAATGGAAAGCATCGCGACGAGCGTAAGAGGAACAAAGGTAGAAATAACCTGAGAAAAAATAATCGCCCACGCAAGATCTTTAAAAATCTGTCCCGCAACTCCGGGCACAAAAACAATCAACGGAAAAAAAACGGCGATGGTTGTAAGATTGGATGACACAACCGGCCAAACAACCTCAGTAGCTCCGTCAATCGCGGCTTTTTCCGGTTCAAGTCCTTCTTCTTGACGCTTGCGGAAAATATTTTCAAGCACAACGATACTGGTATCCGTAATCATACCAATCGCGATTGCGAGACCGCCAAGAGACATAATATTGACAGTTACGCCCGCGAGACTCATTAGAAAGAAAACGCCCAAAATCGTAAGCGGCAATGAGACGATAACAAGAGCTGACATCGCCGCCGCCCGCAAATAAATGTATAGCGTGATAAGCGCCAAAATACCGCCTTGCACCGCCTCATGAGCAAGGTTTTCAATGGTGTTGCGGATAAATGTCGAATGGTCATATATGATTTTCACATCAAGACCGCGGGAATGAAAATCCTCTTCTAAAAATTCTAATTCCTTGCGCAGCCGGTCAACAACCTGAATAGTGTTGGCATTAGATTGCTTTTGAATCGCTACGGAAATATTTTCCGATCCGTTATATCTAGAAACGCTGGTCTTTTCGGCTAATCCGTCCACGACTTTGCCAATGTCCTTTACCGTTACCAGACGTTTTTCAAGTGTTTGTTTCTCAAGTTCGCTTCGGATTTTTTCTATTGTTTCGCGCGGTCCGTAACCCGCATCTTTCTCCACAAAACTGGTTTCTTCGCGCCGCATCTTCTCAACCGTATCGACTCCAACAACGGCATATTCAATTTCCGCAGGCGACCTAAATTCCCCGACTGTTCTAATCAAATATTCATACAAACCTTTTTTGATGCTTCCCGCGGGATATGACACATTTGCTTCGTCCAGTGAATCCACGACTTGCAAAAGCGATAAGTGATTTGCTTGAAGACGCGAGCCGTCAATATCAACCAAAATTTCACGGTTAACGCCGCCCGATAAATTTACCGATGCCACGCCCTCAACTTTTTCAAGACGGTCTTTTACCATTTTTTCAGCAAGCAGCTTCATCCGGACTGGAGGAAGATCCGGCGCGGTAATAGAAAGCAAAAGTATCGGGCGAGAAAGCGGATCAAACTTCAAGACGACAGGGTCTTCGCACTCCTTAGGCAAACGTTCTTTTATAAGATCGACTTTTTCACGCAGCGCGAGCGCCGCGAAATCAATATCCTGCCCCCAGTTAAACGACACCATAATTGTGCTTCGTCCCTCGCGAGACACAGACTCAATGCGCTTCAATCCCGCGACAGAGCCGACAGCTTCTTCGATCACACGCGTAACAAGCGTCTCGATTTCTTCGGGAGCGGCGTTTGAATAATCCGTTACGATAGTAACTTGCGGGAATGTAATTGGTGGAAAAAGATCTTGAGGAAGGCGTTTAAAAGAAAGAATGCCGAGCAATATTAGCCCGAGCGTGAACATATAAATCGTTACTTTTTTCTTTATCGAAAATTCCGGGAGACTCATTCTGTGAAATAATCCTTTATAAATCCGCTATTCGTTTAAGAAAACAAATATTTTTTCGCGTTCCGCGCATTGTTTTGTAACATCGCCGGATAACAGAATAAACTACCCTTCGGCTTCTTGAGTTTCAATTAAACGAATTTTCTTGCCGTCTTCGAGGCGTTCAAAACCTGTCATCGCGACAAGCTCACCGGCAGAAAGACCCGCATCGATTTGAGAATAATCTGTTCTCGTATAACCAACAACGATAGGCCGTTTTTCAACCGTTCCTTCTTCAATTTTTTTAATGGTTTCTGTCGGCTCTACTTTTTTTACGCCCGATGTCTTTGCTTGATTTCCCGCCGCGCCCAACGCCGCGAGCGCCGTAATGCCGCCGCCCATCGCATCGGTAAGTTTTGGATCTTGCTTGGAATCATTGGAAGCGGGCATTTTCAATACATAAACAAACTTTTCGTCTTCGCCGCCCTGAACAGCGTCTGTAGGGATAACAATCGCGTCTTTTTTAGTGTAGAGAAGAATACGAACACGCGCAAACATACCGGGCAAAAGAAGACGGTCGGGGTTTTCTATTCTTATCTTCGCTGTTGATGTTCTGCTGGTTCCTGTAATTTGCGGCGCAATATTTTCTACAACGCCGTCAAAAGTTTTATCAGGATACGCGTCCACAAATACCTTGGCCTTTTGCCCAAGAGAAATTTTTTGCATATCGCGCTCCACAATCCCAAACTCCGCGTAAACAAATTCAATATTGATATGCGTCCCAATAAGCGTACTTTGCGAAATAGTTTCACCTTCGCCGACATTAAGAGAACCGAGCATTCCTGATGAAGTCGCATAAAGATTTGATTTTTCAAGCATTGACTCATTTGCCTTCATTTCAAGCCGCTGCGCCTCGGCCTCAAATTTAGCTGCCTCCATTTCCAAACGTTTCTTTTCAACCGTAGACGGAGGAATCGCTCCCATCTTTAAAAGTTTTTCGTTTTCCGCGACTTCGTTTTCCGTGACTTTAGCTTGCGACTCGGCCTTATTGAACGCCGCTTGAGCGCGTTTTAAACGAAGCAAAATATCATCTTGGCGAAGCGACAGAAGAAGAGCTCCGTCTTCATACCGCTCACCTTCTTTATAATTGATGGAACTTATGACGCCTGGGATTTCAAAACTAAGTTTTAATTCCGTTCCGCCCTTTATAGTTCCAAGAACATTCATAGAATCTTCATAATTAAACCGGGCAACCTTAAACGCCTTTACTGCCACGGGAGCTTCTTTTGCTTGTTGCTGCTGTTGTTGTATCGCGTCCTGAAGTGAGGTTTTTTGAGGTTTGTTTTTATTAAGAATAGTTTTTACAACAAAAATAAGAGCTATAGCCGCTACCGCTATTACAATGAATTTGATTTTAGACTTTAAAAAAAATGGTTTTTTAGGCGAGCCGGGAACTTGTCCAAACGATACGTCTTGTTTACCGTAAGGATATGAAATATTAACTCGTTTTTTTTGTTGCTCAAACGAATCTTCATTTTGCAATGTCATAAAAACCCTTCCTTGATGTTATTTAGTACTGGGAAACCGTTTTGCTTTATTGTTGCGACTGCTGCTGAGCGTTCAATCTCCAGTAAGCAAGTAAATCCTGAATGCCTACCGCGTGATTAAGAGAGGCTTGTGCCGCGAGATAATCCTCTATCGCCTGATGCAAATCTCTCTTTTCTTTTACAAGGTCAACTTCCGACTGCATATATTCGGGCACTTCTACTTCTTTTTTACCAAGTCTATGCTCGGTATAATCACGAAGACGTTTGCGATATTGCAATCTCTTCACTGTAGAATTTGTTTGAATAGACGCTTTCTGATAACTGTAATAAGCAGTCTTAACATCTTGCAAAACCTGCTTTTCAGTTTTTTCCAGCTCGACAATCTGATTGAGTTTTTCCACTTCCGCCTGCTTCAAATTAACAAACGCGTCAAGGCCGTCCAAAATCCCCAAACTAAAGTGATGCTTCTTAACCTTGCTTTTATCCGCTCCGCCATAAGTTGTAAGCGCCGGTGCCTTATTATCATTGTCATAAGAATATGTCGCGCGGTTTCCGCCGATATTCCAATTAACCTCCAACATAATTTGCCATTCTTTTTTAAGGTCAGGGCGCGTTTTATATCCGGGACGCTCTTTATACCAACTCTGTTGAGTTGCGCCGTCCGCGGTATACGCTTCGCCGAATTCTCCAAATTTATAGGTCAAATACGCCTGCGGTAAAAGTTCGCCCCACTTAATGCGTTCACCAAGCCGTGCCGCTTGAAGCCGTGCCGCTTCAACTTGCAGTTCAGGTCGATAGCCATACGAAAGGTCAATGAGCTTAGGCAGCTCAGGTGGTTTTGTGTCATCGCCCAAAACATTTGCGGTTTGCCCCGATGCTGAGAGCGCCGCGTTCGCGTCTCCTGCGTAAGCGAGCACTCCATCAATGTTATAAAGACTTTCTACTTGAATAGAATCCTCAACTTCTAAATCCAAAAATTTTTGAAGTTCCAATTTGGCGATTTCAAATTCCTGATTGGCATCTTCTAAATCAAAATTCATTTGACTGTAAATCGACTGAACGTTCAAGCGCTCCATTTCCGAAATAAGTTTCTCTTGAAACTTTTGTTCCGTCAAATCCGCGTATTTTTTCATTTTTGCGACTAAAGATTGATATTCTTTTACGGTTTGCTCAGCGCGTTGGTATTCAAAATAAGATTTCGACAAATCAAACACGAGTTCGGCTATCGTTTTATCGTATTGTTTTTTTGCTGCTTCAAGGCTTGCTCTTTCCTGTAAAAACGCGTTCCACAGCATTCCTCCTTTATACAAAGGCTGGCGAAGGGATATATGATAATCTGTCCCTCGATACGGATAAGAGTTTTGCGTACCTTCGCGCGAATTAAAGTCGAAAGTTATGTCGGGAAATAGCTTGCGAAGCGCGACAATCATTCGTCTATTATAAAGATTGATGTTCTCACGAGAAGCTTTTGCTTGCGTATGAGTTTCCAACGCCCTGCGAATTAAATCCTGCAAAGTTTTTGGTCCGCCTTGCAAAAACTCATTCCGCCGCTGCGAACGTTCCGTCGTAATAGAAGAACGAATAAAAATTTTATCAAGATACGGCATTTCGCGACTTCGTTCATCGCGAAGAGACTGGACATTTGTATTTACACCGGTTTTATCATTGGCCGCATTCTGGGAAATGGCGTCCGTCATCGCTTTATCTTTTTCGTCCGCGTACTGCAACGTGGACGATACTTGCGCGGACTGAGGCTGGTTATAATTTTCAGAAAATGAAATTCCCGCCGAAGAAGGCGCGGGCGAATCAACCTTGGAAATGCCAACTATTGGTTCCGCCAAAAGAGTTGAAACAAAGGGAGAGGAAAAGACAAACACAACAAAAAATAATACGGCTTTTTTCATAAGTCCTTATTCTTTGTAATAAATTTAAAAAAAACAAACCACCTAGCACATGCACAAATCGTAAAGAATTCTAGCATTTACTAAATAAAAATACTAGGACACACTTTGCTTTATCGACATTTCTGAAATGTTTTTAATATAAAAATAAAAAAAACTTTGATTATAAAAAAAAATATTTATAATCCTCGTCTATGAATCAGCGAGCGATGTCCCTCATAGAAGTTGTCGTTAGTCTTGTTCTTCTCTCCATCGCGGCTCTTGCTATCTCATCTTCTCTCAATTTATTTAGCAAAAACACTTCGGGCGGCACAATCAGCGGCTTGGAAAACCAAGCGGTAAACGAATCAAAACGAGTTTTGGAAGAACTTAAAAATTCCGTAAGTTCAACTTCTACAACTGCAGCCGCTTTAAACGACACAAGTTATACAAAACCATGCTCTGCGATAATTGATACAGTGTGCGGAAATGGAACCACTTACAGCATCACAATCCCTACCAAAAGCGCTCTGAGCGCCAGCGGTCTAAATGCCACGCACACATATACAGTTTGGGATATTTCAGACGGCAATGGCAAAGTCGCGTATAAAAAAGTTACATCTACCGTTACATGGGATGATCCCGTATGAGAATAAATTCGCGCGGACTATCTCTCTTTGACCTCATAATTTCAATTGTTCTTTTGATAGGGATTCTTTTAGCCGCGTCCAATCTGCTTATAACATTTGGCAGAATGTCGTTTAACGCGGGTCAAGACCTCGCGACTGCGTCTGAGGCAACAATGATTGTTTTTGATGAATTAAGTTCGCGGGCGCTTGAGTCTAACCTTTTGCAAATTCCCGTAACAGGTGTTGCAGGCATTACAAATACCGTTAACGCTGACAACACGCATACATCGTTTGCCGTCCGCGTTTCACCTACTGGGCCGGCAACCACGAGTCACACAAATGACACAACGCATTATTATTGGAAGTTAGACGATACGCTAAAATACAAATCATGTGTCGGAACAATTTGCAGTAATGACTCTACTATTGTAAAAAATGTTGACGGCGTTCATTTTAGTTATGTTCCCGATCGCCCCAATCAAGTTAAGATGCAAGTAGATCTTTCGACGGACGGCAGAACCGAAACTCTTTTCACCGTTGTAACAGCGCGCGGCAGAAACGCTCAAGGATGACGAGACGGGCGTAAGCCCGCAAGACTCCTTGTCCTAACGCATTAGGCGTTGGGACAGGATGACTTTAGAGTTAAATCTGTCTACGAATTAGCTGACATGCACAGCAATGACAAAAAAGGTTTTATTATGAACAACAAAAAATCTCGCGGGTTCGCCCTGTTGTCTATTCTTGTGATTTTAATTCTGATTTCACTAGGAACGGTTTCTGTTCTAACCACGCTTATGACACGATCGAGTTTTGACTCACAGGCAATAAACGAATATCAATCACAATATCTCGCTGAAGCGGGCATTCACTGGGCTATCTGGAAATGCCGAACCGCCCCAGCGACATGCGACACAACTCAAACTACTACAATCAATGGAACAAATGTTACAGTAACCAAAGAAACCGTTGGCGGCACAACACTTAAAAAATTTGTTGCGTCAGTAAACTATTAATTTTGAACATCACATTAAAGAGGAACAATATGCATAGAGCAAAAGGCTTCACACTTACTGAAATCTTAGTCACCGTAACAATTATCGCGCTTCTTGCCGCAATAGCAATTCCCGGTTTTACAAAAACCATAGAAAAAGCAAAAGCGGGGCAAGCGATTACGTATCTCAGACTTATCAGAACCGCAGAAAAAATAAATTATTCAAGAAACAAAACATATGTTCCAGACACTTGGACTTCTGGAGCTAACGTTTCTAGTATAGCTACAATCCGCTCAGGACTAGGTGTAGAACTTTCTGACGCGGATTGGACTTTTACGGTAACGCCAGTCGCCGCATCTTTTACGGCAACTGCAAAGCGGACTTCCGGTTCAGCAACTTACAAAGATAAAACGATTGTTATAGATCAAGACGGATTCACAGCGACAGGCACTCATCCCTACAAACCAACAAGCGGAACTGTTTAAGAAAGGAAGTATTTTATGAAAATTTTTTCTGCTTTTTTGTTAGCGTCTTTTCTTCTTGGCGGACAAGCCTTCGCGGGTAAAGTTGAAATTACAACCTACTATCCCGCTCCGACGGGAGAATATCAAGATTTAGAAACCAGCAGAAAGCTTAAAATCCCGACAAAAACTGTGGGAAGCGACGCCACGCTCGTAAACCCCGGCGAAATATGGATTGAAGGGTAAACCCCCGCATCACAATCGACTATAGGCAAGAAGCAAAACCGATGTTGTTTAGCTAACTCTGCCTACGAATTGCCTGACACGCGCAAGATGATTGCTAGAAGAATTGCGAACGGGTTTCGCTGATACACGATGGAGATGTAACAAGTAAAAGTGAAGATAAGCGGTGCGTTGTGTTTTGAATGAAATACCGCGCGCCATTTCCAAAAAAGGAAACTCCTTCGCCCGCCCTGAACAAAGTTTCCCTTCCATTTATAACTCCCGAAAAATCTCCCACAAGGCTTTGAATAAAAACTATTCCCACAAGATTCAAATGTTTATCGGAAAAACTTTTCCCGGAAGCGATTTGAAGTTTGCCGCAAAATAAATTTTGCGCAAGCGGCGTTAGCGACCAAAACTTAACGCCCTCAGCGTTAATTTCTATAGGCTGATTACTTTTAGCATCGGAAAGATAAAACGCGTTCTCTTCCGCGGTTTCAGCATGTTTGAAAAGTTCGCTCACGCTTATTTGCAATCCTTGAGACAGCGCCGAAAGAGTTTTAATAGAAGGATTTTTGATTCTGCCTTTTTCAACAGCCGTAAGCATTTTAGGATTCAATCCCTTTACCCTTTTGCAAAAATCAACCCCGCGAAGCCCTTTCGCCTCCCGCAAATCGCGAACTGTCTTGCCAATATCAAGCCCGCCAAAACCTTCTCTTTTCTTATTGATATTTGCCATAGTTTACTATTCCGGTTTCATTGGATGCGTCCCGCCCCACACACCTGCAGCTGAAAGAGTTATATTCGTGTTTTCGTTTGGCTTTCCTGACGCGCGAGTAGCTGTCGACGTCCCTGAGGACGCTGTTGTGAACGCCCATTCTGCTGCAACTGGTATATCTAATGCTAGTAAATTTATGTTATTTGCATATGAACCATTTTCCAAATAATAGGCCTCCTGACTTTGCCTAATAGCCGAGAGAGTTTGCGTAGCTTCTGCGACAATGCCGCGTTCTCGCTGCGCGGACATTCGCGGCACAATAAGCGCCGCCATCACGGCAATAATCACCACCACAATCAAAACTTCAATAAGCGTAAATCCTTTTACCGTTTTCATTTTTTAACCTCTCAGTTTTAAACTAGATTCTGCGCTTCCGCTTTGCTTCACGCGGAATGATATAACGGACAAGCGCCAAAGGCGCTTCGCCGTGCGGTACTTCCTGTATCGATGTATTGAGCCTCGATACGAAATGACAGTCTTTGCCAATCATGTCATCCTGCGTGTAGCCGCAGGATCCAGCTTAGCATTTTGAATTCCGCGACACCTGCTTCCGAGGGAATAACATAAAAGAAGAAGATGACAAAACGGCTCATCGAACCTTTCTCCGAAACAGTCTATTTATCCAACACAACTTTTCCAAGCATAAATTTTCGAAATTTTTCCTCATTACGAAAAAACCAGACAAGTTTGCCTTCGTCTCCTTTGGAATCAACTTCGTGAACCGCGGGCGTAATACGAACAACTTTGCCCGCCTCGGGCGTAACGCCTATCGCCGACCAACGTATTGCGCCTTCTATTAGATAACCCTTTTCATCCACATAACTTGTAGCCAAAACTTTTTGATTGGTGAAAGGATTTTCACCGCCTTGAAACCACGACCACGCCGCGAGCGGCAAATCCCCTTTGCCGGGACGAAATCCAATTTGATAATCATTGGAATCATCCCAATAAAGACCATCACCGTCAGGATCAACATAAAGTTCCAGCAAATCATCCCGAAAAATATTTTTCCCCGTCCTTTTGGCTAAAATGTCGTTATCCTCAACTTTCGCGATAAAAAACAAATATTCTTCATTCCACGCAAAGCGAACCTCCGCTTCAAAATGGTTCTTTTCATCAAAATAGCCAAACTCTTTGTTTTCTTCCGTAGTCAGTTTTATTTTATTCCCGTTCGTCCAATCTTTTAAATAGCCATCAATTCGCAAGCCTTGCGGCATATACGACGCTTTATATACAGGCGACTCAACCCATTTAACGGGAATTGTTCCATTTTTAAATCCTATTTTTTCCATAGCGGTTTGAATCGATGCGGACTTTTTCATCAAATTCCAAATCATTTCCGTTCTGTAATTTTCAATCATCAAAAAAATTGGGCCTTCATTGATAGCAAAAACTTTATCGCTAGTCCAATTTCTGCCAAGATTCATCGCATCGGAAAATCCGTATCGCCCCCACATATCCTTTCCATATGTTTCATACATAGCCTCAAGACAGGCTATCGCTTCTTCAGGAGTAAACACAATAGAAGAACCGCACGCCGTTGGCGTTACCGTTCCATCATGACTTACATTCCAACCCGGAGGCGCACCATAAGCACGGTATCCACCAGGTCCATCGCTTGCTGAAATTCCCCAAAGCGGCGGTTTATAGCCGGAAAATTTTGAATATTGTTCGCGGCAAAACATATAGTTTGCTTTGGACGCATTTATTGAGTTTTGGAAGTAGTCAACAATGCCGTCATTTTTATCTCGAAAATCAATCCATACGTGAGGGAACTGATGCGTGAAAAGCGGCGGCATCTGAATAAGACGATATTCGCGATAACTGCCTACGGGTCGCGCTAGTTTTTTCCAACTGTTTTCGGATATAGGGTTGCCGGGCGAGCCGATGGCGAGAATATACAAAATAAGCGATTCATCGAAATGATCCCATCTCAACTTATTAAAACCTGTTTCCGGGTTCCACGCGAGCGCAAAAAAATCTCCGCCGTTTAGCATCCAAGGGAAATCGACTCGCTCATATAAAGTTTTCACAAGAGTGGTAATTTTGAGGTCGTCAAAATATTCCGCGGCAAAAATCGCTCCAGCAAGAAACAAAGCCGTATCAATTGGAGAAAGTTCGGATTTCCCAGCTCGCTCTCCAGTATTAAAATCTAAAAAATGATAAAAAAAACCTCTGTGCTGCTCCGCGTTATTTAGGAAAAATTCAAGGGTTCTCACAGTCAAATCATGGGCGTCATCACGGCTCATCCAACCGCGTTCAACCGCTACAGGATATACTGTGAGGGCAAAGCCTACTCCGGCGATGCTAGCCGGTGAATTACTTGGACGACTATCGCGATTAAACGCTATGTCTCGGACAAGTCCGTTACGAAGGTTTACTTCGTTTTTGAAAAATTGGAAAGTCGCTTTCTGAACTTTATCAAGAAAAGCTTCGCGCTCGGAGGAAAGATTTCCGGCAAATGCGACTTGAGAAGATGAAAATAAGAGTATGGAAGACAGTGCGCAAAAAACGATTTTACGAAACACAAAAACCTCCTTAGTGATACAAAACTCCATATCACGCAGCAAACAATTAACACGCCCGCTTGTCACGCGGCAGACGATTCTTATTGTCGGCAAAAGCAGTCGTAAGTTTACGAAAGTCTGCCCTTCAAAAATTGTCCCGTATAAGAGCCGCCAGTCAGCAAAACTTCCTCCGGAGTTCCCGCAGCGATAATTTGCCCGCCGCCGTCTCCGCCTTCCGGGCCTAAATCAATAACATGGTCCGCCATTTTTATAACATCTAAATTATGTTCAATAACAATGATTGTATTCCCCTGCTCGCGAAGGCTTAATAGCGCGCGCATTAAGTGCTCAATATCACCAAAATGAAGCCCTGTTGTAGGCTCATCCAAAATATAAAGCGTTTTTCCTGTGGCAGTCTTTATTAATTCCGTCGCGATTTTAATTCGCTGCGACTCTCCTCCGGAAAGAGTAGTTGACGCTTGTCCCAGTTTTACATAACCAAGCCCTATGGAATCCAACACTTTTAATCTATCGCGGATTATTGAAATACGAGAAAAAAAATTAATGGCGTCGCGAATGGACAAGTCTAAAACTTCCGCTATGTTTTTATCTTGATACCTGACTTCCAGCGTTGAATCGTTATAACGTTTACCCTGACAGGTTTCGCACACAACGAACATATCGGGCATAAAACTCATTTCTAATTTCTCAAAACCCGCGCCGCGGCATTTTTCGCATCTCCCGCCTTTTAAATTAAAACTGAACCGCGATTTGTCGTATCGGCGAATTTTAGAAAGCTCCATGTCGCTAAAAAGTTGGCGAATAAGCCCCAAAATATCCGTGTATGTAGCGGGATTAGAACGTGGCGTCCTCCCTATAGGCTCTTGGTCTATAGAAAGAATTTTATCAAAATGTTCCGCGCATGTTATTTTTTCAAACGCCCCAACTTTATATTCCGTCTTCCAAATCCGATTATGCAATTCCTTATACAATATATCGTAAACAAGCGTGGACTTCCCCGAGCCTGATACGCCTGTTACGCAAGTCATAAGCCCCACAGGGAATTCCACATTTATGTTTTTGAGATTGTGCTCTCTGCAGCCTTTGAGAGAAATTATTTTTTTAGAATTAATTTTTTTTCGCGCCTTTGGGATTTCTATTTTACGTTTTCCAAAAAGATATTGAAGCGTCAGAGAATTAGGAAAATTCCCCATTTCAGAAAGCTTCCCTTGAGCGACTATTTCTCCTCCTTCGTTTCCAGCGCCGGGGCCGAGGTCGATAACATAATCCGCTCGACGCATTGTTTCTTCATCATGTTCCACAACTAGCACCGTGTTTTTTAAATCTCTCAAATGCTCAAGCGCTTGAATAAGTTTTTCATTATCACGCGGATGCAGACCGATGCTTGGCTCATCCAAAACATAAAGAACGCCTGTAAGTCCTATTCCGAGCTGAGCCGCGAGTCGTATGCGCTGCAATTCCCCACCGGCAAGGCTCGCCGAAGTTCTATCAAGCGTTAAATATCCCAGTCCGATATTTTTCAAAAAATATTGCCGTTCGCGGATTTCACGAAGAATCGGTTTCGCTATTAATTCTTTCGCCTCACTCGTTTTAAACGCGTCCCAAAAAGCAATCGCGTTGTCGACAGAAAGCGCCGTTAATTCCGCTATGTTTTTCCCACCGACAAGAACTCCCAAACTTTCTTTACGCAGCCTTTTGCCGCCGCAGTCGGGACAAATCTCTTCTCGTAAAAATTTGCGAATTTTCGCGCGCGTTTGTTCAGAGTTTGTCCCATGAAAAAGTTTTTCCCATTCTTCCACAAGCCCCGAAATATCTCCCGATCCAAAAAACAACGCCTCTTTTGCTTCTTCGCTCCATTCTTCGTATGGAGTATCCCATTCAAAATGAAATTTCTCGGTTAAGTCGTATAAAAGATCTTCAAAAAAATATTTATTAAAAGAAAAGAAAGCGTCTTTATGCAGCGCCCGCATAAGCGGTTTTTGGGGATCAGCAATTACTCCCGAAATTTGAGAGAGTTTTCCCAGTCCTTTACATTTTGGGCAGGCTCCGTATGGGCTATTAAATGAAAACATATTTGGAGTTAAATCAGGAACGCTTACTTGGCAACGTGGACAAGTTTTTGATGTCGATAAAAAAAACGGCTCTTGCGTCTTATCATTTTTAAAAGTTGCTTCGATAATCGAGGCGGATTCTTGAGTTAAATCCAAAGCGCAGGCAAGCGAGTTTTTGAGCCGTGATTCATTCGACGTTACCGTCAACTCATCTATAAGTATTTCAATGTTATGCCGCATTGTTTTACGAAGTTTTGTTTCTTTCGTGAAATTTTTTATTACTCCGTCAATACGCGCGGTGTCATAGCCTTTTTTAAGACTTTCTTGAAAAAGTTTTTGGAACTCGCCTTTTCTGCCTCGTACCATCGGCGCGAATATACAAATATCTTTGCCGGCAAATTTAGTTTTGACTTCGCGAAGAAGATTTTCACGCGTTTGGCTTTGCAGCGCGTCTCCGCAAATAGGACAATGCGCTATTCCTAATTTCGCGAAAAAAAGCCTCAAGTAATCGTAAATTTCCGTGATCGTCGCGACAGTTGAACGAGGATTATGCGAAGCCGCATTTTGTTCTATTGAAATGGCAGGCGAAAGTCCTGAGATAACATCAACGTCCGGTTTTTTGAGTTTATCCAAAAACTGTTTCGCGTAAGAAGAAAGACTTTCTAAATAACGACGCTGCCCTTCCGCGTAGATGGTGTCAAAAGCAAGGGTGGACTTTCCGGAACCTGACAGTCCCGTCAGAACTACAAGTTTGTTTCGTGGAATTTTAATGAATATGTTTTTTAGGTTGTGCTCGCGAGCCCCGCGTATTTCGATAAATTCGTCCGTGGGCGAATGTTCCCGCATTCTATTTACGTTCCGACACGAATAGAAGCGAAAGCTTTTTTGAGTGTCGCGATCGCCGCTAAAATAGCAAGATAACTTGTTTTAGGATTTCCCGGCGCCGACCGATTTTGCGTAATAGTCGTAAATGTCCCAAAATCTCCTTCAACCGTTATCTCGTGGCAATTCCCTTTGTATAACTGAGATGTCCAAATTTCAACTTGAGTTTTTTCCGCGCCAAGCCCGGCAAGACTCAATACCGCCGCCACGTTGATGTTTTGCGGGAAAAGTTTTATGGCTTCTTCAGCATTTCCTCCAAAAACTTTTTTTTCCTCATTCGCAGTTTTTAAAACAGGGAATTTTTTCTTCAAAAAATACGCCGCTCCGGCAAGCGCCTCAGGCGGTTTCCGCGTAATAATTTTGACTTTGCGGAGATTACCGCAAGAAGCGGCTAAAACACCATCAACGCCTGTAATAGCACCGGATGGACAAAATACTCGCAAGCGATTTTTTTTCAGAAGTTCTCTGACCTGCGGATCCAAAAGCCCTCCGACGCTCATGACAAGAACTTTTTTATTCCATTTCGCGGCAAGTTTTATCACCTGCGTTGCGACTTTAGGCGCGGCTGCCTCTATTATCAAGTCGGAGCGTCTAACAAGCTCTGTTAAAGAAACAAGTTTTGCGTAAAACCGATATTTTTTTTGTAACGCGGCCGCCTTTTCTTCATGTTTTTCACACAAGAACCGCAGCTGAGCATCACGTTTTAATTCTGTTACAACAGCTTGCGCAAGCGACGAGCCAATTGTCCCGCCGCCGATAATTCCTACTTTAATTTTTCTTTTCATTTTATCGCCTAAAATCTTTTAAGATTTTTTTACAATTCTATTTTTAGAATCCACGTAGACAACTTTGGGTTTATGCCGCTTCGCCTCTTTATCCGAAAAAACTCCGAAGGCAAGAATAATAACAATATCACCCGCTTTGCCATGTTTTGCCGCTCCGCCGTTTAAGCAAATCACTCCCGAGCCAGCCTTGCCGGGAATCGCGTAACTTTCAATCCGCGAACCATTGTTTATATTTGCTATCAATACTTTCTCATAAGGCAATATATTCGCGCCCTTCATCAACTTTTCATCAATAGTTATACTGCCCGGATAATCGATGCGCGCTTCGGTAACTGTCGCGCGATGAATTTTCCCACTAAGCATTTGTCTCTGCATAAAATTTGCGTTCCTCTCTCTTAAAACTTATATTGAAACATTGTCAATTAATCTTGTTTTCCCCACAAAACACGCCGTAAAGATTCTAAGATTTTTATTTTTTTTCAAACTCTTTTTATCTTTTAATTTTTCCGCGCGCTCCAACTTAACCGTATCAAAAACCTCAAGATATTGAACAGAATCGACATAATTCAAAAGTTCTTTCCGTCCCCGTCTAATAACATTTTTAATTTGCCGCCCGTCAAGAATATTCAGCCGCATATCAAAGAGAATTCGCCAAATCCGCGCGGCGCGAACTCTTTCTCCGTTATTCAAATAGCGGTTCCTCGAGCTCATAGCAAGCCCGTCATTTTCTCTTACTGTGACCGCTCTATACAAAGTCGCGTTTATATTTAATCCCTCAATCATTTGTTCAATCACGACTGTCTGCTGATAATCTTTCTCGCCCATATAAATATCACATTCACCAACAATATTAAGCAGTTTCGCAACCACTGTCGCCACGCCTCTGAAATGACCCGGTCGATACTTCCCGCACAAAACGCTTGTGGTTTTTTTATCTATTTCGATAAAAATTTTATTTTCAGAACCGTGATACATTTCAACAGCAGAGGGACAAAAAAGATAATTTGTTTTTTCCTTCAAAAGAAGCCGTGCGTCATTTTTCAAAGTTTTGGGATATTTATTGTAATCCTCATTCGCTCCGAACTGTGTTGGATTCACAAAAATACTCACAACCACAATGTCGTTATTTCTTCTAGCCTCGCGAACAAGCGACAAATGTCCTTCGTGCAGCGCTCCCATGGTAGGGACAAACCCCACCGTTTTCCCTTCGCTCCGTAAATTTTGTAAAATTTTTTGAAGACTTTTAGGACTATGGATTTTCTTCATATATTTTTGAAATTCGATTAACGCCGTTTGTTTGCTTTTTTAGATTCTCGAGTTCCTCTTCAGAAAGTCCATTTAAAATGGACTCAACTTTATCGCCCGCCAGCTCCGCCAAAGGAATTAAAACAAACGCGCGGTCGGAAATCTTAGGATGCGGCACCACCAAATCTGATGTTTGAATTTTCTCATCACCAAAAAAAAGTATATCTAAATCAAGCGTTCTAGCCGCAGACTCGCCTTTATTTTTTCGCCCCGCGTTGACTTCTATTTCTTTTAAATATTCCAGCAACTCCGTTACGGAAAAGTCTGTTTCAAACTGCCAAACAACATTTAAAAATTTCCCGCCAGAACAATTTACAGGCTCTGTTTCATACACTGAAGAACTTCTGAAATTTTTAATTTTTTCTTCAGCGGCAAGCGACTTTTGGGCGGCATTTAAAAATCCGAGTCTGTCCCCCAGATTAGAACCTGCGCTAATAAAAACTTTGGGCATTTTACGCTTGAGAATTACGCGGATGACTTTTTTTAATTCTATCCAATGCTTCCATCAAACGCGATTCGGCAACCGTAAGAGAAATACGAAAATAGCCTTCACCGTTTGGTCCAAAACCATTTCCGGGCGTTACAACGATGTTTAATTCTTCTAAAAATTTAAGCGCGATTTCCGCCGATGTATAGCCGGGCGGGACAGGAATCCAAACATAAAATGTCGCTTTTGGCGCATCAATTTTCCAGCCTAAATCTTTAAACCCTTGCACCAGAAGATCACGGCGTTCTTGATAAATTTTAAGATTTTTTTCTAGTTCCGCCTGTCCGTTTTTGAGCGCCTCAATTCCGGCAATTTGTATAGCTTGGAAAATCCCTGAATCAAGATTGGATTTCACTTTAGCGAGAAGCGACAATACCTGAGCGTTTCCAACTGCGAATCCGATGCGCCAACCCGTCATGCTGTATGTTTTTGAAAACGAAAAAAGCTCGACAGCAATATCTTTTGCTCCGGGAATTTCTAAAATACTTGGGCTGCGAAACCCATCATATGTCATTTCAGAATACGCCGCGTCATGCGCGATTAAAATGCCGTGTTTTTTAGCAAACGCCACGGCTCGTTCAAAAAACGCTTTATCCGCGACCGCGGACGTAGGATTATTTGGATAATTTAAAAACATCAACTTCGCGTTACGCAAAACATCTTCCGGTATTAAATCAAAATCGGGATAATATTTATTTTTTTCAAGCAGAGGCATTGTATAAGGAATGCCTTCGGCAAAAAGCGTCCCCGAACGGTATACTGGATAGCCGGGATCAGGAATAAGGCAGACTTTTCCCGGATCAAGCACCGCAAGCGGCAAATGTCCAATACCTTCTTTGGAACCGATAAGCGGAAGAATTTCCTTATCCGCGTCGAGCTTGACATTAAACCTTTTTCCAAACCAATCGCGTATTTCTTGCCTGAACTCCGGCATTCCTTGATCAAGCGCGTAGCGGTGATTGCGCGGATTTTTCGCTGCCGCCGCGAGCGCATCAATAATAAAATCCGCGGTCGGAATATCAGGATCGCCGACTCCTAAGTCTATGACATCTTTGCCCTTAGCTATCAACTCGCGTTTCTTTCTGTCTATTTCAGCAAAAAGATAAGGCGGCAATTTTTGAAGACGTTGAGTCGGATCAAATGCGAAAGTAGTTTTTGTCATATAAATAGTTCCCTAAAATAGTTAAGAGGTTTCAAATGCTAAACGCGGGGGACAACGAAGTTTAAATTATAGCAAAATCAGCGGTGAATGAGAACAGGAACAAGCACTTTATGCAACACGAACAACTTCTTTTACTTCAGGAATATATTCTTTGAGATAAGCCTCAATGCCATTTTTAAGAGTAATTGTGGCGCTTGGGCATCCGGAACACGCTCCTCGGAGACGAAGTTGAACAACTCCGTCAACAAAACCGCAAAAAACCGCATCGCCGCCGTCTCTCGCGAGCGCCGGACGAATTTCATTTTCAAGAATTTCGACAATCTTTTTTTCAATTTCGGATTGCGGAACAAAAGTTTCCGAACACGTGGAACACGCTTTAGAGTCTTGAGCCCCACATGAAAGATGCTTTTCTATGTGCGCTATTATCTGAGGCTTTAATTCTTCCCACATCAAACCGCCTTCATCCCGGGTAATGGTAACAAAATCCGTTCCTATCATTACCCCTTTGACGGAAGGAATGCTAAATAACCTGAATGCTAAAGGAGATTTTGCCGCGTCATCTTTAGATGTAAACTGAACTGGCGCGTGATTACAGATGGGAGCGCTTACATTAAATTTAAGCGCTTGCGGATTGGGGGTAAATTCAGTCGTAATAGAAATTGTCATAGTGGCGGGATTATAATGATTTTTTTTGTATTTTAAAGGAAAAATTTAGCCGTTGATTCGGTTATTTATTTACCGGGCAGCAGCTTGAATCGTTTTGCTCAGGCTTGTAAAAGTCAATAATTTCGCGGATAGGTTTTAGTTAAGCATCATCGGCGATCAAATCGCAAGGATAGGAAATACCCAAACTTTACGGTTGACTGCGCCAACCCCCTATGGATTGGCGCAGCCACAGTCTACAGAACTTCGCAGAGCAGCCCTTTTAAATACTCGCCTTCAGGATGATAAATATTTATAGGATGGTCAAATGGGTGTGAAGTTTTTCGCAAAATTCTGACATCGCGTTTTGCGTCGCTCGCGGAAGAGAAAATTATTTTTTGGAAAAGGTCAGCAGATATAAAAGACGAGCACGAAAATGTAAACAGAAGCCCGCCCGGCGCCATTTTTTTTATTGCTTGCAAATTGATGTCTTTATAACCGCGCGCCGCCTGATTCGTTTGTGCTTTATGTTTGCAAAATGCCGGAGGATCCAAAACAATAAAATCAAACTCGCTCTCATCTTTCCGCAAAAATTCAAAAACATCCGCCTTAATCCATTTATTTCGTTCAGAAGATATTCCATTTACCTCAAAATTTTTTTTACCCAATTCTACCGCCTGCTCAGAAATGTCAACGGAAACGGTCTCTTTTGCGCCGCCCGCCGCCGCGTAAACAGAAAAACCTCCCGTATAGGCAAACGCATTCAAAACTTTTTTGTTTTTGGCGAGTTTCCCCGCTATCGCTCTGTTGTCCCGCTGATCCAGAAAAAAACCTGTTTTTTGTCCGCTCTTAACATCAACAAAAAATCGCAGCCCATTTTCCAAAACTTCTATTTTTTCCGAAACCCCCTCACCCGCGAGAACTCCTATCGATGCCTCAAGCCCTTCTTTTATTCTGAGGTCAGAGTCGCTGCGCTCAAAAACAGCGTGAGCGGGAAAATGTTTTTTTAACGCGCTTACAATTTCGTTTTTCCACAAATCTAGCCCCGCCGTATTAAATTCCGCGACTAAGATGTCGCCGTAGACATCAACTGTAAGACCGGGCAAAAAATCCCCTTCGGAATGGATTAAGCGGTAAGCGTTTGTATTGAGAGGCA
>CAYPIR010000002.1:0-2209 GCA_964410905.1 uncultured bacterium | reverse complement strand
GGCAAAAAATCCCCTTCGGAATGGATTAAGCGGTAAGCGTTTGTATTGAGAGGCAGTTGAGAGTTCCGCAGCGCGATACTTTGAGTAATTCTTTTTTCAAAAAACTCAGCGTCGATTTTCACATCTTCAAACGCAAGCATTCTGATAGTAATTTGCGATTCGCCGTTAAAATATCCAACGCCTAAAAATTTTTCACGGGCGGAAAAAACTCGAACTAAATCTCCTGTTTCATATCCGTCCTCGACAAAATCTATAGCGCCCGAAAAAATCCAAGGATGACGGTTTATAACAGGCCGCTCTTTCCCATTTTTCAAAACACAGCGTATCGTTTTCATTTTATCTCACGATAAAAACATAAGCTGCCGCGACAAAACTCATTACTATGCAATAAAAACCAAATATGAAAAATTGGCCGCGGCTAATTAATTTCATCAGCCACTTAATTACGAAATAGCCAACAACAAACGACGTTAAAAATCCCGCCAACACGCAAACGATATTTTCAGAAAAATAAGAAATGTTTTCTCGCGCGTCTAAAACCACCGCGCCGATTATCGCGGGGATTGCCATCAAAAATGAAAACCGTGCCGCGTCTTCTTTTTTTATTCCTAAAAACATTCCCGTCAAAATCGTGCTGCCGGAACGAGAAATTCCGGGAATAAGCGCTATGCCTTGCGCCAATCCGATCCAAAGCGAATCTTTATAAGATATTTTTTCCAATACTTTAGTCCCAGATTGGAACTTGGCGCTCGCGATAAGAAAAATTCCGATGATAAACCACGCGATCGCGACATAAAAAAGATTGGAAAACGTTAGTTCGATAAATTTTTTAAAAATAATCGCAAGAATACCGGTAGGGATAAGCGTTATGAGAATACAGAGCCAAAGTTTTGAGGAGTCCGTTTGATTGATTAAGTTTTTTTTATCAGTAAAAAACACGGAAAAAAAATCGAATAAAATTTTGACGATTTCTGTCTTAAAAAAAACAAACACGGCAAGAAGCGTTCCGCAGTGAACCGCCACATCAAAAGCTATCATCGGTTCTTCAAATCCGAACAACACTTGAAAAAACACCAAATGCCCTGAACTTGAAACCGGAATAAATTCCGTCAAACCTTGTATAGTTCCAAGCGCAATTGCCTGCCAAATAGTCATTTACACTCCGTCATAAGTTAAAAAAAAGCGGTTTCGCCTAAATTGGATAACCCAATCCAAACGAAACCGCCCTAAGAACAGCCTAACTTATTTCAAAACAGCTCTAGGATATTTCGAGGCCGTCTTTTTAGGTGCCGCTGCTTGAACAACAGGTTTTTTAACTACCGGCGGCGCTTCATATACAACAGGCGCGGCTTCTGGAACGGCCGTGGTTTCGACAACTGTCGCTGCGGGTGTAACAGGCGCTTCATATTCATAATAAGAAGGAACCGTTTTGTTTGTCGAAGAGCAAGTGTGACAAGCACCACAGCCCGACAAACCCAATGCTACGACCGCCATAGCCAACAAAACAGCAAACTTTTTCATTTAATTTCTCCTTTGGAAAAATAATTTGTTTAGCAGATATTAAGACACTGCGAGCGAGAGGACTTGAACCTCCATGCCTTGCGGCGTCACCCCCTCAAAGTGATGTGTCTGCCAGTTTCACCACGCTCGCTTGAAAATCAATTTAAATCGAGGGATGCCGCTAAAACTTAGCGACACAGGGCGTATGTTTTACCATAATTTTTAAAGATTTCAAGCGAAGAATTCCCAAGGTTGTGGGAATGATACCATAGACCGCTATTCTCTGTGTGAGAGCGAATTTTAAAGATTTTGTGTATTAACCCCAAGGTATGGAACGAGATTTATCAGAGCTTTGTTTCTTTTCAGCTGTTGCTCAAACTATCAACAACACGGAAAAAGCCGAAAAAGGACATATCTCCTCCAACGGCAAAAAAACTGAAACTGTTGTGCCCCAAACGCCTTATGAGGCAATAAACGCTATCCGCTGTAACGATGCCGGCTTACGCCGCCGGGAGCGAGTCAGAAAATGGTATAACGATTTAGCCGCAACCAAAAATATCAACCTGGAAAAAGAAAAAAGGCACTTAATAGAACTCCTAAAGTCTCTCTAAAACCAAAGGAGGTCTAAACTACTTGTGCCCATACCAATACAGCCAAATCTTGCGACATACGAAAGATAAAAAACAGTGGCGATAACAATTGTCCCAAT
>CAYPIR010000001.1:8661-153953 GCA_964410905.1 uncultured bacterium | reverse complement strand
AATGCAACAAGCATTGACTTGTCGCCGATGCTGCTTAACTAAATCTGTCTACGAATTAGCTGAGATACACAGGAATGACAAAACAAATGAGATAAATATTTTTACTAAATTTTAAAATGGAGAAAGAATATGAAAATATTAGTTTCTGATTCGTTAGGACAAGGGGGAATGGATATTCTTCATCGCGAAAGAAATATTCAAGTCGATGAAAAGATCGGACTTCAGCCCGAAGAACTTAAAAAAATAATTGGAAATTACGAGGCCATTTTAATTCGCAGCGCGACAAAACTTACGGCGGATTTGATTGAAGCGGGAACAAAACTTCGCGTGATTGGACGTGCCGGCGTAGGTGTTGACAATGTTGATTTGGAGGCGGCGACAAAACGCGGAATTATTGTGATGAACACGCCGGAAGGGAACACGATTTCTACGGCAGAACTTAGTTTTTCGATGTTGATGGCTGTGGCGCGAAATATTCCGCAAGCATACGCTCATGTAAAAAAAGGCGACTGGAAACGCAATAAGTTCAAAGGCTCTGAACTTAACGGCAAAACTTTGGGGGTTGTCGGTTTTGGTCGAATCGGCAGAGAAGTTGCGAAACGCGCGGCAGTGTTTAATATGAAAGTAGTTGTGTTTGATCCATTTATTTCCAAAGAAGCGGTTAAACAATATCCAGTGGAATTTGTAGATGTTTCTACGCTTTTAAAGCGGGCGGATTTTTTAACATTCCATACGCCTCTTACAAAAGAGACTAAAAATCTTCTCAATAAGGAAACTTTTAAGCTCTGCAAAAAAGGCGTCCGCATTGTCAATTGCGCGCGCGGCGGAATTGTAAATGAACTTGATCTTGTTGACGCAATTAAAAGTGGGCAAGTCGCGGGCGCGGCGTTTGATGTGTTTGAAAAAGAACCGCCTCCTTCTGACCATCCGCTTCTAAATCTTCCGCAATTTATTTGCACTCCGCATCTTGGCGCCGTAACGGACGAAGCGCAAGAAAATGTCGCGGTTGATGTCGCGAAACAAGTTATTGACGCACTCAATGACCGCGCGATCCGTAATGCTGTAAATCTTCCTAATTTGGATCCTGATACGCTAAAAGGTTTGAAGCCTTGGCTTGTATTGGCAGAAAAAATTGGGATGCTTTACGCGCAGCTATTTTCGGGAAGTTTTAAGAAAGTTGAAATCAAATACGGTGGAGATCCCACAAAATTTAACGTAACACCGCTTACGCTTGCGGTAGTAAAAGGTCTTTTGCGGCCGATTTGCGGAGACTCGGTTAATTTTATTAACGCACTTGCCGTGGCAAAAGAACGCGGTATTGGAATTACAGAAAGCAGAAGTGACGCGGCGGAAGGGTTTGTCAGTTTTATAGATGTAATTGTAACTCAGGGCAAGGAAACCTATCGCGTTATGGGCACGCTTTTTAGTAATCAGCCGCGTATCGTCCGTATTAATGAGTTCATAATAGATCTTGTGCCGGAAAATAACGTGCTATTTGTGAAAAACAATGACTTCCCGGGCGTGGTTGGAACTATTGGAACTGTGCTTGGTAAAAATGGCGTAAATATTGCTGAAATGTCGCTTGGGCGTATTGGCAAAGGGAAAAAGGCTTACGCGATGACAGCGATTAACACAGACAGCGAAGTTTCGCAAAAAGTCGTGAACCTTATTAAGAAAAACGAAGCTGTTTTAGATGTCAAAGTTGTAAGCCTTTAATTCTTTGCGCCGCGGTAGCCAACAAAAAAATGGAGAACAACAAACGATGAATCGTATATTGATTGGGGCACAGTGGGGCGATGAGGGAAAGGGAAAAGTAATAGATCTTCTTGCTCAAAAAAGCGATGTGATTGTTCGCTATCAAGGCGGCAATAACGCGGGGCACACAATCAAGTTTAACGATCAAAAATTTGTTCTCCATTTAATTCCATCGGGCATTCTTCAAGATAAAAAAATTTGTGTTATCGGCAACGGTGTAGTTGTTGATCCGGAAGCGCTGTTTGAAGAGGTCGATTTGCTTGAAACTGCTGGGATTAAAGTGAAGGGGCGTTTGTTTGTATCCGATCAAGCTCATTTAATTGTTCCATATCATAAATTGATGGATAAACTTAAGGAAGATTCTCTTAAAAAAGGGAAAGCGATTGGAACAACGCAAAAGGGAATCGGTCCTTGCTATGCTGATAAAATGGCACGCGTGGGACTGCGAGTCGGAGATTTGAAATCGCTGACTTATTTTGAAGATCGTCTTGCTTATGTCCTTCACGAGAGAAATGAATTTTTGGGTAAAATGCACGCGGCTCGTCCCTACGCGTATAAAAAGATTTTAGAGCATTTTTTGAAGTATAGAAAACGCTTGCTTGAACTTGTCGCTGACACGCCTAAATATTTATACGACGCGATAAAGGCAAAAAAGGATGTTCTTTTTGAAGGCGCGCAAGGTACGCTTCTTGATGTTGACCACGGAACATATCCATTTGTAACATCGTCAAACGCGACAGTGGGCGGCGCGATCGCGGGGACAGGCGTTGCTCCGACATTTATCGACCGTGTAATAGGCGTTGTTAAAGCGTATACAACTCGTGTTGGGGAAGGCCCTTTCCCGACTCAATTTCCCCCAAAATTAATGGAAACAGTGCAGCGTGTCGGCGAGGAATTTGGCGCTACTACGGGCAGACCTCGCCGCTGCGGTTGGTTTGACGCCGTCATAGCGCGATATGCCGCGCGAATTAATGGATTGACGGAAATCGCCGTAATGAAACTTGATGTGCTGTCCGGACTTCATGAACTTAAAATCGCGACAGCCTATAAAATTAACGGGAAAATCACAAAAGATTATCCGCATGCGATTTTTGAGTTTTCAAAGGCTCAGCCCGTTTATGAAACCTGGAAAGGCTGGACGGAAGATTTAACAACGGCTAGAAAATGGAGCGACTTACCGAAGAACGCTCAAAAATATCTCAAGCGCATAGAAGAGCTAATGGAGACTCCCATAAAGATAGTTTCTATCGGCAGCAAACGAAATCAGACCATATTTATCTAGGTTTTTATGACAAATCCTCTTCCCAGACATGTCGCAATTATTATGGACGGCAACGGACGATGGGCAAAAAAACGAGGTCTTCTACGAATGCAAGGCCACGAAGCCGGTGTCAGGCGCGTGGAGGAAATAGTTAAAGCCGCGCGAGAAAGAGGTATTGAATATCTCACCCTTTACGCGTTTTCCAAAGAAAATTGGAACCGCCCCAAAGAAGAAGTCAATTTTTTGATGGGGCTTCTTGCCTCATACATTGATAAAAAAATTGACGCGATAATTAAAGAAGGCTGCGTCTTTAATGTTATCGGGGAAATATCCGACCTCGCGGAGCCGATTCAGAAAAAACTTTATGCCGCGATGGAAAAGTCTAAAGTTAATAAAGGGCTGACAGTTTCGTTTGCTATTAGTTATTCTTCTCGACGGGAAATTTTGCGAGCGGCTCGAAATCTCGCGCAAGCGGCTGTCGATGGGAAAATGAAACCCGAAAGTATCAGCGAAGAAGTTTTTTCGCAAAGTCTTTATACTCACGATATTCCCGATCCCGAACTTTTAATCCGCACAAGCGGTGAAATGAGAATCAGCAATTTTTTGCTGTGGCAAATTTCTTATTCCGAACTTTATATTACGGATAAATGCTGGCCGGATTTTACGGCGGAGGAATTAGATAAGGCGCTAGAAAATTTTAAAACTCGAGAACGAAGATTCGGTAATACTACGGCTCAGCAAAGGGGGACTAAATGAGTCAATTGGGCAAGCGACTTTTAATGGCGGTAATTTTATCCACTATCACAGTGGTTATCATTTTTTTCGCGCCGCATTGGTGTTTTCTCATCGCTATAGAAGTTTTTATATTATTGGGACTTTGGGAGTTTTTTTCTCTCGCTGAACAAAAAGACCTTTTGGTTCATCGAGGCTTCGGGCTTGTGTTTGGAGCGCTCTTGCCGATATCGGCTTATTTTTCTCTTCAAGTCGCTAATTTGTTCGCGGCATGTATCGCGATTTTTATTTTTCTTTTTAATCGCCGCTCGCCAGATAAGACCATAACAAGCGTTTCGGTAAGCGTGTTTGGAATTATTTATATCGCGGAATTTTTTTCATATCTTATAAAAATCAAACTTCTTCCTAACGGCGCGCTATGGGTTTTCTACACGATTTTGATTGTAAAAATTGGCGATGCCGCGGCGTATTTTGTCGGAAAAAAATTTGGCAAAACAAAACTCTTAGAACACGTCAGTCCTAAAAAATCCATAGAAGGCGCCATTGGTCAAATGGTGGCAACTACAGCGGTTTCTGTTGCGTCAACCTTTTATCTTCACATAGCTTGGATTCATTTGCTTATTTTAGGAGCGGTCGTTGGAGTTTTCGCGATGCTGGGTGATTTGGCTGAAAGTTTAATTAAACGCGACGCCGGCGTAAAAGATTCCGGAACCGTTCCCGGCTTAGGCGGAATTCTTGATGTTATGGACAGTCTTTTATTTGCTATACCCGTGGTTTATTTCTATATGACAATTGTTCTTGGTTTTGTCCAAGCATAAAATGAAAAAAACACTTTCCGTAATCGGCTCAACGGGTTCTGTCGGTGAAAACACTCTCAATGTTGTCCGTATTCACTCCGAGCGATTTTCCGTTCAGGCTCTTGCCGTTTTTAAAAATACTGAAAAACTTTATGAGCAGGCCGTAGAGTTCCGCCCTAAAGTTGTTTGCGTTTACGATAAAGAGAAAGCGCGCGCGGCGGAACCCCAATTTAGAAAACTTAAGATTCGCGTAGTAACGGGAGATGAAGGGCTTTGTGAAGTATCAACTCTGAGGGGTGTTGATCAGGTTGTTTTCGCGCTTGTGGGAGCGGTTGGTTTGAAACCGATTTTCGCGGCGGTAGAGGCAAAAAAATCTGTGGCTATTGCCAATAAAGAGCCTCTTGTTATGGCGGGGAAATTGCTTTTGGATTTAGCGAAACAAAAAAAAGTCTCTGTTATTCCAATCGATAGTGAGCATTCGGCGCTATGGCAATGCCTTGAAAATCATTCGCCGAAGTTCGTAAAACGTCTTGTGATAACTTCTTCCGGTGGACCGTTCAGGAACTTTAAAGGAACGATGTCAAAAATCACTCTCGAACAAGCGCTAAAACATCCCAAATGGAAAATGGGACCCAAAATTACGATAGATTCCGCGACTATGATGAATAAAGGGCTTGAAGTAATTGAAGCGACAAATCTTTTTCAAGTCGAAGCCGGAAGAGTAGATGTGTTGGTTCATCCGGAAGCAATTATTCACGCGATGGTGGAGTTTGTTGACGGCTCGCACTTGGCGCATTTGGGAGTAACGGATATGAAACTTTCCATACAATACGCGCTTAGCTATCCTTATAGGCTTGAGGATTCTTTGCCTCAACTTGATTTGACGAAGTTAGAGTCGCTTCATTTTGAAGAACCAAATTTAAAAAAATTTCCTTGTTTGGAGCTGGGATATATCTCTAGTAAAATAGGCGGCACTATGCCCGCGGTTTTAAATGCGGCAAATGAAATTGCCGTAGCGGCGTTTTTGAATAAAAAAATTGGCTTTTTACAAATTCCCGCCGCGATTGAAAAAACCATGCGAGCGCATACGCTTGTTCACAAACCGAATCTTAAGGACATTTTAGACGCGAACTCTTGGGCGAGAGAATTTGCCGCAAATATTATTAGGTAAAAACGAAAGGTTATAAATGGAAAATATAATATCGTTGATTCCCGCGATTATTGTTTTTGGCGTGTTGATTATCGTGCATGAGTTTGGACATTTTGTCGCTTGCCGCTTGTCCGGAGTTCGCGTGGAAAAATTCTCTATAGGATTTGGGCCTGAACTTTTTCATTGGCAGGCAAAAGAAACCAGATTTTCAATATCGCTTTTACCGCTGGGAGGTTTTGTTTCTCCAGCTGGCGAGGAGGTTTCTAAAGTCGGTCCCGAGGGACCTAAAAAAGGCGACTTTCTTGCGGCGCCGGTCTTATCTCGAATTTTTATTGTTATCGCGGGTGTGGCGATGAATTACTTATTAGCGTTTGTGATTTTTTGGACTATTTTCACCATCGGCCGTCCGGTTTCCGCGGCGGTTGTCGGCGGATTTGTAAAAGGTTATCCCGCGGAAGAAAGTCTGCTTAAAAAAGGCGACAAGATTTTAAGCGTTGATGATATTGAAGTGAAAACTTGGCAGGATGTTTTGGACAGGTTTAACGATAGTAAGTCATCGATGATAAAACTTAATATAGCTCGTAAAGTTGATGACGCGACAAACGAACTTTTAACAATTCAAATAAAACCAAAAATCGAGGAGATCCGAGATGTTTTTGGTAAAACCGCGACATTAAAACGAGTGGGAATTACGGCAGACATGGCATCAAATGTTTCTGAAAAATATCCACTCGGGACTGCGCTGGTAAAGGCGTGGCAGTTAGAAGTTTATCAAATCGTTATGACGCACAAAGCGCTTTATTATCTTGTAACAGGGCAGGTCTCGCCAAAACACTTGATGGGCCCGATTGGAATTGTTCAATTAAGCGGGCAGGCGGCGCAGGCGGGAGTGATTACGCTTTTGCAGCTGCTTGCGATTTTGAGTATTTCGCTTGCCGTGATAAATCTTTTGCCGTTTCCGGCTCTTGACGGCGGACACCTTATTTTTTATTTATGGGAGCTTATCACCCGCAGACGCGTTAACCCGGTTTGGCAGGAGAGACTTACGGCGGCTGGTTTTTTTATTCTTATGACGTTGATGGTTTTTGTTCTTTGGAACGACATAGTAAATTTACAGATTTTTGAAAAAATAAAAAACTTATTTCATATTTCACGATAACGCTTTTAAATTCACAATAGGACAGAGAAAAAATGCGTTGGACACAAACTCTTATTCCAAGCCTTAGAAATGTTCCCAAAGACGCGGAAGCGGCGAGTCATCAACTTGCACTTCGCGCAGGACTTGTCAGACAACTTTCATCCGGTGTTTACAGCTATCTTCCGTTGGGTTTCCGGGTTTTGAATAAAATCATTAATATTATCCGCGAAGAAATGAATCGTGCGGGAGCGTCTGAAATTTTGATGCCGGCGCTTCATCCGGCGGATATTTGGAAAAAATCAGGAAGATACGACACTCTTGGTGAAGACAAAATTTCTTTTAAAAATCGCGCGGGGCATGAATTCGTCCTTGGCCCAACGCATGAGGAAATCGTAACGGATTTGGTCGGAACAAATATCAAATCTTTTCGCGATCTGCCTTTAAATCTTTATCAAATTCAAAATAAATTCCGCGATGAAGCCCGCCCACGTTTTGGTGTTATCCGCACAAAAGAATTTATCATGAAAGACGCTTATAGTTTTGACGCGGACGAAAAAGGTTTGGATGAAAATTATCAAAAAATGCATGACGCGTATCACAAAATATTTTCACGCTGCGGGCTGAAGTTTCAGGTTGTGAGCGCTGACACGGGAATGATGGGCGGTAAAATGAGCCAGGAGTTTATGGTTATTTGTCCGTATGGCGAAGATAGAATTGCCAGCTCTGAAGGCGGATATTTGGCAAGCCGTGAAATCGCAACGCGTGTTAAGACGAATTTTAAAACGCCTGCGCCTACGATGGCAAAGCCGGAAATTTTTGACACGCCAAATCTCAGGACGGTGGAAGAGATTACGCATCGTTATAAAATTCAAGCATCGCAAATAATAAAAACGCTTATTTTTATCGCGGACGAAAAGCCCGTAGCGGCCATAGTAACGGGCGATAGTGAAGTTAATGAAATAAAACTTCGTAAACTTATCGGAGCAAAAACTCTTCGTCAGGCCGACTCTCGTGAAGTCATAGACGCTACAAACGCACCCGTCGGGTTTGCGGGTCCCGTGGGTTTAAAAATTCCGATTTACGCGGATTGGGACGTGGAAGGAATCGCGGACGCCGTAACTGGAGCGAACGAAAAAGATAAACATTTGAAGGGCGTAAATATAGGCAGAGATTTTGAACCTACAGCAGCAGGCGATATTCGTTTTGTGAAAGATGGAGATTTTGCCGCCGACGGCAGCGGGAAATTGACTTTGGCGACAAGCATGGAGATTGGACATATTTTTAAACTTGGGACGCGATATTCGGAATCAGTTGGCGCGCACTTTTTGGACGAAAAGGGAGAACGCAAACCAGCAATTATGGGCTGCTATGGTATTGGCGTAAATCGAATTTTAGCGGCTGCCATTGAGCAAAATCATGACGCGAAAGGAATAAAATGGCCTGATTCAATAGCGCCTTTTCAGGTGGAAGTCATCACTATAAATCACGGTGATGAAAATGTTCGCGCAGCGGCTGATAAAATTTATGAAGAGCTTTTGGCGGCGGGAAAAGAAACTCTTTTTGATGACCGCGATGAACGTGCGGGCGTGAAATTTAACGATGCTGACCTTGCCGGTATTCCTTATCAGGTCGTAATAGGCGAACGGAATTTGGCGAGAGGAAATGTAGAAATTAAAAATAGACAAACAAGTGAAACTAAAATAGTCGCGGTGAGAGATATTTTAAAAAACTTATAAGTTTTGGGCCTTGTATGACTTGGCAGAAAAAATTTATCCACATAGATATGGACGCGTTTTTCGCGGCGGTTGAGCAGCGCGACAATCCTGAACTTCGCGGCAAGCCCGTTATAGTAGGCGGAAATCCCAACAGCCGCAGCGTCGTTAGCACGTGTTCTTATGAAGCTCGCAAGTTTGGCGTGCATTCTGCAATGCCGACATCTCAAGCCAAACAGCTTTGTCCTCAGGGGATTTTTCTTGAACCCGATTTTAAGCGATATAGTGAAGCCTCCGACACCATTATGTCTATCTTCCACACATACACACCTCTTGTCGAATCGGTTTCGCTTGATGAAGCATATCTTGATGTTAGTAAAAACAAATTAAAACTAAACGACCCTGTTAAGCTCGCGGAACTTATAAAGCAGCACATTTTTGCCGCGACAAAATTAACTGCGTCCGCCGGTGTCGCCCCTGAAATGTTTCTTGCTAAAATCGCGTCCGATATGAATAAACCGAACGGATTGACAGTTGTTTATCCGGAAAAAGTTTTAGATTTTTTAAAAAATTTACCTGTCCGCAAACTGCCGGGCGTGGGGCCGAAGACAGAGGAAATTCTTCACGGTATGACAATTGAAACTTGTGGAGATGTTTGGGGAATAAAAGTTGAAATGCTTGTCGCGCGACTTGGCAAATGGGGCAGAACGCTTTTTGAAATGGCGAAGGGCGAAGACAACCGTGAAGTAAATCCCTATTGGGAGCGAACGCAAATTAGCGCCGAAGAAACTCTTGAGAAGGACACTCTTGATAAAAACAAGCTGATGAAAAAACTAGCGCAAATATCTGAGCGTGTTTTTTATGAACTTGAGCAAGAGGGCCGCAGCGGCAAGACTATTGTGCTGAAGATAAAATATTATGATTTTGAACAAATTACGCGTTCAATGACTCTTTCGTCTTTTGTGAAAGAAAGTCGTGTTTTATATGAGACCGCCTGCGACCTTCTGAGGCGTAAAACTTTAGCAGGCCGAAAACCTATTAGGTTGATAGGCGTTGGAGTAAGCGGACTTTGCGGGAGAGCGCAGTCCGAGCCATTTGCGCAAGGAGAATTGTTTTTAGAAGATATTCGTTCGGATTAGCGAGCGTAATAATTGTCTTTCTTCTGATTTTTATGGTAGCGTGTCGGATTATGTTCTCTTGATAAAACAAAAAAACTTTTTATAATGTAGGATCTATGTCTAAAAAAACTTTGTTTGATAAAATTTGGGAAAATCACGTAGTCAAAGTTTTTGCCGATGGAACGGCTTTGCTTTATATCGACAGGCAGCTTGTTCACGAAGTAACAAGTCCTCAAGCATTTGAAGGATTGCGTTTGGCGAATAGAACAGTCCGCCGCCCTGAGAAAACCTTCGCGACTATTGACCACAATATTCCGACCGATGATCGCTACACGATTAAAGATCCGATTGCCAAGGCGCAAATAGAAGCGATAAACCAAAACTGTAAAGACTTCGGCGTTTCGCTTTTTGGAATTGACAGCGACAAACAGGGCGTGATTCATATCATCGGTCCTGAGCTTGGCATTACTTTGCCCGGTCAAACAATAGTTTGCGGAGATTCTCATACCGCAACGCATGGAGCCTTTGGGTCGATTGCGTTTGGAATTGGGACATCAGAAGTTGAACATGTTTTGGCGACTCAATGTCTTCATCAAAAAAAACCAAGAACATTCCGAGTTGAATTTAAAGGCAAACTTCAGACGTCCGTTTCGGCAAAAGATATGGCACTTAAATTTATCGGACTTATCGGGACAGCTGGAGCTACAGGCTACGCCATAGAATTTTGCGGTGAAACAATTCGCAATCTTTCTATGGAAGGACGCCTTACGCTTTGCAACATGGCGATTGAAGCGGGTGCTCGATCTGGACTTATAGCGCCGGACGAAGTTACTTTTAAATATATTGTTGACGCTAAACGCCCTTACGCGCCTACAGGTGAAGAGTTAGAAAATAAAATTGTTTATTGGAAAACTTTAAAGACGGACGATGGCGCGAAGTTTGATAAGGAGCTTGTAATTGACGCTTCGCGAATCGTGCCGCAGGTAACGTGGGGGACAAGTCCTGGAATGGTCGCTGATATTACGGACAAAGTTCCTGAAACGGATAAAGTCGCGGAATATAAAAAAGAAGATGTCGAAAAGGCTCTGAATTATATGGGGCTAAAACCGGGGACGATGATTACGGATATCAAAATTGACACGGTTTTTATCGGGAGCTGCACTAATGGACGTATTGAAGATTTTCGCGCTGCCGCAAAATATCTAAAAGGGAATAAAGTGGCAAAGGGGTTGAGAGCGCTTGCCGTTCCTGGTTCGCGTCTTGTAAAAAAACAAGCGGAAGAAGAAGGCTTGGACGAGGTTTTTAAAAGCGCGGGATTTGAATGGCGAGATGCGGGATGCAGTATGTGCCTCGCGATGAATCCTGACAGATTGTCTCCTCAGGAGCGTTGCGCGTCCACGTCGAATCGCAACTTTGAGGGCAGGCAAGGAAAAGACGGAAGAACACATCTTGTAAGCGCCGAGATGGCCGCGGCCGCGGCTGTCGCGGGGCATTTTGTCGATGTCAGAAAGGTGGCTCTCAAATGAAAGCGTTCGAGGATTTTAAAGGGATAGTTTTGCCGCTTAACCGCGCGAACGTTGACACTGACGCGATTATTCCAAAGCAATACCTGAAGTCTATACGCCGGACAGGATTTGAAAGTGGGCTTTTTTCTGATTGGCGTTATCTCGCCAGCGGAAAAGATAACCCTGATTTTGTTTTGAATAAACCGGCATATAAAAATGCGACTATTCTTGTCACGCAGAATAATTTTGGCTGCGGGTCGAGCCGCGAGCACGCCGTTTGGGCTATTTGTCAATACGGGTTTAAAGTAGTTATTGCGCCGAGTGTCGGCGAAGGCGAAAGCCGCATTCCGGCATTTGCCGATATTTTTAAAAATAATAGTGTAAAAAATGGGCTTTTGCTCATCGAGCTCTCGCAAAATGATGTAAACGAGATTATGGCTTACACAGACAAAAACCCTGGCGCGGAAGCAAGTATTCAGTTGTCGGAGCAAACCATAACTTTATATCAAGTCGCCAATGTTAAAACGTTTCATTTTGAAGTTGACGCTAATGTTAAGGAGCGATTTTTGCTCGGACTCGATGACATTGGCATTACTCTCAAAGAAGAATCGGCAATTTCTACATATGAAAAATTTCATCAATAGACTTAGCACATTTACACGGTGAGCTTTACTGGATATGCTTGCTTGAAACATTCCTAAAAAAGTGCATTTCCCCTGTGAAGATTTTCTTAAATTGTTCCGATAATTTAACGACAATTTAAAAAGAATTTAAACCAAAACGCGCGGGGTGCTTCTGTGCTTCACTATGATGAGAAAAAAGTAGACTCTTTTTATACCAGATCGCGTCTTAAAAATATTCGTTCTGCACAAGATTATGTCGACAGGGAAGAGTCTCAACTGTCCCGGCTAAAAAAACTAAGATTTTTTAGTCCAGCAAATGAATCCCAATCACGAAAAGAAATTTTTCTCTTCAGTTCAAAACGGGAATGGGCCACGCCCGTTTTAATTTTGGCTTGCGTCGCGTTAAGCGCGTTTATTTTTCTTTATGCGCAAAGCAAAGGTGAAAATAAAATGCTTGCTAAGTTACTTGCCCAAGAACGCTCGAAAGTTAATACATGGAAAGGCGAAGCATCGCAATGGCAATCCTCGTTTGGTGCGTTGGAGGTTTCTTTGCAAGATAAAAGCGAAAGAATACAAAATTTGGAAGCGAAAATTAGGGAGCGCAACAACAAAGTTCAAACGCTTGAGAAAGAAAAACGAGATGATGTGAGGAGTTTAGAAAAAAAATATCGCGATGAACTTATGCAGCTTAGCGCGCAATATGAAGCGAAATTAAGCGCGGTTTCTGACGCTCTAAAACATAAGGACGCGGAATTGGCGCAAGCGCTCGCGAAGGCTAGCAAGGTCCAAGAAATTGTAACGAAGCAGCACGCGCTTTCATTTTTTGAAAATATGAACAAATCCACTTTTGCCTCAAGAGTCCAAGGCGCGGTTAAAGCTATACACGCGCGGCAAGGATTTTTTGAAGTCGATATCGGTCTCGAGCAGGGCGCTGTGCCCGGTCGCGGTGTAGTATTTATGCGCGAAGGCACCCCGTTCGCGTCCGGGAAAATTGACCGCGCGTATCCGACATCTTCTGCCGTTGTGGCGCGGGAAGTTGATACTATTTATATCGCTAAAAAGGGCGATACGGTTTTGTTATCGTAACTACATAACTTCGGAAAATTAAAAACTTATGTCAAAAGGTGTCGGTCTTTACATAGGAACAAACGAGGTAATAGCGGTTTCTGCCGTTAGTTCTCCATCCGGTCCTAGGATTAAAAAATTCTCAGTCGAGCCGGTAGCGGATTTAGAAAGCGACTTGCCGAATCCTAACATTTCTACCTTGGCTAAAACGATTGCGCGGGCGCTTGCCAAAATAGAAGAAAAAGGCGCTTACGCGACTATCACCCTCAGTCCCACTTTCGTCGCGACCCGCCAATTTACAATTCCAGACGTGCCTAAAACGGAAATGGCATTTGTTATCCCCAACGAAGCAAGCAGATATTTGCCGTTCAAATTGGAAGAAGCTGTACTAGATTATTCGGTTATCAAGTCTTTTAAGCAAGTTGTTCAAGTAACAGCTACGGCAATTCCTAAAAGCATTCTTGAAAATTATTTGGCGGAAATAAAAACAGTTTCAGTTAAACCTTTAATTGTTGAACCCGCGTTTTCCGCGATTTCTCGGGCGTTTTTTGCGCTTCGCATGATAGACAAAGAACCCGCAAGAGGGCTTGTTTTTATTCAAGCCGACAACAATGTCAATATTACATTGTCGGTGGGCGGCGTGGTTTATCTTTCGCGAGATTTCTCCGTTTCCGAAAGTGGAGCAGATGCTGCCAAGCGGTTCTTTGAAGAATTATCTACTTCTCTTAATTACTTTTACAAAGTTACCGGTGGGGAGGCTGTAAAACAAATTCTTTTAAGCGGCTCAGGGGATTTAAAAACGCTGGGCGAATCTCTAGAAAAAGATTTTGATTATCAAATAAGATTTGATGTGGCTCGTTTTGCGGAACAAGACAAAATTTCTGCTAGTGATAGCGCGAAAATTCTTATAGCATTCGGGTTAGCGTGTAGAGATTTGGGTATTTCGTCCCCGCTAGGTGATGTTAAATTGTTGCCATTGGAAAAACGCAGCGTCGCTCCGGCGAAAATCATGCAATTTGTAGCAATTGGGGCAATAGTGATACTGGGTTTGTTGGGATTGTCTCGTTTTATTTTTATTGAACCAGACTTAAAACAACTGAGAGGACAGATTCAGGAGATAAATCAGGAAGGAACATTTTTAGATCTCGATTTTACAAGCCGTACGCAGGATGATTTGGCTAATGAGAAAGAAAATCTTAAAAACAAACTTAAACAACAAAAACTCATTCAAGATAGACGCGTTTCCACGGTTAGAATTTTGGAAGATATGGCAAAAGGGCTTCCCAAAGCTATTTCGATGGATAATGTTACGATGTTAATATCGAAAACCGCTGAGCAAAATGCCGCTAGCGGAGAAAAACCAAATCAACTAAGTATTCGCGGGATATGCCAAATTATAAGTTCTGAAAAAGAAGCGGCGATTCTGACGGGGTGGATTAAATCATTACAGATAAAAGAAAATTTTAAAAAATGTTTTCCTGAAATACGCATGACTGAAATGCAGCGGACAAAACTGCATGGGAAAAACGCTAGTCAGTTTTTGATAGTAAGCGATAGCGGGGCAAAAGAATAATGGAACTAATTCTAACGGAACAACAAAAATACTGGGCTATAAAAATAAGCGCTATTGTTGTAGTCGTTGTTATAGGAGTCTTTTTTATAATCATCCCTGGGATAAAAACAAAAGAGGCTCTTAAGACGCAATATCAAGAATCTCAAACGCTGCTTGAATTGGCGCAGAGCGTTAATATGCTAAAAAATAAAACAAAAGAATTTGATGCAACTCTTACCGCATCCTCGGACCGCACGGCAATAATTAAACAAATATCGGAATTAGCATCGCGAAACAATTTTAATATTGAACAAATAACGCCTAGAACCGCAAAAGAAGGTTTGTACACAAAACTTGTTTTTGACGTGAAAGGGACAGGAAGTTTTTTTGCCACGCGTAATTTTTTGAGGGACACAGAAAAGATGTCGCCATCTGTTTTCGCAAAGGAAATTTCTATGCAAAGGAACGCAGAGGATTTTAATAGCAAAAAAAATGAAAGCGTAATTAGAGAAGAGATGTTATCTGTCAGACTTTTGGGGGAGACGTATTTGAAATCGTCTCCTGCGAAGTGATAATATGAGAAGCAATCTATACTTATTGTTTTTTATAGGTATTAGTATCTTCTCTATTTTTATGCTGCCTATGACATTTGCCGAAGAATATCCTTTTGGGGAAGATGAAGAAAGAGAATACTCTGAGGCTTATTCGTCTTCCGGAATTCAAGATTCCATAATTACGGCGCAGGAAGAAGTTGTTGATATTTTTAGAGCAAGAACAGAAGATGTGACGGAAGCGGATGAGAGCGAAGACAATGAAGAGCGTTTTATACCGCAAGTGCCTGTTTCGTTTAGGGATGTCCTTTTGCAAGGCTTAGGCCTTGGAGCAAACGATGCCTTCGCCGTGCTTAACGGGGAGCTTTATGCGATTGGCGAAGAAAAAGACGGAATAAAACTTGTGGAGGTTAGAAAAGGTGAAGCCGATGTTATAGTGGACGGGGCAACGCGAAAATTATTTTTCGTTGATGCGGAAGATTTGGCAAAGTATAAAAGACAGAATAATGAATCGATTTTTTCTTTTACTGATGAAAGGAAGCGTTAGTATGAAATGCTGTCGTGGTATTTTTTTTATTTTAATTTTGCTATTCTGCTTTACGGCTTCTGCTAATGCCGCGCAAGAAGGCATTATGCGTCCGCAACCCACGCAACAGCCTTCGGAATCGCGTGCTCCCGAGAGAACCATGGATGGGAAATACTACCTTGATTTTAAAGATGCGCCGCTAATACATGTTTTGAGCGTTCTTTCGAAACTAAGCGGAATTAATTTTGTTGCAGGAAACGAAATCTCTCAACGAAAAGTTAACATGACTCTTGACGGGGCGGATCTTGACGATGTTCTTCTTTCTATAAATTATGGCTGCAATGTTTCATATGATTTTATACCGGGTAAAAATATTTATTTTTTCCGTGCTTCGTCAAACGCCGCCGAAAGTCCTGCGCTTGTTACAAAAGTTTTTAAACTTTACTATGTCCGCGTCGCGAAAATGCGAGAAATAAGCGCATCATCATCCAGCGGAGGCGGGGGTTCCTCAAGCGGCAGTGGAAGCTCGTCAACTGGGCTTCAGACTTTGGAACAAGATGATGACAATACGACGGAGTCGACCGCTATTCAAAAATCTATCGAAAACATTCTTTCTGAACGCGGAAAGGTTTCTTTTGATGATCGTTCAAATAGCCTGATTGTTACCGATTATGAAGATCGTCTCAGAATGGTTGAATCCGCGATTATGCAGCTCGATAGACCTCTCGATCAAGTGCTCATAAACGTATTGCTTGTTGAAACTTACGAAGATTTAGACCGTGATTTAGGTGTGGAATGGGGAGATTCAAACGGCATTTTTGGAACAGTGAGCGGATCCTCGCAATCAACTAATTTCCCATTTAATAACGATAGCACGCAAAATCCATTTATAGCATTTGCCGATCTCGCCAAAGATTCCGCCAAGCAGTTTAATTTTACTAAAGCCACTGGCGCTACAACGCCCGGCACTCGCGATTTTTCAAGTTTTCAAATAAAAGTTAAAGCTCTCGAAACAGCGTCAAGACTAAAAATTTTAGCTAAGCCTAAAATCCTTGCAATGGATAATCATCCGGCACTTATAAAAATCGCTACAAACGCGGCTATTGGTGAAGTTTCTACAACATCAGGATCTTCGGATGCAGGTTCAGTAACAACAAGCGAGGCGGAGCGCGCTGAAGTTGGAACTATTTTGCGTGTTACGCCGCTTATTAATTCTTCTAACAGAATCACGCTTACCGTTGAGCCGACATTTGCCACTGTCGATCAATCGGTTATTTCAATTAAATCGGATGGGCAGACAGGGGATCCAACGGTCCGCACCGCCCGCACCACGATGATGGTAAATGATGGACAAACAATTGCGATTGGAGGAATGCTTTTCAGCACGCAACAAAATGCTGATAGAAAAGTCCCATTTTTCAGCAGTATCCCGCTCTTCGGCAAAGCGCTTTTTACCAGCAAGGGAAAGACTATTAATGACCGCGAACTTATTTTATTTGTAACACCTTACATTATCACTGACCCATCGCTGCTTGAAGCCAAAAAGGGAACGCCTGATAACAGGGCAAAATTTGATGATGCTGTCGCGCCGTTTTGGCAGGTCAAAAAACAAGATTGGTATCGTGAGTTAAAAGAACCCAAAACCGAAAAAACGGATTTTGAAGATTACTTTAATGTCCGCGACAGATTGATGGCGCAAGCTTTGGGTAGTTATTCTGAAGAGGGAAGATAGAACGAACCTTGTTATTTTGCATGGTCTATGGTGAGATCAGTTCTTCCCGAATGGTTTGCCAGAAATCCAGAAAAGAAGGCATTGACAACAATCAAACGAGGTAATATTTGAAGTCAAACGTTTTGTTGGGCGAGTTATTAATAGAAAAAAAAATGATTACTGAAGAGCAGCTCTCTCTTTGTCTGTCTGAACAGCGAAAAACTAAGGAGCCGCTAGGAAGCATTTTAGTCCGCGAAGGATTCATCACAGAGGAAAATCTTTATAGCGTTTTGTCTGATCAATTAGGAGTTGCGTTTGTCCCGGAAAAAGAGCTTATTCCCAAATCTGATCAGAGGCTAAAAGAAATATTATCTGCGGATTTTGCTGTTAAATATCAGGTTCTTCCGCTTGAGAAAAAAGACCGGACATTAAAAATCGCGGTGGGAATGGTGCCTGACATTATTTTTCTGGATAATCTTCGTAAGATGACGGGGCTCGATATTGTAGTTGTTTTGTCTCCTACAAGCGAACTTCAGCGCGCAATAAATGCGTACTATGGGACGACGGGGTTTCAAGAAGTCGTATCTTCTTCGGATGTGGATCGCGCGACCCAAGACATGGTAATGGGCGAAGATATAGATGAAGACGTTAATTTGGAAAATGCGGTAGCGGAAGCCAAAAAAGGTCCTGTGGTCAGACTTGTTGATATGCTTATCCGCCAAGCCTTGGATGATAGAGCGAGCGATATTCACATTGAACCGTTCAAGAATAAAATTTCCGTCAGATGTCGAATTGACGGCGTGCTTTATGAACTTCCTTCACCGCCGAAAGAGCTGTGCGCGGCGCTTGTTTCTCGCATCAAAATTTTGTCTAAAATGAATATTGCCGAAAAACGCATTCCGCAGGACGGAGCATTTTCTCTCGAGTATCACGCAAAAAAAGTAGATATCCGTGTTTCGACAATTCCAGTAACATCCGGCGAAAAGATAGTGATGCGTATTCTTGACAAACGCACGGATCTTCTTAGTTTGTCAGCGCTTGGGTTTGAAGTTCAGCAGCAGAAAGTTTTTGAAAAGGTCTTAGAGCGTCCCTACGGCTTGATACTTGTAACAGGTCCCACGGGAAGCGGTAAGAGCACTACGCTTTACGCGGCGCTTAATCACTGTTTGTCGCCAAAAATAAATATCGTAACAATAGAAGATCCTGTCGAGTATCAAATACAAGGCGTAAATCAAGTTCAAGTAAAACCTGAAATAGGCATGACGTTTGCCGCGGGTCTTCGGGCGTTTTTACGTCAAGACCCGGATGTGATTTTGGTCGGCGAAATCAGAGATTTGGAAACCGCCGAAATTTGTATCCGTTCCGCTCTTACGGGACATATGGTGCTTTCTACAATTCATACAAACGACGCGGCAACGGCTGTAATTCGTCTTGTGGACATTGGAATCGAGCCATATCTTGTGGCGGGGAGTGTAGGGCTTATCGTCGCGCAGCGTTTGGTTAGGACTCTTTGTCCTGATTGCAAAGAAGCATACACACCTGACGCGAGAGACAGAGAAAAATACGGAATTACGGTTCCTCAAATTTATCGAGCTAAAGGCTGCGAAAAATGTAAAAACATTGGTTATCAGGGACGAATGGCTATTTATGAATTGCTTGAAATAGACGATGAACTTCGCAAAATGATTGTAAAAAATTCTGACGTTGAACAAATCCGTGAAGACCAACGCAGAAAAGGATTTCAATCGCTTTTTCAAAATGGACTTATGAAAATAAACCAAGGACATACAACCTTGGAAGAAGTGATGAGCGTGGCGTATGAATGAAAAAGATTTCAAAGCGCAAGTTAGATTGCGCGCTGATCCGTCAAAAGCGCTTGAAGTAGACATCCAAGCAACTGATAAAGAAGAGGCTATTCACAAACTTTCCGACAAAGGCTACATGGTCATAAATATTGCCGAGCGGGGAGCTCCGGGGCAAGCGAGTTCGGGCGTAAGTTCAATATTTAAAATGTCATTAAAATCTCCCGGCAAAGCTAAAGATGCGTTTGAGAAAAAAAACGCCACCAAAATTAAAATGCCGTGGGAAAAAGTCTCAAACCGTGAACTGATATTTTTTGCCGTGCAGCTTGGAACGCTTTTAAAAGCCGGCGTGCCTCTCATGCGGGCAATGGATGTTGTCAATCGCGGACTTATCAATCCCATATTCAAAGCCTCTTTGACATCCCTTAAAGACAAAATTATGCAGGGGACATCGTTTCATCAAGCGCTGCGCCTCGAAGGCAATGTGTTTCCGCGCATTTGGGTGAACCTTGTCGAGGTTGGTGAGTCGACGGGAAAATTGCCTGAATGTTTGGACGAAATCGCGAACTATATGGGTTCGGCGGCGCGCATAAAAGCCAAAGTTACCACGGCGTTTTTCTATCCAACAATTTTGACTGTGGCGGTAACCGCGGCATTGGGGTTTTTGCTGGTTTTTATTGTTCCAAAATTTCAGGCGATTTTCTCAGCGCAAAAACTTGAATTGCCGACACTTACAAAAATTGTTGTTGCCACGAGCGACGCGCTAAGATTTCATGCTCCGACGGTTTTAACGGTTTTGGGTATTCTAATCGCCGGGATTTTTTACGCGGCAAGACTTCCTGCTATCAAACTAAAGATTGATCAAATGCTTCTCAAAATGCCGATTTTTGGCGAGCTGACAATGCAAGTTGCTGCGGTTAGATTTTGTCGCTCGCTAAAAACATTGCTTCATTCAGGAGTTCAACTTTTAAAGTCCCTTGAGATAAGCGGCAGGCTTTTAAACAATAGTTATCTTGAAAACAGTTTAAAAGATGCTGCCACTGCAGTGTCAGGCGGCGCGAGTCTCGGCAGACAATTGGAGCAGCGGCAACTTTTTCCGATATTTATGACGCAGTTTTTGTCGATCGGAGAGGAGTCGGGGCAAATGGAATTATTTTTAGATATTTTGGCTAATTATTATGAGGAACAAGTCGATACATTTTTAGCCCGTTTAACTTCTTTACTCGAACCTTTTTTGCTTATTTTTATGGGAGGCGTAATTGGCATTGTAGTGATTTCAATGTTTATGCCGATAATTATGTTGTCCACCGGCTCTGGTATGTCTGCGATGTAGCGCTGGATCCAAAAGAATGGCTAGTCGTTTTGCATGTTCCACGTTGCAAAATCCATTGTTTTTTTAGTATTTTTATTGAATAACAACAAGGAGAATAACAATGAAACAAAATCAAAAAGGTTTTACCCTTATAGAAGTTTTGATTGTTGTCGTCATTATCGCGGTTTTAGCGTCTTTGATTCTACCGCGTATGACCGGACAAACAGAACGCGCGGTTATCGCTGAAGCGCAACAAATGCTTGGCGCTCTTAGTCGAGGGCAACAACAGTGGATGGATATGTCTGGGTCAACCTCTGGAGTGAATTGGAGTACCAAATGCGGATATAGTGCGGCTTGTGTTGACGCCGAATGGAAGAAAATAGGAGTTACTCCGCCAGCAAAAGGAACCGGCTCTTTTGACTATACATGCGATACTTCTAAGTGTAAGGCTGCTAGAGCGAACGCTACTGGCACATATGCAAGCGCATATATAGAACTTTATTATTCTGGTGATAACGTTAGCAGTTTCAACTGCGAAAATGGTTATGTACCTATAGTAACAAGTGAGAAAAACAACCGAGGTTGCTCGGCGTAATTTTTAGTTGGTTTGAAGTTAGTTTGTAATTAAAACGGCTGGAAGAAGTGAATAAATTACGCTTCTTCCCGCCGTTTTGTTTTAAAACAGATATGCGAACAAATTAAATATTTTATGATATATTAATAATTAATATAAAAAGGTATAGATACTGCAACTTCACTACGTTTCGTGCAGTATGACAAGACAAGGCGCTTGGCGCGTAATGATGCGGTCTTTCTTCAACTTTGCTGTTTTCTTCAATTGAAAATATAAAATTGCGTGCTAAAATCACAAAACTTTTGTTAAAAGCTAACCGTGGAGATGTAGTCTTATGTCGCAAGACAGTATCAAAATTTTGATCGCCGAAAACGATCCCGATTATTTCAGTCTCTTAGATACATGGCTTTCAAAAAATCAAAATCCCGCCTTTGAACTTATTCGAGCAAAATATCTCCAATCCGCGTCAGAATGTCTTGAAAAAGGCGGAATTAACCTTGTCCTTTTGGATTTAAAACTCGCGGAAAATAACGGGCTTGAAGGATTCAAAACGCTTCATAAATCATTTCCCGATACCCCGATAATTCTTTTAACGGAAGATGAGGACGATGACATTGAAATACAGGCGATTGACGGCGGTGCGCAGGACTGTTTAAAGCGCGGGACATTTGACAAGCAAATGCTTGTGAGAAGTATTTTATATGCCATTAGCCGACATCGCACTCGGATGGAGCTGAAACATCGCTCTGTTGAGACGGAATCCTCTCAAAGAATTATCCGCGATAGAGAAGAACGATTTAGCAGTTTGGTGGCCAATATTCCCGGCGCTGTATATCAATATGTTAGTGGGGAAAATGGTGTGTGGAAGGTTGACTACGTAAGCGACACCATGGGGGATATTACGGGTATCCCTGCAAATAATTTTATCGGCGATGAGGTTTCCAAATTTTCTAAGCTCGTGCTTCCTCAAGATTTGTCTTTTTTTCAAGAAGCTTTCGATAAGGCGATCAATTCCGGCGAAGCGTTCAGCGTTGATTACAGAATCAGACATGTTAACGGAGAATTTCGCTGGGTCCACGATCAAGGACGTCCGATTCACAACAGCGAAGGTGAATGTATCAGAATGGATGGAGTCATTTCCGATGTTACTGAACGCATTCAGGAGAAAGAACGGTTTAACAGACTTCTCTATTACGACGCGTTGACGCAGCTGCCGAATCGCGAACTTTTTTCTGATAGATTGGAGCAGTCGATAGTGCAAGTTGAAAGGCGGAAAGAGTCGGGCGCGGTTCTCGCCGTTGACCTTGATTCTTTTAAGAGAATTAATGACACGCTTGGACACTCTGTCGGAGATGAACTGATTAAAGCCGTGGCTATTCGGCTTCTTAAAACAATATATGATTCGGACACGATAACAAGAGTCAGCGGCGGAAATTTTTTAATAATTTTATCGAGACTCGCGAAAGAAGAGCACGCGCAAGTTGTCGCCAGCAGGATTTTAGAGACTTTTAAATCACCGTTTATTGTCAATGAACACGAACTTTTCACGACCTGCAGCATTGGTATTTCTATTTTTCCCAAGGACGGGAAAACAAGCTCTACGCTGATAAAAAACGCGGATACAGCGCTTACCACGGCAAAAGAAAAAGGCAAAGGCCGCGCTGAGTCGTATTCTTCGTTTACTACAAATAACAGTTTTGAAAAACTTGTTCTTGAAAACGCGATGCGCCGGGCTATTGAACGCGATGAGTTTAGGCTTTTTTATCAGCCACAAGTGGCTCTTAAATCGGGACGGGTTTTGGGAGTTGAGGCGCTTATCCGCTGGCAGCACCCGGACTTGGGCTTTGTGTCGCCTATGGAATTTATTCCTTTGGCGGAAGAAACAGGGCTTATTCAACCTATTGGTGAATGGGTTTTGAAGACTGCTTGCAAGCAAAAACGCATTTGGGATTCGCAAGGACTTTCTCACATGCGCGTGGCGGTGAATGTTTCTGCCAAACAGTTTCGCGCGGTTGATATTATTGATCTTGTAAATAGCGCACTTCGTGAAAACAAAATAGCACCGTCAAATCTGGATTTAGAACTCACGGAAAGCTCAATCATGGACGAGCAGAACAAAGCTCTCGATACGCTTCTTAAACTAAAACAGTTGGGCGTGCATCTTTCCATTGATGATTTCGGAACGGGTTATTCCTCGTTTATGTATCTTAAAACATTTCCCGTTGACACTCTTAAAATTGACCGTTCATTTATAAAAGACATTACTATAGGTTCGGAAGAAATGGCAATCACACAAGCGATTATTTCTATGGGGCATAGTTTAAAAATGGAAGTGCTTGCTGAAGGCGCGGAAACAAAAGAGCAGGTTGATCTTTTAAAAGAACAAGGCTGCGACACGATTCAAGGTTATTTTTATAGCAAACCCGTTCCTCCGGATGAAATTCCTCCATTTGTCGCTAAACTTGCAGCAATAAACGCCTTGTAGTGTTTGCTACGCTGTTCCTGTAAAAGTCAATAATTCCGTGAACAGATTTAAAAAACAAATGAGAAGGATATTGTGAATTTATGATTTATAAATTTTTGTGTTCCCATTGTGGTCATAAATTTGAGAGCGATGTCGCTGCGGTAAAAGAATGTCCGTCATGTTTTTGGACTACCTCCGTTGAGCGCGCTGATACAGCAAAAGAAGCGTTGAAAACCCCTCAAAATTCGACGAAGCAAAAGAATCTTTTACCAAAATCCTCAAGGGTGTTTTTGAAAATCATTTTTTATGCGGCGGTTGTTTTATTTATTTTAGGAGCCGGTTTTTTTGTCTGGTCTAAATTTTTTTCTAATAGTCAGAATAATTTTTTTATTTCTTCTTCCGCTATTGATTTTCCTAATGAAACAAAGTTGCCCGTCGTGCCTGGAGAAAACATTTCTGCCGTTGAAGCCCCGGAACATTCGGCTGAATTTACCAAAGTTGAACGCCCGACAGATGAAGACAAAACGATATTAAATAAAACGGTAGATTTTAAAACGGGATGGAATGTTAATTTGCCGTCTCCGATTTGGACTGATCGCCAATATCAAAAGTTCATAGCAGACCAAGAAACATTTTATAAAATTCAATTTTCAAAAAGTTATCGAAAAAAATTAGAAGAGCTTTTTAGGGATAAATATTTATCCGGCGGGGAAGCGTTTCTGCGCGGAGATTTTTTGCTTGCGCGTAATGCAATGGTTGAGTCGCTTGCGTTTCCACTTTATTCTAAGGATATTGAAAAACATCGCGCCGTGGCGCTGACAATGCTTAAGCCGTTTATAAACGATACTCTTTCAAAAGTTAGCGCGTTAAATCAAGTGCTGGCGGAACAGAATTATAAAAATAAAGAGGCGAGCTTGGGGAGAGAATATCAAAATCTATTGGATTTGATTTCGCGAAATAAATTTAAAGAGGCTTACTCGTTGGCTAAGGTTTTGGAAGGGAAGGCAAAGGAACTTTTGGAGGAAAGCTCCGCGCAGGTTGATGTGCCTATTTATCCTGATGGATTCGGTGAAATTGACGCGGATTTGCAAAAACCTTTGATGGAACTCACGCGTCCAAGACCTGTCGCGAGCGCGGCTCTTCAGCCGCTTTTAAAAGACGTTGAAGACAAGAGTGAAATTTTGCAGGAAATTTTATAGACGGTTTCTTTATCATCCTGCGCAACGATTAGATCTTGCGACGTTGAAAAACACGCGCAGGAAGACTGAGTATCAAAATCTGTCTATGAATTAGTTGACATGCGCAATTGGACATCGAAGCGGAATTCAAGTGGTTAACAACAAGCAATAAAAGCTCAATAAGGTGATTTAAATAGCCGTTCTTAAAGAAGTCTTTTAACTATATTCGCATAAAGAGGATTTATGATTTTACATATGGGCCATGACCTTCCCACAGAAGAAACTAAAGAGCTTGATTCCGCGCGTGTGGAACTGACTAAAGAAGAAACGCGCATTATTAAGACTCAAATACGAAAGAATCAGGAAGTCATTGACGGATACATAAAAAAAATAGATTTGTTTGTTAATGGAGAAAGACATGCAACGCGAGAAAATATTGTTAGAGAGCTTCGCAGACGGCTTTTTATTTTAATGGAAGAAAACGATACGTTTCGCAACGTCTTTTGGAAACACTACAACCATTCTGGAGATAAACTAATATGAAACGCCGCGTTACGACACTGATTCTTGGCGGAGGACAAGGCAAAAGGCTTTTTCCGCTTACAAGTTATCGCTCAAAACCGGCGGTGCCGATCGCCGGCAAATATCGCCTCGTGGATATTCCCATTTCAAACGCCATCAATTCCTCGCTTCGCGATATTTTTGTTTTGACGCAATTTAACTCCGCGTCTCTTCACCGGCACATACACAGAACATATCCTTATGAATCGTTTACGCGAACAAGCGTGGAACTTTTAGCGGCTGAACAGACGGCGGAAAACACGGATTGGTTTCAGGGCACAGCAGATGCCGTTCGCAAATGTCTTCCGCATTATCACACATCGTCAACAGACGTGTTTTTGATTCTTTCAGGCGATCACCTTTACAGAATGAATTACAGGGAGGTTTTGGGATTTCACGAGATGCAGCGGGCGGATGTAACAGTTGCCACGGTGCCCGTGCCAGAGCGATATGTGCATGGTTTTGGGATTATGAAACTTCAGAAAGACGGAAAAATCACAGATTTTATGGAAAAGCCGTCTAAAGATGAATCAATCGCGTCTTACGCGATGCCCAAGCCTTTGTGCGATCTTTATCGAGTCAAAGCGACAAAAAGCGATATGTATCTTGCGTCGATGGGAATTTACATTTTTAACCGCGACGCACTGCTGGATTTGTTGTCGGGAAAAGAAAAAGATTTTGGTAAAGAAATTATTCCAAAAGCGATTCAAAAATATAATGTTTATGGACACGTGTTTACGGGATATTGGCGTGACATTGGAACTATTGGAAGTTTTTATGAAGCCAATATCGAGATGACGCATTCCGCGCCTCCATTTAGTTTTATGTCGCCGGACGGACGCGTGTTTACAAGGCCTCGATTTTTGCCGCCTTCACGAATTAACAATGCACAACTTGATCATGTAATGATGTCTGAAGGATGCGTTTTGAGCGGTTCAAAAATTGAACACTCCGTTGTCGGATTGCGTTCCATAGTCGGGCAGGGGACAATTATTCGTAAAAGTGTTTTGATGGGGAACGATTTTTATGAATGGCCCGACAATTCTCATCAGCATCGTGTCGGCATTGGTAAAAATTGTGTCATCGAAAAATGTATTATTGATAAAAATGTTTCAATCGGGGATGGGGTGTCTATTACTAATCCTAAAGGGATAATGGAAAAAGACGGTGAAAATTATTGCATTAGAGACGGTATTGTGATTATCCCCAAGGGTGTGCATATTCCGTCAGGTACAGTTGTTTAGGAAAAATGTATGAAGAAAAGGGCGTTGGTAATTTTTTTTGTAATTGGTTTTACCGCAATCGTTGTTCCTCAAGGGCATGCTAATGACGAAGTTTCGGCAAATGATATTTTGCAGACGCAATCAACTTTGGCGTCTATTTTTGAGCGAGGCGGAACTGTTCCTGAAATGCCAAATGTCAACGGGGCGGTCGCGTTACCTTCATTTGAATCATCAAACCTAAAAATAGAATTGCCTGCCGTAGATTCTGAAAAAAATATCGAATAAAAAATAAAATTTTGCATTGCAGCCTGTTGCTGCTATTTGCGGAGATGCGCGCGATTAATGATTTGCTTTGTCAAGGCGAGAAAAAGCAAATGTGGCAAATATAATGTTTCCTCCCCAAGCGCTTAGAAATGGAAAAAATCTGCCCGACTTTCCAATGGCCAAAAATACCGCATCTCCTACATGATAAGTAAACACGGCTATAGCGCAAAAAAGAACACTCGAGGCAACGGCTTTTCTATTCCGCACCGCGCCAAGAAAAGGAAAAGCAAGTAGCATCATAACAAGTCCCTTCCAAGGGGTCGCGAGGCGATTGTAGAGATCGACTTTTTCTGAATACGCGGCAATGCCGTTCGCGCTTAGTTTTTTAATGGTGTATTTGAGCTCGTGGTAGGAAAGAAAAGCGCTGTCCATCGCGGTGTTTATAAGATCGCGCGGCGTAACATGTATATCAGGATAGGTGATTTGGGGAATTACAATTGGTTTGCCTAAAATGTCGCCTTGCGTGTTTGTTTGATATTCCGTAACGCCATAAAAAATCCAATGGTCTTTATCCCAAGCCCCGCGCTGCGCAAAAATCTTTTTTGCCGTTCGATTGTTTGTCGAGTCCAGCCAAATGACAATGGCGTCTTCCACGGTCTTATGTTTAGGAGAAAATTTTCTAAAATAATAAAGAGTTTGTTCGCCGGAATAGTAGGTTGCATTTTTAAAAATTTTCTGTTCGCTGGCGGTTTTCTTTTTTTCAATATAAACCTCGAGCAAATCATTGGCGGTTCGCGATGTTTTGGGGACTACGCGATCTGACACAACAAAAGTCAAAATCCCTAGCAGCAGACCCAAAAAAATCATTGGACGAACTATGGAAATTATTTTTAACCCGGCGGCTTTCATCGCGAGCATTTCGTTATGAAGTCCCATGTGGACAAGAAGAAAAAGTGTTCCAAGCCAAGTCGCCCAGGCGATTGTTTGCGACCAACTAAGGGGAATTAGACAAAGGTAATATTTGAGGATCACGGGGAGTGGAACTTTGTTGCTTAAAAGTCCGTCAAGGTTATCAAAAAGGTCGGCGACTAGAAGAAGTAAGACAAGCGTGGCGGAGCAAAAGAGAACAGGAATAATTAGTTCGCGGATGAGATAACGGTCTAGGACTTTCAACTAGTACTCCTTGATTTTTATGTGCGACGTTCTGATGATTTGTATGCAAGTAATAACATACATGCTGCGAGACTTATAATGCCTGTATCTTATCCATCTCTTTGCTTAATCTCAATTTATTTTTATTTTGAGGGGCTTCTGTCCGCGCGATAGTTAAAAGGTCAACCGTTTTCGCGCCGCTTTCCTTTAATACTCGAGCGGCCTCATTTGTGGTCGCTCCCGTTGTCAGCACATCGTCGATAAGTAAAATGTTTTGTCCTTTTATCTTTGCTGAATTTTTGACGGCAAATGCTCCGTAAATATTTATGGCTCTTTCTTCTTTTGTAAGGGAGGCTTGGTTTGGCGTATGCGCGGTTTTTATTAAAACATTTTTTGCAACGCGCAGAAGAGTTTTGCGTCTAAGCATTTGGGACAGCTCTTCTGTTTGATTGAAATGTCTTGATACTCGCTTGAAACGTTCTATGGGGATAGGCAGTATTTTGTCGTAATGACGCAAGACCTTGATTTTTTCAAGCAGATCGGAAAGGGGCCGCGAGAAAATTTTTAAAAGATGCCGTTTGCGTGAATATTTAATTTTGTGAATGATGCCAGTGATGGGTTCGCTGTAAATAGCGAGCGTCCAAGCAAAGTCTAAAAATTCAAACCTTTCGGAGGATAAACTGTCCCAGAAATTTAGGTAAAGCTTTGAAATAGATTCATTGCAGGCAGAGCAAACATAGCGTTCTTTTATCGATAACCGGCACGAACATGACTCGCAATATTCTGGATATAGAAGTCGCAACGCGTATTCAAGAAGAGTAATATTCATATTTTATTTTAGCATAATTTTTATAATCTAAAAGCAATATTGAGAATATGATTTTGGCTTGAAATAAAAAATTTCTTTCATATAATACGCCATCGTTTTAAATCCAACCCATGAGAGAAGGTGAATACTAGTGTTAAAAGTAGAAGTCGGAAATCACGAGCCTCTTGAACGAGCCCTAAAACGTTTGAAAAAGAAAATGGAACGCGAAGGGATTCTTAAGATTTTGAAAGCTCGGAAGAATTATGAAAAGCCTTGCGAAAAAAGACGCCGCAAGTCGAGAATGTCAAAGTCGCGAAAGTTTAGTTTCTAAATTGCAGAAACTTGTTTTTAAAAGCCCGTCTCTTTTAGTTTAAGAGACGGGCTTTTTTTTGTGCGTCGCTTCTGTTATGATGACGAAAAATTCCAACAGTTTTTTTTGTAGGAGAAATTAAGTTTTCATGTCGACTAAATATCAAAGTTTTCCGGGTATGGAAGATATTCTTCCCTCTGAAATTGAAAAATGGCAATGGATTGAAGAACGCGCGCGAGTTTTTTTTGACGCTGCCGGTTTTAAAGAAATTCGCACTCCGATATTAGAACCCACCGAGTTGTTCATCCGCTCCATCGGGCAATCAAGCGATATTGTTCACAAAGAAATGTTTTCATTTAAAGATCGCGGCGAACGAGATATGACAATGCGACCAGAAATGACGGCGTCTGTCGCGCGATCGGTTTTGGAGCATGGGCTTTTAAAACAGGCAAAATCGCTTAGGCTTTATTATGTCGGACCAATGTTTCGAGCTGAGCGTCCTCAAGCGGGACGAAAACGACAGTTTCATCAAATCGGCGCTGAGATAATAAATGAAAGCGAGAGCTCGGATTTTGAAATTATTTCTCTTCTTTATAAATTTTTAAAATATGCGGGCTTAGAAAACATTCAGTTGTCGCTGAATGATTTGGGCGATGATGCCGCTCGCGCGGAAACTCGCGCCGCTCTCGCGAAATACTTTGGCGGAGTAAAGGATAAACTTTGCAAAGACTGTCAGTGGCGGTTAGAGAAAAATGTTCTTCGCGTGTTTGACTGCAAAATTCCGGCTTGTCAGCCTGTGATCGATTCAGCTCCTTGGGAAAAATTTGCCGCGCCAAGCGAACATTTTACGGCACTTAAAAAACAACTCTCGGCTGCGGGCATTTCTTTTATCGAAAATCGCCGTCTTGTTCGCGGGCTTGATTATTATACGGGGGTTGTGTTTGAAATTACGGCAGACGGACTTGGCTCTCAAAACGCAGTGGCGGGCGGAGGACGATATAACCAATTATACAAAGAGATAGGCGGAGACGTTACGCCTTGCACGGGATTTAGTATTGGTTTTGAAAGACTTTTAATGTCGATAGAATCGCAAAACAGTAAAGCATTTGATATTTTAAAAGAACGCAAAGTTTATTTTGCTCCGCTTGAAGAAAACGCGGGAATTGACGCGTTGTGTCAAAAAACAGCGCTGTCTTTGCGAGAGGCGGGAGCTCGGCCGGAACGCGCTAATGGCATTTTGTCTCTGGGGCAATATCTAAAAAAAGCGAATCAAATTGGAGCGCGGTATTTGCTGATAATCGGCGGCGATGAACTTTTAAAGAAAAAAGCAGTGATAAAAGATTTGGGAAAAAGGGAACAGGTCGAAGTTGATTTTGAGCAAATTACAAGCCATTTTAAAAAGGTGATGAACTTATGTTAAGAACAGCGACGTGTGGAGAATTGAACGAGAAATTTATTGGTAAAGAGGCAACTCTCGCGGGATGGGTTGATAGCCGCCGCGATCATGGAAATCTTATTTTCGTGGATTTACGCGATAGGTTTGGCGTTACGCAGGTTGTATTTAATCCACAAGAAAATGCTGAAATGCACAAACTTGCCGAATCGCTTCGCTCCGAATTTGTTATCCAAGTCAGAGGGAAAGTGAACGCTCGGCCTGAGGGGACGGTCAACGCCAAAATCGCGACCGGCGCGATTGAGCTTCAGGCGGCAAGTCTTGTTATTTTAAATTCTTCGCTTCCGCTTCCGTTTGAACTTGGCGAGATGAACGTGAACGAAGAATTGCGGCTTGAATATAGATATTTGGATTTACGGCGTAAAGATATGATACGAAACCTCGCGCTTAGGCACAAAGTTGTAAAAACTGTTCATGAATATTTAGATAAAGAAAGTTTTATTGAAGTAGAAACTCCATATTTAACAAAAAGCACGCCGGAAGGCGCGCGTGATTTTTTGGTTCCATCTCGTTTGAATGAAGGAGCTTTTTACGCGCTGCCGCAATCGCCGCAGCTCTTCAAGCAAATCTTAATGATTTCAAATTATGACCGCTATTACCAAATCGCGCGCTGTTTTCGTGATGAGGATTTGAGGAAAGACCGCCAGCTTGAGCATACGCAAATCGATATGGAAATGTCTTTTATTGATGAAGAAGACATTATGAGAATTGTTGAGGGAATGGTTGGAAAAGTGTTTAAAAACACAATAGACGTTGACGTGAAATTGCCTCTTCGCAGAATGCCGTATAAAAAAGCGATGGAAAAATATGGCTGCGATAAACCCGACCTCAGATATGGAATGGAAATACAAAATTTAACGGAAGTTTTAGTGAGCAGCGGCTTCAAAGTTTTTGATGATACAATCGCGAACGGAGGGGAAATTCACGGACTTTGTTTTACGCCACCGAACGGCGCGGAGTTTTCACGTAAAACTTTTGATGACTTAACTCAATGGATAAAAATTTACGGGCCCAAAGGGCTCGCGTGGTTCAAAGTGACAGGCGCAAATCAAGTCGAGTCGCCGATACAAAAGTTTTTTGACGCTGAGCGCGTTGAGAAAATAATTCAAAAAATGTCGGCAAAAACAGGCGATATTATTTTTATGGTTGCCGATAAATTTAAAACAGCGGTTGTGTCACTTGGCGCGCTTCGCTGCTATTTGGCTGATAAATATAAACTTATTCCTGAAGGGAAGTTCGAGCTTTTGTGGGTTGTGGATTTCCCGCTTTTTGACTGGGACGATGAAGAAAAACGATGCGTGGCTTGCCATCATCCTTTTACATCGCCTAAGTTGGAAGATACGGCTCTTTTGGAATCCGAGCCTTTAAAAGTCCGCGCGCGCGCGTATGACCTTATTTGCAATGGAACAGAAATGGGCGGCGGAAGCATTCGTATTCACGATAAAAATATTCAGACTAAAATTTTTGATATTTTAAAATTAACCGAAGAGCAGGCTAAGTCGCAGTTTGGATTTTTGCTTAAAGCGCTTTCGTTTGGCGCGCCTCCACACGGCGGACTCGCGATTGGGCTTGATAGATTTGTAACGCTTCTTTTGGGGCTTGAGTCGATACGTGAAGTTATAGCATTCCCTAAAACTCAAAAAGGGACTTGTCTTATGACAGACGCGCCGTCTCAAGTGAGCGACGCGCAATTAAAAGAATTGAGCATTGCCGTAAAATTAAAACCCAAGGTTTAAAACAGAAAGGATTGCGATTTTGCAAAAAATAATCAAGATTCAAACAAATGACGAAGCTCGTTCTCTTTATGGAAATCTCGACCAAAACATTTTGCAAGCGGAAAAAGATTATCATGTCAAAATCATAGCTCGGAATGACAGAATGAAAATTGTTGGCGATAAAAAACACGTGGAGAACGCGAGCCGTTTTTTTGTGCGGATGCTTGAAGAGCAGCGAAAGGGCGCACGCACGGCGGGGGTAAATAGCGAGTCGGAAACGGCTAAAAGTGAAAACGAAACAGAACGAAACAAGCCATCGCGCTTTGGCGGTGTCCATTTTTTTCACCGCGGCAAAGTCATTCAAGCGCGAAGTGAAAACCAACAAGCCTACCTTAAGGCAATGCAAACAAAAGATATTGTTATCGGCATCGGACCTGCTGGAACAGGTAAAACATATCTTGCGATGGCGGCGGCGATTGAAGCGCTAAAGAAGAAATATGTTGCTCGTATTATTCTGACTCGCCCCGCAGTTGAGGCGGGTGAAAATCTGGGGTTTTTGCCAGGCGATTTAGCGGCAAAGGTGAATCCGTATCTTCGCCCTCTTTATGATGCTCTTTACGATATGCTGGAGTTTGACGAAGTCGCGCGGTATACGGAACGCGGAGCGATTGAAATCGCGCCCATTGCTTACATGCGCGGCCGAACGCTGAATGACTCTTATGTTATTTTGGATGAAGCGCAAAACTGTACTCACAGCCAGATGAAAATGTTTTTAACGCGGCTTGGACAAACCTCGAAAGTTGTTATAACCGGCGACATTACTCAAGTCGATTTGCCGAACGGAAAAAAATCGGGGCTTGTGGAGATTAGAACGATTTTGGGAGATATTCCTGATATTCAATTTATTTATTTGAACGAAACGGACGTTGTTCGCCATCCGCTTGTGCAGGAAATTATAAAAGCCTACGAAAAATTTGACCGTAAAAAACCAAAAGAAAGTTTGTTTTAGCGCATATGGCATACAAAATAGAACTCAGGCAAGAATGCCCGAAAATCTCTGTTTCTGAAGCGGGACTAAAAAAACTCGCCATAAAAATCTTGAAAGATTTAGGATTTAAAAAAGCGGAATTGAGCATTCTTCTTGTCGATGATAAGAAAATGCGATTTCTTAATCGTAAATATCTCAAGCACGCGTATTCAACAGATGTTTTATCGTTTAGTGAAAAGCATGTTGACGCGGCGGGGAAACGGGCGATTAAAACAAAGTCGAACACGGAGGATTTTTTGGGGGATATCGCGCTTTGTCCGCCGCAAATTAAAAAGCAAGCCAAAGAATATGAACACACTTTTGAAGAGGAACTGCATTACTGCCTATGCCATGGGATTTTGCATCTTATTGGATACAAAGATAAAAATAAAATCGCATTTAAAAAAATGCATCGCAAACAAACGGAAATCCTTTCTCGCGTAGCATAGTTGTTTTTTATAGGAAAAATTCCCGCTCTTTATGGCTATTCACAAAACCGAAGCTTTGGTAATAAAAACTCAAGCCTTCCGCTCCAGCTCTCTTATTGTTACTTTTTTTACGCCGCAGTTAGGAAAAATTCGTGGCGTTGCGAAAGGAATACATCGTGCTGGAGAAACGCGACAAGCGGGGTATGAACTTTTTACGCGAGCAGAATATGTTTTTTATGAAAAAAAACGCTCTGATCTCCATCTTATATCGGATGCTTTTATTTTGCAGGCATATCCCGAAATGCAAGACAGCTTGAAGGGAATTGCTTACGGAAGCTATTTTTGCGAGCTTGTTGATGAACTTACAGAATTACACGATCCGCATCCTGCGATTTTTGAACTTCTGAAAGAGGCGTTTCACTGCCTTTCATTTTTTCCGCCCGAAAAGATGGAGGCTATTTTTGTTACGCAACTTTTAAGAGAAATGGGCTGGCTTCCGTTCCTTGACGGTTGTTTAGAATGCGGGCAAAAGGATTCTGCCCAAATGTTTTTTTCAATCAGACATGGCGTTCTTTTGTGTGAACTGTGCCGCGCGAAAGATACCGCCTCGCAGGCGATTTCCGACGATGCTTTAAATAATTTAAGGCGGTATAGTAAAGGCGGCTTCAAAGACGCATTAAAGACTTTGCCGTCTAACTCCATTCAAAAAGAAATTTGTAAGTTGATTACAACATTCCTTAACTACAGGCTGGGGAAAAGCCTAAAAACTCGCCAATTTATTGACTCCATAAAAGATGTTTTGAAATAATTTTCTACAAGCCGCTCGCCATTTGTTGAGAAGTAGTTCGCAGAATCCAAACTATTGTCATTAAATAAAAAAGCCATTAATTTCAAGCCGCAACGTTTTTTGTTGCATTGTTTGTTATTAATGGTTTTTTTATTTGGCTCTGCAAAGCGAAGGAATTTCATCGCATCAAAATAATTTTTTTATTCTATTTAACATATTGAAAACAAAGAACTTACATTCTTTAATGTTATTATTGCATTTGACTTTTATATATTGCAATGTTATGGTTCAAACAGAATTAAGAAGTAGTCTAAAATATACAAATGTTATAAATTGCCATAATAAAGGAGAAAGCAAAATGGGAGCTAAAAGCTTCAGCGGACTTAAACCTCCTCAACTTTATTTTAACCTCAGCAGTGAAGATCGGGACTCGGCTATTTTCTTTTTGTTGGAGTCTATTTTAAAATCCCGCGACCAACACAAATTTTTAACAGTGGGAAAGAACTCTGATGAGGATGTGAATATTTATTTGGCGCATCTTCTCTTTGCGATGTCTTTGCCCGAATATCACGATATGGCGGATCCTTTTCTGTCTCACAATACGCAAGAGGTGTTTGAATGGGTAAGAGAGACCGATGATCCTACGCTGCGTTATTTTATATTTAAAGTGAACGCTGACCATTTACTGACGCAGTCCACAATTTTTAATCCAGACTCTTTTTTGGCTAAACGATTCTCCCTTAAACAACCAAAGGAGGACAAAAGTGAGGACCGTTTGGCCGCGATTCTTTATTACAATCAGGCGGCGCGCTGCCACGAAGGAATGAACAATAAAAAAACAGGCATTGGAATTGTACTGGAAAAACTTGGCGCGCAATTTGACGCGTATAAAAACATTCTTTCAGGAATGAAAGATGACTATTTCCGATTGATAGATTGTTTTAGAGAACAATCGTTTGGATATTTTGTCAAAAGCGTAAATCAATATGAGCGGAAACACCTAAAAGACATCAAGGTGGAGTTCTTTTTGGACGCTTACGCGACATGGCTAAAAAACAAAACGCCTGAAATGCGTGAGAGAGTTCTGCGTTTGGTTGAAGAAATTAAGTCGCTTGATTCTGGTTTTGTGTTTGATGAGAGCAAACTTAAAATCAATTAGTTCCGCAATATATCCCCGCCTCTATGAGGCGGGGATCCTCACTTGTCTTTCTCTCGAGATATAAGCCGCCTTAATATTTTTTCTAATCCAATGAATATAATTTGACGACATAAAAAGGATTAGTAGAATGCGGGGGTTATGAAAAATATTATATTTATTGCTGTCGCGCTTCTCATAGTTTTTTTTACCGCATTCGCGCTAATTCTTTATGTTCCCGTTGGCAATCCTTTCACCAAAGGATCTAAAACATATTACCGCGTTGATGAAGGCGTGGTGGATGTTTTTGGCGCGAGAAATGGAGACGCTCTTACATTTGAGGGCTCTGCTAAAGCAGGGGAATCCATAACAGTCTCTACTCTTTCCTCTTCTGCCGATGGTGTGCCTTTTTGGCTAGAATGGCTTGTCCCTGCCGTAACAGATGGCGTAGACCGCGCCCGATACTATATGTATAAAGAGGCAAAAAAGACAAAACGCCGCGAGTTTACGGTTGAATACACAAACGAAACTATCCGTACCAAAGGCTTTTTAGGCGAGATTGAACGCAGTAAATTTTTCAAAAACGTAACTTTGCAATTTTTCCCGGAAACATTTATTTTTTACGCCAAAATTCTTGGAACGCCAATAACGCTTCGAGGTAGCGCGTCTACTGCACGTGGTGCAGAAGATAAGCTTTTCCTTAAAATAGAAATGCTTCAAGTTGGGAAATTAAAATTACCGCAGCATATTTTGCGAGCTTTTGAAAACCTATTCCTCAAGGCTTACGTCCGATCGGGAAATGCTAAGATAAAAATGGAGCGTATTACTTTTGCAAAAGGTAAAATGACGATGGATTATCGTAAGTCTGAAGATACAGACCGGAATATAGGAATTTAAGATTTGAATTTCTTTTCAATTTTCAGTAGTCATAATTCTTTAAACGGAGTTTTGTGTTTATGTCTTCACGGGTTTTAAGCGGTGTTCGCCCTACCGGAAAACTGCATTTAGGAAATCTCCTCGGCGCGGTTGAAAATTTCAAAAATTTGCAAGGCGGCGAAGCGTTTTTTATGATAGCCGATCTTCACGCTTTGACTACGGAATACGAATCTAAAACCGCTATTGCCGAAAATGTGTTTGAAGTTCTGCTGGATTATTTAGCAAGCGGACTTGATCCGGAAAAATGCGTTATGTTTGTGCAAAGCGAAGTTCTGGAACATGCCAGTCTTTCGCTTCTTTTTTCTATGATTACGCCGCTCGGCTGGCTCGAGCGGAATCCAACGTATAAAGACCAGCAGAATGAAATTAAGGGCAAGGACTTAAATACTCACGGGTTTTTGGGCTATCCTGTTTTGCAAGCGGCCGATATTGTTCTTTATAAAGCAAATAAAGTTCCGGTAGGCGAGGACCAGTTGCCGCATTTGGAACTTACGCGCGAAATTGTCAGGCGGTTTCACCATTTATATAAAAAGAAAGTTTTTCCCGAGCCGGACGCGGTTTTGACAAAAGTTCCACGGGTTCCTGGTCTTGATGGACGCAAGATGAGTAAAAGTTACGATAATTGTATTTATCTTAGCGACTCTCGAGAAGAGGTAATAAAAAAAATCAAGACAATGGTAACTGATCCTGCCCGGAAACTTCGCTCGGACAAAGGACACCCGGAAGTTTGTCCTGTTTATTTTTATCATAAACTGTTTAACGCTAATAACGCGGAGACTATTTCAAGCGAATGTCAAAACGCGGTGCGCGGCTGCGTGGATTGCAAAATGCAAATGGCTGAAAAATTGAATGAATACTTAAATCCCATAAGGGAAAGACGAGAAGAATGGCTAACGAAGAAAACACAAATCAGGGAAATATTGAACAGGGGAGCGGAGAAAGCACGACAGATAGCAAGCAAGACGCTCAAGGAAACGCTGCAGGCGATGGGGATCGCGAAGTAACGCCTGAACAACCGCATGTTGCCGCGGACGTTGAGACGCCATCCGGACAAGATGTAAAATCTGCTGACGATGCTGATACTGTTTCTGAAAGTTCTCCTCACGATACGCAGTTGCCTGTAGGATCGGACATCCCTTCTGAAGCACAGGCGAGTGATAACGTCGCGCCCGCCAAAGACTTTAATCCTCTACACATTAAGATTTCCGCGTATGATGGGCCTCTCGACTTGCTTTTGGATTTAATAAAGAAAAATGAAATGAATGTTTATGACATTCAAGTTTCCGAGATTACCAAACAGTATCTCGATTATTTAAAGTTAATGAAACAGCTTGATCTAGAGATAGCGGGCGAATTTATTGTTATGGCGGCAACGCTTATTTACATCAAATCAAAAATGCTGCTTCCGACAGACAAAAACGAAGAAGATGCTGATGGCGAAGACCCTCGCGCGGAACTTGTCAGAAAACTTTTGGAATATCAGGCGTTTAAAGAGGCGGCGAAAGGACTTGGGGTTTTGCAGACAGAACGCGGCAAAGTGTTTACGCGACAAATTAGCGATTATTATCTTGGAGATGTGGAGCCGGAAGACTTGGGCATAAACACATTTAGCGCCAATTTTTTTGATTTGATCGTTGCTTTTCAGAACGTTCTCGCCAAAAAAGAGACAAAATCGGAGCACGAAGTCTTTGAGGAAATGATTTCCATTGAAGAAAAAATGATTCAGCTGCAATCTCTTTTGACGCAAAAACGCAAAGTGGCGTTTAACGATTTGTTTTCAGAACACTGGACTCGCAATGAACTTATAGCGACTTTTTTAGCGATTCTTGAAATTGTCAAAACGCGTTTCGCGTGGGTAAAGCAAGACAAACAATTTGGAGAAATCCTCATTGAAAAAAGGGAAGAGGAATAGTATAAATAAATTATGAAAAACCAAGCTGTGCAAGAACGAGAAAAACAAGCAAAAATTAAAGCTCTTCGTAAAGAACTTGACCAAGAAATTCAAGAGCAATTAGAAGAAAAAAATGCTTTGGAGAGTTTGACCGGAGCGCAACGGTTCGAGGTCGAAAGCCTTCGGGAAGAAGACTTACAGGATTTGTCTAAAGCAAAAAAGATTGTGGAGGCTTTAATTTTTGCTTCGTCAAAACCTCTTACACCCGCGGAGATTCGCAAAGTTACTAAAGTTTTAACCACGGCGCAGATTTCTCAAATCGTGGCGGAACTTCGTGAAGAGTATCAAAAAGGCGATAGATGTTTTGAACTTATAGAAGTTGCCGGCGGTTACGAGCTTTCCACTAAGAAAGAATTTGCGCCATGGATCTTGAAAATAGAATTACAAAAAAAAGCTCGGCAGGCGACGCAATCCGCGCTCGAAACCTTGGCGATTTTAGCTTATAAACAACCGCTTACGCGCGCTGAAATTGAATCGCTGCGCGGCGTGGACGCTAGCGGTGTTTTAACAACTTTGATGGAGAAAAACTTTATAAAGATTGTCGGTAAAAAAGAAGTGCCCGGCCGTCCTTTTATGTATGGCACGACAGAAAAATTTTTGGAGCACTTTGGGCTTAAAACATTAAAAGATTTGCCGAGCATTGATGAAATTCGTAATATGGTCGAGAGTTCCGTAAAAAAAGAAGAATTGCTGAGGACTAAAAAAATAGTCGACATTCCGCAAGCCGACGCGGCGGAAAATAACAAAGATGAAGCAAGTGCCGCGGGCGATTTAGACGCAAAAGAGAGCGAGACGGCACAAGACACGCAAGAGAATGGTGAAAAAAACGAAGGCGAGGTATTCTGATGGATTTGGCACAAATACGAAAAAAAATTGATGATTTGGACAAAAAAATAGTCGAGCTTTTGAATAGCAGGACGGAACTTGCCCGCGAAGTTGGAAAGAAAAAAATTGAATCGGGAAAAGAAATTTATGCTCCGGAGCGCGAAAGTGAAGTATATCAAAAATTAGATGAATTAAATGCAAAAGGAGTTTTGCCTAAGGACGCTCTTAAATCGATTTACCGTGAAATTATGTCCGCGGCGCTAGCTTTGGAAAAACCTCTTAAAATCGCGTATTTAGGGCCTGAAGCGACTTTCACGCATTTGGCGGCAGTATCAAAGTTCGGTTCAAGCGTTGAATATCTCTCGTGCGCGAGTATAAGTGAAATTTTTAGGGAAGTGGAGCAGGGGCGTGCGGATTATGGAGTTACTCCGATAGAAAACTCAATTGATGGAGGGGTGAGTCATACTCTTGATATGTTTATTGATTCTGATCTTAAAATTTGTTCAGAAATTTACTCCGAAATTGTACAAAATTTAATTTCTAATGAAAAAGATTTTAAAAATATTAAGCGTGTTTATTCTAAATCAGAAGCGTTGGGACAATGTCGTTTATGGCTTGAGAAAAATCTTCATCACGCGGAGCTTTTGGATGCATCAAGTACGGCCGCTGCGGCAAAACGCGCCGCGGACGAAAATGCTTCGGCGGCGATAGGTTCAAAGCTCGCGGCAACTTTTTATAATGTGCCCATTGTCGCAGAGAGCATTCAAGATTTTTCTAACAATGTCACAAGATTTCTCGTTATAGCGAGGCAAATCCCAGCAAAAACCAAAAGCGATAAAACATCAATACTCGTGTCCGTTCGCGACAAGATAGGGGCTCTTTACGATATGCTTTTGCCCATAAAAGAAAGTAAAGTAAATATGACTAAGATAGAATCGCGTCCGTCCAAAAAAAAGGCATGGGAATATTATTTTTATATTGATTTGGAAGGGCATATTGGAGACGCGAGAATTTCTAAAACTCTCAAAGAGATGGAGAAAAGTGTAAAGTTTTTGAAGGTTCTCGGTTCTTATCCGTCAATAGAAAAAACGAAAGATTAAATAATAAACCAAATGAGCATTCCATTTAAAAAATACATATCGGACATTAAACACTACGAACCGGGCAAGCCCATTAAAGAGCTTGAGCGCGAATATGGAATTAAAAATATCATAAAGCTCGCGTCTAATGAAAATCCGCTTGGCACGTCTAAAAAGGCTATCCGCGCAATCAAACGCGCGCTTAGTGACATTAACTTATACCCGGAAGGAAGCTGCCATTATCTTTTAGAGAAACTTTCTAACACTCTTAAAATCGATAAAGAAAAAATTATTTGTGGTAATGGCTCTAATGAAATTATTGAACTTTTGGCGCGCGGATTTTTGTCCGAAGGCGATGAGGTTATATCGTCAGAAAAAACTTTTTTGGTTTATCCAATTTTAACGCAAGCATGCGGAACAGCTTATAAAGAGGTTCCGATGACGACGGATTACCGTTTCGACTTCGAAGGTATTTTGCGCGCTATTACACCAAAGACAAAAATAATTTTTATTGTTAATCCCAACAACCCGACTGGAACATATTTGAACGCGGCAGAAATTGAAGGTTTTATAGCAAAGGTTCCAAAAAATATTTTAATATGCATTGATGAAGCGTATGTCGATTTTGCCAATGCGCCAGATTTTCCCAAATCGCTTCAATATATCACTGACCAAAACCCAAATGTTGTTCTTTTGCGGACATTTTCTAAGGCTTATGGGCTCGCGGGACTTCGTATCGGGTATGGCGTCGCGTCAAAAGAAATTGTTGGATATTTGCATAAGGTTCGCCAGCCGTTTAATGTTAATTCGCTGGCCCAAACCGCGGCTGTGGCGGCCATAGATGACGCGTTTTTTTTATGGCGAGCCAAACGCGTAACAATTGTCGGACGAGAATTTTTCTATAAACAGTTCAAAAAAATGGGGCTTGAGTATTTGCCGAGTCAGGCGAATTTCGTATTAGTAAATATGAAACGGAACGGTAGAGAAATTTATCAGGCGCTGCTAAAACAGGGAATGATAGTTCGCCCGATGAACGCTTATAACTTGCCCAATTGGCTTCGCGTTACGATTGGAAAACGCGGGCAAAATGTTAGATTTATAAAATTGCTAAAAGAATATTTGGGAGCAAATCCCAAAAACTGAATTTTAAACTCACATTTAATTTTGTAACTTATAAAACTTTAAGGGGTCAAATTTATGATTATTGTTCTTAAGAAAAGCGCAACGCCGCAGGAGCTGGAGCATATTTGCGAAAAAGTCCGCGAGCTTGGACTAAAACCAAATGTTTCACGCGGAGCAGAACGGACAGTCATCGGCGTAATCGGCGATGAAGAAAAACTGCAGGTTCAGCCGCTGGAGGCGTTTCCGGGCGTAGAGAGCGTAATGGCGATTTTAAAGCCATACAAGCTTGTAAGTCGTGATTACAAATCTGAAAATACCGAGTTTGATATGGGCAATGGAGTTAAAGTCGGCGGCAAGCGTATTGTCGTAATGGCGGGACCTTGTTCTGTCGAAAGTTACGATAAGCTTTTGGAAGTGGCGCGCGCGGTAAAAAAATCGGGTGCGACATTTTTGCGTGGCGGAGCGTTTAAACCAAGGACATCGCCGTATTCTTTTCAGGGACTCGGTGAAGAGGGCTTGAAATACTTAAGACAGGCAGCGGACGAAACAGGACTTTTGGTTGCGACTGAAGTTATGGACACGCGTCAAGTTGAGCTTGTTTCCAAATACGCGGATATGCTGCAAATTGGCGCGCGGAATATGCAGAATTTTGATTTGCTAAAGGAATGCGGTAAATCAAAGAAAGCGGTTCTTTTAAAGCGCGGCCTTAGCGCTACTGTAAAAGATTTGCTTATGTCGGCGGAATACTTGCTGGCAAACGGCAATTTTAAAGTGCTGCTTGGCGAGCGCGGCATTCGCACATTTGAGACATCAACACGTAATACTCTTGATTTAAACGCAATCCCCGTACTCAAGAAGGAAACACATTTGCCTGCGCTTGTCGATCCGTCTCATGGCACAGGCTACAGAGATTTTGTTACGCCTATGGCCATGGCGGGAGTTGCTGCCGGCTGCGACGCGCTTATGGTTGAAGTTCATCAAAAACCTGAAGAGGCGAAAAGTGATGGCGAACAATCGCTCTTACCGCGTCAGTTTGATGAAATGATGCAAAAAGTTAAACTCGTGGCACAAGCGGTTGGACGAGACATTTAGTCGATTATGGCAATGAAAAAAATCACAATAATTGGATTAGGGTTTATGGGGGGCTCGCTCGCGGCTAGTTGCCGCAAGCGGTTTCCTTACGCGCGAATTGTTGGGATTAGCCGAAGTCAAAAAGCGATTTTGACCGCTTTAAAAAATAAGTGGGTTGACGAAGCGACAAAAGATGTCTCATTAGGCGCAGCAGGCGCCGATATTGTTATTCTTTGCATGCCAGTTGGAACGTTTCTTCCATATTTAAAAGAAATAGATTTAGCCGTTTGCCGAAAAGTTTTAGTGACGGATGTAGGAAGCGTTAAGGGTTCGGTTCTGCGCGAAGTGAATTCTGTTGATTGGAAAAATATTTCTTTTGTCGGGGCGCATCCGATGGCGGGTTCTGACAAACAAGGAATAGATTTGGCGAATGCGAGTTTGTATGACAACGCTTTGATAGTTTTGACCAAAGACGCGAAGACATCGCCGAAGGCTTACGCGGAGATAAAAAAGTTTTGGCAGAAAATTTCGCCGAGAATTTTTGAAACAACGCCGGCAACGCACGACAAGCTTGTCGCTGAAATAAGTCACCTTCCGCATGCTGCTGCCGCGAGTCTTGTCCGTATTGTTTCGGGAAATGCTTTAAAAATTGCTTCGTCCGGATTTTGCGACACTACGCGCGTAGCGGCGTCTTCGCCTAATATTTGGACGCCGATTTTTTTGGCAAACAGAAAAGAAGTATTAAAATCTCTCGAACTCTTTGAACGCGGTCTTGATGATTTCAAAAAGATATTGCGTTCTGGTGATATGAAAAAACTGACTGCTTTCCTCGAGAAATCTCGCCAAAAGCGTCAAAAGATTTAGAAAATATAAAAAAAGTTTCTTCGTTAACGGCTCTTCACAAATAAAAAAGTTATGTTATACTCCGCTCGTTCTTGCGGCGTTCGATAAAAACCACAGCGTTCATCGAAGGGAAAAGCGGCAAAGAACCCCCATTTTTATGCAATCCCAATAAGAAGGGGACTCTCAAGGAGGTTTTCCCAATATGCAATCCACGTTTTCAGAGTTGTACGAGAAGTCTTTTCAGGACATCAAGATCGGCGAAGTTGTTAAAGGAACTATAATCGCAGTCAACGATCGCGATGTTGTAGTTGATATTTCTTACAAGGCAGAAGGTGTTTTGCCTAAAGATGAATTTTTGCAATCCGAGTCTTTGGCAATTGGACAAGAAGTAGAAGTTTTGTTTGAGGGTTTTGATGATGTCGAGGGGACCGCGATTCTTTCCAAACGCAAAGCTGATCGCCAAAAGACTTGGAATGATATTCTTTCTAACGCTACGGAAGGCGCGATCGTTGACGGCAAAATCGTTCGAAAAGTCCGCGGCGGTTTTATGGTCGACATCGGCATGGAAGCATTTTTGCCGGCATCGCTTGTCGATATTAAGCCTGTTCGCAATCAAGACCAATTTCTTGGTCTTCAAAGCAAATTTCTTGTTGTTAAAATTAATCACAAACGTAAGAACGTGGTTGTTTCTCGTAAAGATCTTCTTGAAAAAAGCCGCAACAAAGCGCGCACCGAAAAACTCAACACCATTAAGGTCGGCGATTTGGTAAAAGGCAAAGTCAAAAACATTACAGACTTTGGCGTGTTTATCGATATCGGAAGTCTTGATGGGCTTTTGCACATTACAGATATGAGCTGGGGACGCGTTTCGCATCCGTCGGATCTTGTCAAAATCGGCGATGATATTGAAGTCGTTGTTATAGGCATTGATCAAGCAAAACAAAAAATATCTCTTGGCCTAAAGCAAAAGGGTTCTGATCCTTGGGCGACCGTGGATCAGCGCTATTCGATAGGGAATCAAGTTTGCGGAAAAGTCGTGAACATTCTTCCTTACGGCGCTTTCGTGGAGCTTGAACCCGGCATTGAGGGGCTTGTTCATATTAGCGAAATTTCTTGGACGAAACGTATTAACCATCCCAGCGAAGTTTTGTCGGTGGGGACAGAACTTGATGTTGTGATTTTGAGTCTTGACACGGCTGCCAAAAAGATTTCGCTTGGCGCGAAACAAACTCAAGAAAATCCTTGGGATAAAATAACAGACAAGTTTCAAATCGGAAGTCGTTTATCTGGGACAGTTCGCAACCTTACCGATTATGGCGCTTTTGTAGAACTTGAGCCCGGCATTGAAGGACTTTTGCATGTGTCCGATATTTCTTGGACGCATAAAGTTTCAAAGCCGTCCGACGTGCTCAAAAAAGGAGACGCGCTAGAAGTAATGATTTTGTCGGTTGATGTTGAGGCCAAGAAAATCTCTCTTGGCGTCAAGCAACTTACAGATGATCCTTGGGCCGACCTTACCAAAAACTTTTTAACTGGGCTAGAACTTCAAGGCAAAGTTACAAGAGTGGTAAATTTCGGAGTTTTCGTGGAATTGGATAATGGACTTGAAGGGCTTATCCATATTTCCGAGATTCCTGATACTACGCCGCAGGATTTGTCTAAACGATTCAATATCGGTGATGAAATTCGTTGCAGCCTATTAAGTGTCGATAACGAAGGAAGAAAAATCGCGCTTTCTTGCAACAATTCTCCCATTACAGCGTAATAGAAAATAAGATGACGACCCTCAGTAACCGAAGAGTAGTTATCACGGGACTGGGGGTCGTTTCGTCTGTGGGGATGGGGAAAGAGCAATTTTGGGATTCTATCTCTAAAGGTAAAAGCGGTATTTCCAATATTACCGCGTTCGATACAACTCAATTTACTACGCATTTTGCCGGTGAAATAAAAAATTTTACATCTACTAATTATATTCTCCCCAAAAAACTTAAACGAATGGACAGGACAACGCAATTTGCCGTTGTTGCTTCCAAAATGGCGGTCGAAGACGCAAAACTTGATTTGACAGACATAGCTGTCAGAGAACGCGCTGGAGTTATTATTGGAACGGCGCTTGCCGGTGTTGGGTATATTCTTGAACAATCTGTCGTTTTGCAAAACCGCGGGCCTATGAGGCTTAATCCGTTTACTGCGCTTGCGTCTTTTCCGGATGCTTGTGCGGGAAATGTTTCTATCGAATTAGGACTTAAAGGGCCTAGTTTTTCTTTGGCTACGGCTTGTTCTTCGGCGTCTGACGCGTGCGGTTATGCGTTTGACGCTATAAGGACGGGGAGTCTTGATTTCTTGATTATGGGCGGTGCCGAAGCGACAATTTTTCCCGGTATTATGGCTTCGTTTTGTGTCGCTCGAGCGCTTTCCACCCGCAATGACTCGCCGGAAACGGCGTCTCGTCCGTTTTGTCTTGATAGAGATGGATTTGTTTTAGGAGAGGGCGCGGGAATGTTTGTAGTTGAGGAATATGAGCACGCGATTAAACGCGGAGCTCATATATACGCGGAAATTTTGGGACATGGGATGACTTGCGATGCTTATCATATGACGGCCCCGGACCCTGAGGGGACTCAAGCGATACGAGCAATGCGTTTGGCGCTTGATGCCGCGGGTGTTAGGGCGGATGAAGTTGATTATATAAACGCGCACGGCACGTCGACTCCTCTCAACGACAAAACGGAAACGATGGTAATCAAAAATGTTTTTGGCGAATACGCTTATAAAATCCCGATAAGTTCAGTTAAATCAATGATTGGGCATTTAATTGGCGCGGCGGGCAGCGTGGAGTTGATCGCAACGCTTCTTGCTATGGAAAACCAAGTTATTCCGCCGACAATCAACTACAGTATGAAAGATCCCGAATGCGATTTGGATTATGTGCCCAACGTCGCGCGCTCTGCCAAAATTAAAATTGCCATGAAAAATTCTTTTGGCTTTGGCGGAAAAAATTCTATACTTGTGTTAAAGAAAATATAAAAGAGATTTTTTATGGCAAACAAAATTCATCCCTCCGCGGTTATTGGAAAAGATGTCGTTTTAGGCGACGAGAATGAAATTTCCTCCGGCGTTGTTATCGAAGATGGCGTCAATATTGGTTCAAAAAATAAATTTCTAAATGGCGTTTTTGTCGGACGCGGGACAACTATCGGGGACGGCAACTCGTTTCATATGAATGCCGTTATTGGACATGAGCCGCAAGATTTGTCATATCACGGGCAAAAAACTTTCACGCGTATTGGCTCAAAGAATACTTTTCGTGAATTTGTAACAGTTCATCGGGGAGCGGAAGAGGAGACGGCGACTGTAATTGGCGACTCCAATTTTATAATGGCGTATTGTCATATCGCGCACAATTGTCATCTTGGTAACAACATTATTATGGTTAACCAAGCGTCCTTGACGGGACATTGTTTTGTGGAAGACAGAGCGTTTCTTTCAGGCATGACGGGATTTCATCAGTTTACTAAAATTGGAACGCTCGCGATGGTAAGCGCTCTTTCCGCGATAAACAAAGATATACCGCCTTATGTGATTTGTGGCGGGAGACCGGCGGTCGCTCAGGGAATCAATGTTGTCGGGATGCGCAGGGCGGGGATAAGCCTCGCGACGCGGACGGAGATAAAAACTGCCTATAAGCTGCTTTACCGTTCTGGGCTCAATGTAAGTCAAGCGGTTGAAGAAATAAAAAAGAATCTGAGCAGCCCAGAGGTTTTGCATATGGTCGAGTTTATTGAATCGTCAAAACGAGGAATCCTTGACGGTTCTGCCCACGAAACCTTATCTCACCGAAAAAACCTTTCCGAAGAAAATCCAGAAGACGAATAATAACTCCTCACTTTAATTAATTGCTAGATCCAGTGCAAGTCAATAATTTCGCAGACAGATTTTGTTAAGCGGTCATTCTGCGCGTAGTCGCAGAATCCAAAAGGTAGTTATAAAAAACGACATTACACCAGCCCTCCGTTATTTCATACGGCATTGTCTGGTCTTAATGTCGTTTTTTTTATAAAAAGATTTTGAGACGTCAAAAAACAACGCACAGAACGACTTTTAGAGTTAAATCTATTCACGAAATTATTAACTTGCGCCACAATGGCACACAATGCCGATCTATTAAAAATCCTTTTAAAAAAAATCCCGACGCACTTGCGGAATCCCAATACGCGTGTTATGGTTTCGCGTCTTTATAAATACATATAAAAATGAATCTAAAACAGTTTTTATTTAAAAATTTTAATTTGAAAATTTAAATCCATAATCCGAAAGGAATTTCTAATGTATCAATTTAACAAAACTTCCAAAGCGGTTGTTTCACTTTTTACCGTTGTAGTTTTTGCTTTTACAAGTCTTGGCTCAGTTCCTAATTTGCAGGCGGCAACGCAATCCCTTATACCGCAAAGCGAAGTCGCGATTTCGCGCAACGCGGATTTTGTTTTCTCTGTGCCCGCCAATATTGGGAAAATAGAAAACTTCAAAGCCGGGCAGGGCGCGATGATTGCGCATATTCAAACCGCCCATGGTTCGTATGAGGCGCAGCAAAAAATCAGACAAATTCTTCATTTTTTAGAAAAAAATTATGGGATTGATACGCTTCTGATAGAAGGTTCTGCCTCGGAAGTTTTAGCTGAGACTTTAAACTTTGTTCCGCAAAATCAGGAGATTAATCAAAAAATAGCGGACGCATTGACGCGCGCGGCGCTTGTTAGCGGCGAAGAACTTTATTTGCTGGATAAAGTTGAGTCTGACGCGAAAGCGTATGGGATTGAAAATCTCGATTCATATATTGCGAACGGAAAGGCGTTTGCTGAAACGATAAAAGCAAAGGAAAAAACGGGGAATTTTTTACGGAAAATGGACGAAGCGGTTAATAGATTTTCGGACGCGTATCTTTCAAACGACTTAAAAGTTTTTTTACGTAATCTTGAAAATTTTGAAACATCAAAAATGTCTTTAGACGCGTGGATTACTATTCTAAAAGATTCCGCACAAAAAATTATTTATTTGGATTTAACTGAACCGCAAAACCAATTTGAATTTCCAATATTTGTCAGGCTTCTAAAACTACGTGAATTTTATTCAAAAATAGATGAAGTCTCTTTTTCTAAAGAAAGTGTTGAGTTTTTAAGAACGCTTGCAAAAAATTTTCCACAAAATAAAAAATATGATGACATTTTTGCTTCTGTGGGACGGCTTTTATCAAGTAGAAATAGTGATTTGGCGCTTCCTAATCCGGAAACAGGTTTTTTGTTTGAAGAAATGGTCAAAGGATTGCCAGCGGATTTTGATTATGACGCATATCCAAATGTCAGGTTTTATATTGGCGCGCTTCTTTTAAAAAGCGAGATAAAGGCTGAAGCGCTTATTGTTGAACTAGAAAATTTGCAAGAAAAAATAGTGGCGCGGCTGGCAAAAACATCAGCGGAGAGGGTGATTGTCTCGGTGTTAAAAGATTATCGCGTTTTAGAAAAACTTTTTTCACTAGAACTTTCAGCAAACGATTATGAAAAAATTCTTTTGGCAGGCGAGCGAAACTTGTTGCCTTCAAAAGTTGCTAGCCGCTTTGGGGGAATTGCCCAAAATGACGATGTTTTGCGCGTCAAAGATGTAACGTTTGGGAACTTGGAAAAAATAGATGAATTGTTTGGTCGCGCGATGTCATTTTACGCGGGGGCGAAAACTCGCGATCTTGAAATGATGCAAAATATTGAAAAACGCGTAGCTGAGCTTGGCGCAAAGCGAGTCGCGATCATTACGGGAGGATTTCACTCAAAACCTTTTGAGAAATACTTTTCGGATAAAAATTATACTTACGCTCTTATTACGCCGCAGATGATTTCCGTTGATGAAAGAGGAAGAAAAGATTATGTCAACGCGGTAATGGGAAATTTTACAAATCTCGCCAAAGCTTCGACTTATGCTTGGGATGTTCCGCGAGCAGTATCGGATGGGGGAGTGTCGCCAGCTGTTGTTGCAGCCACAGTAGAAACGGCGCGAAAAGTTACAGTAGATCCAGAAGTTCTTGCCGCCGTTAGAGCTAGAATTTCCGATGCGGATAATATGACACCCGCAAAGTCTGAGACGCGGTCTGCAGATGAGGATATGTCAAGCGATATAAGCGAGGAAGACTCCGTTGCTGCGGCTGAAGAAGCCGAAAGGCTTACTGCTCAAGAGCAGGCTAGAGCGTTGGAAATAATGCGCTACGGCCTAGCAATTTCTCAAGCGGCAAAAAGGCTAGCGTTAGCATTTCTTGTCGGTTTTTCCGTAGCGTTGGCACCGGAGTTTGTTTCAGCGCAGACGCAATCTTTAAGGTTTTCTCAAGCACAAAAAGCGAAAACTCCTGTTGAAAAACTTTTACAACAATTTCAGTTCGGAATGAATTCTCAAAAATTGCAGGTCATTAGCGAAATATCACAACGGCTTACGCCGGAAGGTGATAATCCGGCAGATGAGTCTATTCTTGAAAAGAAGGATGAAATTATTAATTTTTTACTCAAAAATATTCGCTCGCAAGCTTCGAGCGAAGTAGGGTTAAAATCCGCGGCGCTTATAGCTAAGTTTGGGGCATCTGCGGTTGATCCTTTGATAGAGGAATTAAATGGAAATTTAGCGGCGGGAAAACCGCTTGCGGCGCATGCGTTGGGGTTGATTGGTGAAGATGCAAAGGAAAAAGCGGCACCAGAACTTTTGAAAATCATAAAAGGCTCGAAGACAAATAGCCTTTTATACCCTCAGGTGTTGGTTGCTCGAGCGACACTTTCTTATGCTTTACTTGGGACACCGTATGATGAATCTGTTTTGGAAGATATGATTAATGTTATGAAACAAATCCGCGATGCCAAGACACAATACGAAATGGCAAAAAAACTCGCGGCGGATCAGAGGATTATCAAAAAATATCCTGATGATTTAGCGCCAGTCTTTATTCAACGCACAAAAGATTATGAATCGATGAACTCTGACGAATATCAAGAAGTGATGATTATTTTGGTAAAAATAAATACGTCAGCTTCCATAGACGTAGTCAATAGATCACTTTTTTCTAGTAGTTTTTTTGTTAGTACGGCTGCTGTTCGTGCCTTAGCAGAAATCCCTAATCCGACAAAAAAAGAAGCGGACTACTTGCTAGAAAAATTGAATTCTGGAAAGACATATGGATTAGTGGGATATATCTGTGACACGCTTGCAAAGTATGCATTTTCTTCAACAATTCCAGAGTTGGAAAAATATCTCAAAACACTTCCGACTCGAACTTTTGAGAAGAATAAAAAAGATGATGGACGGGCAGCGAAAGATGTTAAAAATGCAATAGAAAAAATAAAGACTAGCGTTGCGATAAGAGAACGATTCAAGGATTTACCTAAAGGGATAGATGCCAGTTCGCAAGTTGTTCAGTATCTCTCCAAAGAGGTGAAACTGTCAGATGATGATTGGACGTTGGGGCTTTCTTTTGCAGAAGATAAATCGGATAAAAATAAAATAATGGAGCGCATTGCATTAGAAGGTAGAGAGAATTTATATGACCTCCTGTTTATGCGTTTAGATTCAAGCGATTGGAAAATCAGTGCCGATGCTGCAAATATAATAGCCCTTATTAAAGAGCCTCCTCCTCAAGTTATAGAAAAGCTTGTCGCTGCTTTTGAAAGAAAAGATTCAGGCAGTGTTTTCAATAAAATGTGTTTAGCCTTAATTCGTTGGGGGGCTGAATCCGAACCTGCACTTGTCCCTTTGAAATTATTTCTCGAAAAATTGCCATCTAATAAAAAAGTTGATAACAAAAACTGGACAAGAAAAAGTGTAGAAGAAGCCATCGCTGCAATCGAAAAAGCGGTGGCGGAGAAAAATGAGGGAAAAACAGATGATGTTGCTCGTTCAAGTGAGCGTGATATTGATCAGGAGCTGCGATATTTGTATAGACTAAGAAACGAACTTATTCGTGAAAATGCAACTTCACAAGTAAATAATTATTATGATTACCAATTACAAGAAGCGGTAAAGGCCCGCGATCCTATTGCTTTGAAATTTTTGAGTAATCGAGACGCTATTAAAGATATAAATCTCATGATTGATAGACTCATAAAACGCCTGAAGGCTAGAGTTGCCTCGCGCGCGTCAGAGCGCAGTAACTGGATGGAATATTCATATGATGGAAATGACCCTGAGGTTCAGATGTTGTTTGAAAAAAGAAATAACCTTGTCAGGGAAAACGCAGCATCTCCTATAAGGCGCTATAGTTATGCTCAAGCGCGACACAAGCCATATGCTTATCTTTCTCTCGCGTCAATATTTTTAAAAAATTTAAAAGAAATTTCTGCTATAGATTTAAAAATTGACAGATTGGAAGCGTCGTTGGTTGTGAAAAGCGAGACTAGAGAGCATGCGGCAGATTCGAGATTCTCTGATAATTTTTTGCGCCAATCCATTGCTATGGCAAAAGAATGGCATAAAGGGAACGAATTACCGCCAATAAAAATTATTATCGATGGGGCCGAGAGAGGCTCAATAATTAATTTTATTAAACAAAAAGTTTATGGACTGCCAATAAATAATATTCAGATTGCGGCATGGATAAATGGCAAACCTATTTTGGTGGAATACACATTGCCGGAAACTGGCTCTCTTTGGGATTCTTTGGTAAAGGAACTTAACAAATTGGGTTTGAACGATATTTCGCAAGTCTCAGAAATTGATTTAGAAATGGCTGGAAACGAATCTTCAGTTCCCAAATCTGTCGTGACAGAAGGGTTTGTTCATTCAAACGCCTCTTACGAATATTCTGAGGCGAACGTTGCGAAAAGTGAAGCCCGTTTTGAGATTGGCTTTATCGTTCAAAATGCGACTGGCGAAAACATAGGGCTTCTTCGCCGAACCTTTGAAGCGATTAAATATTATCCGCTATACGGCGAGCTAGTAGAAAATGGGGAGTTAGGCAAAATTATTAATATTTTACGTGAAGTTGAAAGATATAGCTCCCATAGGAATTTAGCATTTTTTATCGGGCTTACGCCTACCGTTTTGCTGACTCTGGGATTTTTAGATTATTTAGCGCACGATTTGGCAAGAAGTTCCATGGTGGCTAGTTTGCTTGGACTTGCGGCTATCTCCGCGATTTTTACTTGGGTAGTAATTGGAAGGTTTCAAAACGGAGGCCCCGGAATTTTAAGTATAATTACGGCAAAATCCGCGCATTCCCTTCGCGTTTTCCTAGAAAAAGAATTTGCTCCAGCCGTTGCCCGTGAAAAAGTGGAAACAGAATACGGAACAGAAATTAGCGATAAAGATTTTGCTAATTACAAAAAAATTGGCATCGGAAAAAGAAGCGGCGCGGTTGATACAGAGCAGAATATTACCCGTGTGCGTTTCAAAATAGCAATGCGTGGAGCTTTAAATAAAACAGATAATTTATCAGAAAGACTTTTGGGTGTTCGTCCGCCGGCGCGCGAGGAAGAAGAGGATGATGAGGCTGCCCGCAGCGAGTCAAGGTATTTAAAAGACGAAAACACAGATAAGCGAGTTGAAATTAGAAACAGCATTCAACGCGCAATAGGGCGCGTTGTGCCAAATGCGCCGCGGTATGTGCAGGAACATTTTAATGATATTGGTTTTGACAAAACCAAGTTTGTGGAATTTCAATTCGAGTTGGAAAAAACATTGGGGTTAAAGCAAGGCGATTTGTTTGGAGTCATCTATTGGTATAACACTTTGGATGTTATGACAGATGCGATTCTGAAATTCCAGTTTGGAGAGATTCAAAACAGACATATGATATTTGATGGGCAGGCTTTAAAAGCAAAAACCGCAAAGGAGATAATGTCTTCATCTTTCCTCGTCATAATCCGTGAATATTACGATAGGTTGATTCCAGTTTGGTTGTATGAAAAAGTTGTGAAAGAAAACGCGTTTCCAGAACTTTATGAATATCTTGGAGATCTCATAGATATTTCAGATGATAATTTTTCGTCAGAGGATTCTTCAGATGTTTTAGAAAAATTGATTCCGGGAGGGCAGCGTCTTTTAGCAAAGCCTTTTGTTTTTAACCGCGGCACAGGGGGCGCGGATGAAATTTCCGGCAAAGCGACTGTGAATACAAAGTATTTGCCCAGCGGAACGCTTTTAATGGATCCATTGCTCTTAACCCGGTTTATTAGTGATAGCCCGCGCGCGCTTTTTTATCTGCTAAAAGCGGCTTATGAAAATGGAATCGAAACGGCATTTGTGACGGTAAGCAAAGACGAGCGCAAACTTGTAGAAAAAATTGAAAAAGCGCTGTCGGCTAAAAACGTAGTTGATGCCAATGACAAAGAGATGCTCTCAAACATAGTTGCCGCGCTTAAACATAATAAACTTATTCGTGTTGAACATGCCCGCGAAGGCAAGGAAAAGGAAATAACGGTTATAAAACGGTTGATAGCCCAAAGCGGCGGAAGCGTGATCTGCTTAGATTTAGGCGGAAATATCTCTAACGTTATTTCTAGCGGTTATCATTTTATTCTTGATAAAAAAGTGGGAGGCGAAAATCTTTTTGCCGCAAGCGTTCTTGCCACAGCATTGAAAAGGGCGGCGGATTTAATTCACAATATTCCTGACGCCGATGTTCGGGCTGACCTTTTGACAAGATTTGTAGAAGAGAATTTGCCGGGTATTACTAAAAATGGAAATGTTTTTAGGATTAGCGCGATTGCCGTTTTGGCGGAACGTTTTGTCGAACAGTCGCTTATCGCGCGATCGGCGTAATGGACGTGAGTGGCGAAGCCGTCACGCCTGCACGTATCGGCAAATTCAAACTAGACGAGACGACAAAGTCTCGCTTGTTTGTGTCAATGCAATGAGCATTGACTTGTCGCCGATGCGTAACGGACAAGCGCCGAAGAGACAGCTAGAGTGGATTTTTAGCGATATCTCGGTTTAAATAAAAAACGACATTGATGACAAACAATGCCGCCGAAAATACGCGGAGGTTTGGAACCGATGTCGTTTTTTTACCAGACCCTGCATCAAATTGAGCGAGCTGACATAGCCTCGATTCATGAAAAGCATTCGGTAATCCATTTTGACATATTCCACCTTCTTTTACTCTTCACAATGCCTTCTATCATTGCTAAAATACCGCCTCTTTTCACTCTAAAGAAAGGTTATTCTAAGCCGTGTTTTTACCTGTCAAAGAACAACTTGCCGTCTTCAAAGAAAATCTAGTTGAACTTATCTCGGAAAAAGAGCTTGTCGCAAAACTAGAGACCTCTTTTAAAAAAAATATTCCGCTTAGAATTAAATATGGCGCGGACCCGTCCGCTCCCGACCTCCATTTAGGGCATACCGTTCCGCTTCGTAAACTTCGTTCACTTCAAGACCTTGGGCATACAGTTGTGTTCATCATAGGAGATTTCACGGCGAGAATCGGCGATCCGTCGGGAAAATCGTCAACGCGTCCAATGCTCAGCGAGGAACAAGTTCGAGCGAACGCTTTGACTTACCAAGAACAAGTTTTCCGCATTCTCGATAAATCTAAAACAGAAGTCAGATACAACTCCGAGTGGCTTGGTAAAATGCGGCCTGAGGATTTTTTGCGGCTTACGGCGCAATACACGGTGGCACGGATTTTGGAGCGTGATGATTTCGCGAAAAGGTATAAGGCAAACGCTCCAATCGCGATTGTGGAGTTTTTGTATCCGCTTATGCAAGGGCATGATTCTGTTCAAATTAAATCGGATGTGGAAATCGGCGGAACAGATCAAAAATTTAATCTGTTGGTCGGAAGGGAACTTCAAAAGTCCGATGGACAAGAGCCTCAGGTTGTTCTTACTCTTCCGCTGATTGAAGGGCTTGACGGAATTCAGAAAATGTCCAAAAGTTTAGAGAATCATATAGCTATTAAAGACGCGCCGCGGGATATGTTTGGGAAAGTTATGTCGATTCCTGACGCGCTTCTTGAAAGGTATTACCGCTATGTCGCCGCGCTTCCGATGAAGAAAGTTGATGAAATATTAAATGGGCTTAAAAACGGAAATATTCATCCTAGAGAAGCTAAAGCCGGGCTGGCCGAACGAGTGGTTGAGCTTTTTTATTCTGTAGAAGAGGGAAAAAAGGCGCGCTCGGAATTTGATGAAATTTTTAAAAACAAAGGAGTTCCCGAAGAAATTCCGGCTATAAAAATAAATTGTAATGGGATTGATATTGTCTCAATTCTTGTTGATGCCAAGTTATTTGTGAGTAAATCAGAAGCGCGGCGAATGATTTTGCAAGGCGGTGTCCGGCTTGATCAAGAAAAAGTATCAGACCCTAAAATGATTATTTCTAAAAAAGAGTCGTTTATTCTTCAATGCGGCAAACGCAAATTCGCAAGGGTTGAACCCGCTTAACGATGCTGCCCACAGTCCTCTCATCTCAGCCGCCGCTTATCAAGGTAGAAAAGATATTCAAGCATTATGACGAAAAAGAAATCCTAAAAGATATTTCATTTGAAATTAAACCAGGAGAGATTGTTGGCTTTCTCGGCCCCAATGGTGCCGGAAAAACCACGGTGCTAAGAGTTCTTTCTGGATTTTTTCCGCCGACATCAGGACAGGTTTTGATTAAAGGGAAGCCTATGGCAAAAGACCCTCGTCTCGCGAAGCGTTCCATTGGTTATCTTCCCGAAACGGTTAATTTATATCCTGATATGCGGGTGGCAGAATATCTTTCGTTTGTTGCTAAATTAAAAGATGTCGAACGAAGCAAGATAAAAACACACATTGAAGAAAAAATGTATTTGTGCGGGCTGTGCGATATGGGTAAAAAACTCATTGGGCAGCTTTCAAAAGGCTATCGCCAACGCATTGGACTTACGCAAGCGCTAATTGGGGACCCTGATGTTTTGATTTTGGACGAACCTACGACAGGGCTTGATCCAACGCAGATTAAAGGAATAAGAGATGTGATTGAATCATTTGCCGCGACGCGCGCTGTGATTTTATCGACTCATATTTTGTCAGAAGTTTCTGTTCTATGTAACCGCGTGATGATGATTGATCATGGAAGTATTTTGGCCAATGGAACGGTCAGAGAACTTTCCGCGTTTTTAAAAAATAAAGATAATATTCAAATTTGCTTAAAGAATAGGGAAAAAGAAAACGAAGCAAGAGATTTGCTTAAATCGCTTAATATAAAAAAAATGCTCGTGTTAGCGGAACCGACGGGTGAGCTGTTTTTCTCGTTTCAAGTTGCTACCGAAGAAGATTTGAGACCGCGCATTGCGAAGATGTTTGTTGAGCGCGATATACCGCTTGTTGAAATTCGCCGCCGAGCGGCGACGCTTGAAGATATTTTTATGTATCTTCTTGAGGTGGGCGAGTTGGGAGACTTGAAAAAATGAAAAAGGTTTTAACTCTGGCGAGACGGGAATTTGCAAATATTTTTCACTCGTGGATCGGCGTTATGATGACGGTCTTATTTTTTTTTATAACGGGCGTTTTTTTTACAATGCTAACGCTCAACTACGCGAAAATATCAATAAACCCGCAGGCGTTTGGGCTTTCTAATTTTTCCGGACTTAATCAAAGTCAATACATCTTCGGCTCATTTTTTATCAATATAAGCATTTTGCTTCTCTTCCTTATTCCCGTATTAACAATGCGCGCGTTTTCTGAAGAACGCAGACAAGAGACTTTGGAAATTCTTTTTACCTATCCGCTTTCGGATTTTGAAATAGTCGCGGGAAAGCAGCTTGGACTTCAGGCGTTTTTTACTCTGCTTGTTGTTCCTCTTGCCGCGTATGGATTTGTTTTGGAGGCCATTGGCGGAGAATGTGATTGGTCGCCGGCGATTTTAGGATTTTTAGGTTTTTGGCTGCTTGGGAGCGCGTATTTATCGGCGGGCGTTTTCATTTCGAGTTTGACGAAAAATCCCATGATCAGCGCCTTCGGAAGTTTTTCAATGCTTGTTCTTTTTTGGATTTTGGATTGGGCGGACGATGCCGTAACAGGCCCTATCGCGAGATTTTTTTCTGAACTTTCGCCGCTGGAACATTACCGCAATTTCACAGTGGGAGTTTTAGACGCTCGGGATTTGATTTACTTTGGATTTTTCTTTTTCTACTTTTTGTTTCTAACTATTCGCTCAATTGAAACGCGTAATTGGAAAACCTGATGAAGCAATTCTTGCTCAAAACACAGCTTTTTATCGAAGCTCTTGTTTTACTCGCGACCATTACGCTTGTATATGCCGTTATTCAGCCCTTTAGTGAAAGATGGGATTTAACGCGGGATAAAATCTACTCTTTGCCTAAGACGACCGTGGAAGTGCTGACGGAATTGAAAAAAAATCCCGTTGAGATGATGCTTTTTTATCCGCAAGACGATCCCGCGAAACGCGGTCTTGAAATGTTTCTTAAGGAATGTAAAAGGTATCATTCGAAATTGAAATATGATTTTTATGATCCAAACCGCCGCCCAAAGTTAGCGCAAAAGTTTAATGTTACAGAACCGAACACCGTAGTGATTGTGTCGCTTGGCAGAGAAGAGCGTCTCACATCCAGAATAAATGAGGAGTCTTTTACAAACGCGTTTCTAAGAATTTTAAATCCCAAGGATATTACGGTTTGTTTTACGGCGGGGCATGGTGAGGTTTCTCTTGATGATGACGGGACGGGAGGTTACAGACGATTTCGTAATTTGATGCGCGATTACAACACGCGGGTTCAATCGATAATTCTTTCTCGCGACCATATCCCTGAAGCTTGTCAGGTTGTCGCGCTCGCGGGACCGCGTTGGGATTTGACAGAAGATGAATTTGCGGATTTGGACAAAGCGTTTGAAACGGGGAAAGGGGTTTTGGTTTTGATTGACCCGATGGACCCGAATGAAGGGCAGTCATTTGTGAATTTCGCGAAGCGGTATGGCGTGGATTTGGGAAAGAATATTATAGTGGACAAATCCAGCCGAGTTGTCGGCGGTGATTTTTTGATGCCGCTTGTGAGCAAATATCTTAAAAAACACGAAATATCAAAAGGCCTAGACCAAGCAACTTTTTTCCCGCTTGTCCGCGTTACGCAGCCGTCTGTCGATACGCCTGAAGGGATTGAGGTCTTGCCTCTCGCGATGACGGCTGAAGGAAGTTGGGCGGAAACTAATTTTGCGGCGCTTGAAAATGGCGAAGCGTCTTTTGATGTTAAGGCGGATATCGCGGGGCCGCTTCCGATAGCCGTTACGGTTGAAAAAACAGAAAAGGGAAAAAATGAAGCGGAAGATGTAAAAAAACGAATGGTTATTGTTGGCGACGGTGATTTTTTGACCAATGCTTATTTTGATCTTTCCGGGAATAAACAGTTTGGGCTTAACCTGATTAAATGGCTTGCTGATGATACCAGGTTTGTCGATGTTAAACGCCCCGAAACAAAATTTAAACCTCTTTTTATTAGCCCTTCCAAGCGGCTTTATCTGCTGGTTTCTGTGCTGGGTATTTATCCGCTTTTATGCTGTGTTGCCGGCGGTCTTTTTATTGTAATAAGACGCAGGACATCATGAAGATTTCTAGGACGGTTGTTTTTCTGCTGCTGCTTGCCGCTGCTGCTGCCGCGTATATTTATCAAAATCGTCTTTCCCTTGAATCTTACGGGATTATCCCTGATGAAATTGCCCGCCAGGTAGAACTTGGGACTAAAAAATGGGTGAAAAGCGTTAATGTCATTAATTATGAAAAGAATATCAATTTCACTGTGATTAAAACTGAACAGAATTGGGAAATGGGAAAACCTGTTTTTTCATTCTTAGAATCCGGCGCGGCCGAAGCAATGGCTGCCGCTGTCCAAATGGCGTCCAAACAGCCGCGGTTGCGGGCGGAAAAAGACTGGGATGAATATGGTTTAAAAGATCCGCGAATGGAAATTAATGTGATTTTATCTGACGGGAAAACAGAGACGCTTTTGCTCGGCGCGAATGTTCCAATCGGAAAAGCGTTTTATGCTAAATGGAAAAGAGAACGCGGATATTTTTTGTGGCAGCCCGAGATGAAAACCGTATTTGATAAAACAATTTATTCGATTAGAGCCAAACGCGCAATTAGGGCTCCGGCAAAAGAATGGACAAAAATTTATATTGAAATGGGCGCGTATAGCGTTCAGTGGAAAAAGGAAGGGGAAAGTTGGTATTGGTTTGAGCCGATCGCGAGGTTTGGTGATAAAACTTCTGAGTCTCAAATAAGAGCGGTAACGTCCGCGATTCAAGGGCTTAATAAAAAAGAGTTTCTCGATGACAATAAAAAATCCAACGCTGATATGGGTTTTTTTCTGATACACGACAGAGTGATGGTAACGCTTGAGAACGGAGAGCAAAAAACAATTCAGTTCGGCGATGAGATTGCTGATAAAGACTCGTATTATGGAATGGTTGAAGGAGAACAGGGCGTTTTTCTTATTGATAGAAAACAAGTAATAAAGCTTTTTGAAATAGTCCGCGGAGCGTATCCTCCGGGAGAAGCAAAGTGAGCGTTTTGGATAGCCTTAAAAATTTAAGACAAGATATTGAAAATACGCTTGAATCTTTGGGACGGGATAAATCTGACGCGGAGTTAATAGTTGTAACTAAAACTATTAGCAATGAAAAAATTTTAGAGGCATATGAGGCGGGGGAAAGAGACTTTGGGGAAAATAGAGTTCAAGAATGGAGAGATAAATCGATAGAGTTGCCGCGAGATATTCGTTGGCACTTAATTGGACAGCTCCAAACGAATAAAGCAAAATATGTCGTTGGAAATGTTTTTTTAATTCATTCTCTTGACCGCGTGGAACTTGCTAATGAAATCGCGAAGCAGGCGAAAAATAAAAACATAGCGAAAGTTGCTTGTCTTTTTCAAATCAACGCTTCAGGGGAAGAGACGAAGTCCGGCGCGGCAATTGACGAGGCGGAAGAAATACTTTCTCAAATCGCGAAAATTCCGGAAATTGATATAAAAGGGCTAATGGCAATTGGGCCGCTCACTGAAGATGAAATTGCAATTCGCGACTGTTTTAAAAATGTCCGGAAAATATTTGAGAATTTTAAGCAAAAATTTCCAATATGGGACTGGCGAACTATATCGATGGGAATGTCTCAAGACTATAGAATTGCTCTTGAAGAAGGCTCAAATATGCTTAGAATCGGGTCCTTAATTTTTCCTAGGGAGAAAATGTAAAATGAAAACATTGGGGAACAAGAAAATAGGCGTAATCGGCGTAGGCAATATGGGCTCCTCTATTTTGGAAGGAGTTATTTCCAAAGGTCTGACGACGCCTCAAAATATTTTTGTTTTCGATAAAGACGCCAAAAAACTGAAGGATTTTGCAAAAAAAACGCGAGTAAATTTGGTAAGTTCAACAGAAGAGCTTATTAAAAAATCTGACGTTGTCCTAATCGCAATGAAGCCGCAGGATTTTGCCGTTTTTGCCAGTGAAAATAAGAAGTTTTGGACAGAAAAAAAATGGCTTATCTCCATTTTGGCGGGAATGACAATCGCGAAAATAAAAGCCGCAATAGGCGAAGAAATATCAATAGTTCGCGCTATGCCGAACTTGGGAGCGAAAGTTGGCGCGGGAATGACAGCGGTTTCCAGCGCTTCAAAACAGGCGCTTTTATTTTCTAAGGTTTTCTTTTCCGGTTGCGGCGAAGTCGCTATTTTGGACGAAAAACATTTAGATTTGGTTACGGCCTTAAGCGGCAGCGGCCCGGCGTATTTTTTTTATATGATGGAGTTAATGGAAGAATTTGGCATTCAAAACGGTTTACATAATTCTGTCGCGAGGCTGCTTGCTATTCAGACGGGGATTGGCGCGGCGCTCGTTGCCAAGTCCTCAGATTTTTCGACTGCGCAACTTCGCGAGATGGTTACATCAAAAAAAGGGACAACTGATGCCGCTCTTCAAACTTTAAAACGCAAAAAATTCGCGAACGGATTTAAGACTGCGATGAAAGCGGCGATGACAAGAAGCCGCGAACTTCGGAAGGGAAAATAATGTTTATTTTAGATATTTTATTTCAAGGCCTGGCTATGCTTGTAAACGGTGTTTGCACGCTTCTTTATTGGCTGCTTTTCGCGCGAATTATTATTTCATGGTTGCCGGTAGATCCATATTCAAGCCTTGTGCAATTTTTAACACAAATTACTGATCCTATTTTGCAGCCATTAAAAAAGCTTCCCTTGCAAATTGGAATGTTGGATTTATCGCCTATAGTCGCGTTTTTCGCGCTTTATGTAACTAATCGAATTTTGGTAACAATTCTCATTCACTGTGCCTATTATTTTGGCAGATAAATTATGGCGATGAAACGGTTTGAAAAAGACCCAAGTCACGAGTTTGAAAAAATTCGAGAAACGGTTGCGCTTATAAGAGAAAAAACAGATTTTATTCCAGATGTCGCACTGGTTTTAGGAACCGGACTCGGGAATACTTCTAGTAAAATTAAAAATAAAACTGTTTTTGAGTATTCGAGTCTGCCGCATTTTCCAAAAGTTACCGTAGAATCGCATAGCGGGAAGCTGATACTGGGTGAGTTGGGCGGAAAAAAAGTAGCGGCAATGGAAGGCAGGTTCCATTTTTATGAAGGTTACTCGCTTAATGAAGTAACATTTCCTATACGCGTGCTGCGCGGACTTGGCGTTAAAATTTTGATAGTTTCTAATGCTGCCGGAGGACTCAATCTTGCTTTTCAAAAAGGCGACATTGTTGTTATTGAAGATCAAATTAATTTCATGGGCGCGAATCCGCTTGTCGGACCTAATATTGATAAACTTGGACCGCGGTTTCCTGATATGAACGAGCCGTTTTCAAAACGGCTTTTGAATATCGCAAACGACGCGGCGCTGGAAAATAAAATTTCTATTAGGCGGGGAGTTTATATCGGAGTGTCAGGCCCTTGTCTCGAAACGCGCGCGGAATATCGGATGATGAGGGGGTTCGGCGCGGATTTGGTTGGAATGTCCACAGTGCCGGAAGTGATAGCCGCGATTCATATGGGTATGGAAGTTTTGGGCTTTAGCGTTGTTACGGATTTGTGCGATCCCGACAACCTTTCACCATGCGATATTAAAGAAATTATAAAGACGGCAAACGCGGCGGGGCCAAGACTTGATACATTGATTACCTCGGTTATTTCAAAATTAAATTCAAAATAAGGCAATTTTAAATATGTCAGAAAATTTAGAACAAAAAAAATACAAAGACACTCTTAATCTTCCGCAAACTTCGTTTTCTATGAAGGCGAATCTTGCCGCGCGAGAACCGGAAATGCTTAAAAGTTGGGAGGCGGAAGGTGTTTACAAGGCGATTCGAGCAAAATCCAAAGACAAGCCTAAATATGTTTTGCATGACGGTCCGCCATACGCCAACGGCAATATTCACATTGGACACGCGTTAAATAAAATTTTAAAAGATTTGATAGTGAAGTATCGGACTATGCGGGGATTTGATTCGCTGTATATTCCCGGCTGGGACTGTCATGGACTTCCAATCGAGCACGCGTGTCTTAAGGAAATGGGAAAACGTAAAGAAGAAGTTGATCGTGTCGAGTTTCGCAAAGTCGCGCGCGCGTATGCCGAGAGATTTGTCGCGCATCAGAAGGAAGGTTTTAAGCGGCTTGGAGTTTTTGGCGAATGGGATAACCCGTATCTCACGATGAATTATGAGTTTCAAACCGCGATCGCGGCGTCATTTTTAAAACTGTATGAAAAAGGATTTATTGAGCAGCGCTTGAAACCTGTCGCTTGGTGCTACGACTGCGACACGGCGCTTGCCGAGGCGGAGCTTGAGTATGAGGACAAAATTTCAAAATCTGTTTATGTCCGGTTTCCGCTGCTGCCTGAATCTAACGCGAAATTAAAAATCCCAAATGATAAAAAAGTTTATGTGTTGGTTTGGACGACAACGCCTTGGACTTTGCCGGCAAATGTCGGAGCGGCGGTTCATCCTGAACTTGAATATGTGTTGTCGCAGAAAGATGATGAGGTTTTTATTTTCGCGAAAGCATTGGAAGATAAGCTGGCTGGCAAAATCGACTTAAGCGGTTTTAAAATCATAAATACGCTGCAAGGGCAGGCGTTAGATGGACTTTTGTATCAGCATCCTTTTATTGATAGAAAAGGGGAAATTATTACCGCTGATTACGTGTCGAGTGAGGATGGAACGGGAATTGTTCATATCGCGCCGGGTCATGGCGAAGACGACTATAAATATGGGCATCTTGAGCGCGGGCTTCCGATAGTTTCGCCTGTGGATTCTCGCGGGAAATATACCGCGGAATTTGCTCTGATGCAGGGAGAACATGTCTTTAAGGCGAATCCTAAAATTACAGAATTATTAGCGGGTAAAAATTTGCTTTTAAAAGAAGAGGAACACGCGCACAGTTATCCGCATTGCTGGCGGTGCAAAAAGCCAATTATTTTTAGAGCGACCACGCAATGGTTTATGAAAATCGACCACAATGATTTGCGTAAAAAAATGTTAAACGCGATTGATAAAGATATTAAGTTTATTCCCGAATGGGGACGAAACCGCATTAAAGGAATGGTTGAAACTCGCCCCGAGTGGTGTCTTTCCCGCCAAAGATATTGGGGAGTTCCAATTCCCGTTATACGCTGCAAGCATTGCGCGAATGTCCATTTTGTTAAAGAGTCTAAAGACAAAATTTTGGAAATTTTTGCCCGCGAAAGCGCTGACGCGTGGTTTGCTCGTCCTGTCTCGGATTTCTTACCAAATGGCATTAAATGTCCGAAATGCGGTCAAAATGAGTTTGAAAAAGAGACGGACATAATTGATGTTTGGTTTGATTCTGGAGTAAGTCATCAAGCCGTTTTAAAACTTCGCGATGGAGTAGAATTTCCAGCGCATCTATATTTGGAAGGCTCGGACCAGCACCGCGGCTGGTTTCAAAGTTCGCTTACCACAGCCATTGCTATAGAAGAGCAAAGCTCATTCAGAAATGTTTTGACGCACGGTTTTGTAATGGACGGGCAGGGAAAGAAAATGTCAAAGTCCGCCGGCAATGTCGTAACGCCGCAAGAAGTTATGAAAGACTTCGGCGCCGATGTTTTACGACTTTGGGTAGCGTCTTGCGATTATCAATTTGATGTCAGACTTTCCAAAGATATTTTGAAGCAGCTTGTTGACGCGTATAGAAAAATCCGCAATACATTTAGATACCTTTTATCCAATCTTTATGATTTTGACGTAACAAAGCACGCGGTGCCAAATGACGCGCTTCATCCGCTTGATGTTTGGGCGAAAGTGAAGGCGGAACAACTGGCTTGCCGCGTAACAAAACTTTATGAAAATTTTGAATTTCATCAAATTTACAGAGAAATTTATGAGTTTTGCGTCGTCGATTTAAGCGCGTATTATCTTGATGCCTTAAAAGATACGCTTTATACGGACGCTCCTAATTCTTGGCTTCGCCGTTCCGCGCAAACGGTTTTATACGATATTTTGAAAAAACTTGTTAAATTGGTCGCGCCGATACTTTCTTTTACGGCGGATGAAGTTTGGAAGGCGTATAGTTTTGAAGACGGACAAACTACAGTTCACGCGAGCGAATGGCCCAAAATCGATGAAGTTAAATCTGAGGAGGTGTTTAACGAATGGGAAGTTGTCCGCGAAATCAGAAATACCGTTACGCCGTTTTTGGAAAAACAAAGAGAAGCAAAAGTGATTGGCGCCGGGCTTGAAGCTAAAGTCACTTTGGCTACATCGGATGACGAGACGCTTCGGATTTTAAAGAAATACGCAAAAGAATTGCCGCGTGTATTTGTCGTGTCGCAGGTTTTGGTCGCGGACAAGGCTGATTCCAAAATGGAAGCTGCAGAGTCGGTTTCGGTTAATTTGAAGCGTAAAATCCCGTTTAATGTTTGCGTGGAAAAAGCCGAAGGAAAGAAATGCGTAAGATGTTGGAATTATTCCGTGAAAATCGGAGAAAGTTCAGAACATTCCGAACTTTGCCCAAAATGCGTTGAGGCGATAAAAAGGTGAAGGACTAATGAAACCTCCCAAAATTATTTTAAGAAAAATCTTAGTGGGGTTGGCACTTTTTTGCGTGGGGACATTTGTTTCTTATCTTATTTCTTGTTTCGCGAATGAGTCTTATTCGTATTGGGTAAGGCATCCTTTTTCCCCTATTTTTTTAATGACGGTTGTTTTTATCGCGGCGTATAAACCCGCTGATCTTTTAATAAAGGCGCTGCTCGAAAAGTATTTTTTTCAAAAAAAAACATTCGCTCAAGTGTCTCTTTCGGATTTAGTAAAAGATCTTGTCGTTAATTTGGATTTGCAAGAAGTTGCTAATTTGGTAGTGAATACTTTTGGCGATGTGTTTAGACTCAAAACGGTCGCGCTACTTACATCTGATTCTATTCAAAATCAATACGAAATAGTTGCTCAATACGGCTGGCAGCTTTCCAGGTCAAAAAAAATCCGCATTTCATCAGACTCTCTTCTAGTTAAATCAATATATCAAGCGGGACAGCACATTCTTGTGCGCGACACGCTTTTGCGGAGTCTGACTTGGCAGAAAGCAAATGAATTGTCAAAAGATTTAGATGGGCTTCAAGCGGGTTGGATCGCTCCGCTTTTTATTAAAGATAACTTGATTGGTTTTCTGGCATTTGGCGCAAAAACCCCTGAGACCATTTTTGATCAAACGGATTTTCATATTTTTAGAAAATTCGCGGAACAAATTGCTCCTTGCGTTCAAAACGCCATGGTTGTCCGGCGTTTGCGCGAAATAAACAATGAATTGCAGGATTCGCAATCGCAGTGGATTCAAAAAACAAAACAAAACGCCATTGAGAAGCTTGCGGCGGGGATTGCGCACGAAATTCACAACCCGCTTGCGATTATTTCCGGCAAGGCGCAGGTTATTCTTATGCAGCGCGGGGCAAAGAGTCTTGACCCTAAAGTTCAAGACGCGTTAAATACAATAGTTAAACAAACGCGAAGAGCTGCCGATATTACAAAGAAGCTGCTTATTTATTCTCAAGAAACTAAGTCGTCTTGTGAATATGTATCTCTTGAAAAGGTTTTAGACGAGACGCTCGCGTTATTGGCATATCAGGCATCGCTTGATGGGATTGAGGTTGTGAGAAATCTTGATCCGGAGCTACCTCAATATTACGCAAATAAGCAGGAAATTCGCGAATTGTTCTTTAACTTATTATTAAACGCGGTAGAGGCTGTCTCTGGCGGCGGGAAAATCACGGTCGAGCTGCGATATCGGAAAAATGAAAATTTAATCGAAATTTATTGTTCCGACACGGGGCGGGGAATTGGGGAAGAGAGTATTGATAAAATTTTCAATCCGTTTTATACGACGCGACATGAAGCTGTCGGACTTGGACTCTTTGTAACGAAACAAATTATTAACAGATACGGTGGTTCAGTAAGAGTTGAAAGCCAACTTGGCATTGGAACGATGTTTATAATTCAATTGCCTGAATCAAACCAATCAGCGAACTCATCTGATGAAGAAGTGTTTAAAGCGCAAACAATTTAAAATAAATAAAGGAGAAATTTATGGCCAAAAAAATGCTGATAGTAGATGATGAAGTGGAAATATGTGAATTTTTGAAATCTTTTTTTGAGGACCGTGATTTTAAAGTCGAAACTGCTCATGACGGGCAAAGAGCATTTGAAAAAGTCGCGATATTTTGTCCTGATATAGTGCTGCTTGATATTCAAATGCCTAATTTAGACGGTCTTCAAACGCTTAGAAAAATCAAAGAGGTTTATCCCCATATACGCGTGTTGATGGTAACGGCAGTGGAAACTCAAGAAAAAATAGAAGAAGCTATACGGCTTGGTGCCGACAATTACATCACAAAGCCATTAAGTTTGGAATATCTCGAAAAAGATGTTCAAGACAAACTCGCACAGCTGGCTTCGTAAGGTTGATAAAAAAACTGAATGATACCCGCAAGCAAGGAAACAAACACAAATCACAAGATAGACTACCAAGAAGCGCTTCGAGATATTGCCAGAAGTATGGTTCGTTTGAAGCGACCCAATAGATTGCTCGCGCTTGTAACACGGTTTATTGCCCGTCAGTTTGGACTCACGCATGCCTCAATGCTTGCCTTGGATTCCCACAAGGACAGATATGTTTTTGTTAATTCAAAGGGGTCCAAAAAACTTCCCGTCAGTTTAGTCAAATTCGAAAAGAACCATCCTCTCGTTGAGTGGTTTACGATGTCGAAACGCAGACTGCCATTTCAAAAAGATTTTTTATTTTCTTCAGATGTAAAAAAAATGCTTTCACGAGCTGAGTTCCGAATGGCTTCTAATTCAAAAGCCGATGTCCTCGTATCAATACAAAAAACGATGCGAACGCTAAATGTCGAATTGCTTGTCCCTGGTTTTTACAAGGAACAATTGATAGGGGTCTTGATGTTGGGGCGCAGGATAAACGGCAGATGTTTCACGGCGCAAGAAGTTGTTTTTTTTCAAACGGTGGCGCACGATTGCGCTATGGCGGTAAAGACAGCGGAATATAATCAAAACCTTTTGGCGCAAAATCAAGAACTTGCTGAGCGTCTCAAAGAAATTGAGCAAATGCGCGTCAAAGAACAGCAAACATATTATGAAATTATGAGTTCGCTTGCGGAAGAAGTTCACACTAAAGAGCCGTCAATTTTCGGACATGTCTCAGAAGTCGAACGGCTTGGAATGATGACCGCGCAGGATATGGGAATGGATTTGACTGGAGAACTGAAGCAGTTTTTATCGGCGGCGCTTATTCTGCATGATGTTGGAAAAATCGGAATTCCTGACCATATTCTTTGTAAACCCGGAAAATTGACTAAAGACGAATGGCTTGTAATGAAAACTCACGTAGAAAAAGGAGCGCGAATTTTAGAGCCTTTAAGCGGATTTAAACGCGTGCGTGAAATAATTTTAGCGCATCACGAACGCTTTGACGGAACGGGTTATCCTCGTGGATTAAAAGGTGAAGAGATTCCAATCGAGGCGAGGCTTATATGCGTTGTCGATAGTTTTCACGCAATCGTCTCTTCACGATGTTATAGAGAAGGACAGAGTCTTGACTTTGCAATACAAGAAATTATAAATTGTTCTGGAACGCAGTTTGACCCAGCCGTTGTTAGCGCGTTTTTAAAATCTCTCTCTAAAGAGTTGCAAAAAAAAGGGCAGCTGCCGACCGTTTTAATAGATTTTATAAACAAGTAAGGCAGTGGAACTTTTTACGCTTCTAACCAATCATCAGCCTCTTTTTTAAATCTCGTTTCTTTCCCATAATTTAATTTTCAAAAGAGTTTTATCGCTTGCGCCCATATGAAGCGGTCGGTATAATGCGCGCGTTTTTTAGGCGGAAAGAGTCATTTTTTGTCAATAAAAACCGAGCGCCGTTTCCCGGTTATTCAGTATAGAAAGAGGGTTTGTTATGGCGAAAGCGAAAAAAAACAAGATAAAAAAAGCAGTGAAAAAAGCAGTGAAAAAAGCGATAAAAAAAGTTGCTAAAAAAACGGTAAAAAAAGTTGGCCCTAAAAAATCAAAAATAAAAACAATTAAAAAAGTTACGCCTTCTAAAAAGAAAGTTAAAATTATTAAGAAAGCCGCGGTGAAAAGCAAATCGGCAAAAAAAGTTTCAATCGCTAAGACTGAAAAGAAACTTAAAAAATCTCCGTTTCTCAAGAGTGAACTAAACAGCTTCAAGAAAACTTTGCTTCAAATTCAAAAAAAGATTGTCGGTAATATTCAGCAGGTGGAGGAAGACGCGCTTGTTAAAAAAGGCGTGAGCAGCGCGGCGGAACTTTCTGATCCTTCCGACCTTGCTACAGACAACTATGACAGAGAACTGAACATCGGCATCGCTTCAAATCAGCAGCAGCTTTTAAACGATATCAGCGTGGCCTTGAAAAAAATAGAAGACGACACATATGGCATTTGCGAAGTCTATGGGACAGCGATTCCTAAAAAAAGACTTTTGGCAATCCCTTACGCTCGGCTTTCTATAAAGGCGCAGGAAGAAATCGATAAAGACATTCGCCGGTTTTAATGTTTTGTTACCTGCTAGTCATAATAGTTATTCTGCTAGATCAAGCGACAAAATTCTTCGCTCTTAAAAATCTTTCGTTGGAGCGTTCTGTTCAAATAATTCCTCGAATTTTGGATTTTTCGCTCGTTATGAATAAAGGAGTCGCCTTTGGACTTTTTAGCGAGCATAAAGAAATCCTTTTTGGCGCGATTACTCTTAGCCTTATTTTTCTTCTCATGTTTTTGCTTTATCTTAACAAAAAGAAATCCTCAAAGAATTCCTCTCTCGATATGTTCGCGTATTCGCTTATTATTGCCGGGGCGATAGGGAACTGGATTGATCGCCTAAGATTCTCCGCGGTTGTGGACTTTATCGATTTTAAAGTTTGGCCTGTTTTTAATGTCGCGGACATCGCTATTTCCGTGGGTGTCGGGCTGTACTTTATTTATGCTTTTAAACGAAAGGGGAACTGATGCATCCCGTTGTAATTTCATTTGGTGATTTTCATGTTTTTTCTTATGGACTTTGTATCGCTATCGGCATTCTTGTCTCTTTGTTTTTGATGCATCGCCAAGCAAAAAAAGACGGTTTCCCGCCCGTCGCCCAAATTTTAGATATGGTTTTTTTTGTCGTGATGTGGGGGATTATCGGCGCGAGACTTTTTTATGTTTTCCAGAATTTTTCTTATTACGGGGCCAATCCATTAGACATTATAAAAGTTTGGCAAGGCGGACTTGTTTTTTATGGAGGAGCAATATCAGGTTTTGTAAGTTTCATCTACTGGACAAGGAATCACGGCTGGGGAGTTTGGCAAAGTCTTGATTTTCTGACGCCATATGTCGCGCTTTCACATGTGTTTGGCAGAATGGGTTGTTTTTTAAATGGCTGCTGCTACGGAAAACCGAGTGATTTGCCATTTGCCGTGCAGTTTCCTGCTCTTGAGTACAAAGTTCACCCCACTCAAATTTACGAAGCCGCTTTTAATGTAGGGCTTTTCTTTTTCTTGCGGTTACGGGCAAAACGCAAGCATTTTTCAGGCGAAATTGGACTTCTTTATTTCATGCTTTACGCGCTTGGCCGCTACTTAGTTGAATTTTTACGCGAATCATCTTGGACTTGGCAAGGACTTACGGCAAATCAACTTATCAGCGCGGGCATTATCTTAATCGCGTTTGTGTTCTTTAAAGTTAGAAAGGCAAAAAGAAACTGATATGGCAGCAAAAAGTTTTGAGTTTCTAGTCGAGGCAATGGACGCGGATAGAAGGCTTGATGTTTTTTTAGCGCAAAAAATGGCTGATAAGCATTCAAGAGCCCATTTGCAAAAGATGATTAAAAATGGAGATGTTTCGGTAAATGGCAATGTCGCAAGCTCTCATTATTTGGTAAAAGAGGGCGAGGCCGTCATTGTTGCGGACAGAGAAATTATTACGAAATCGCTTCTCGCCGAAGAAATTCCGCTTGAAATTGTTTATGAGGATGAGGATTGCCTTGTTGTAAACAAACCTTCTGGAATGGTGGTTCATCCTGCTAATGGAAATCCTGATCATACGCTTGTAAACGCTGTTCTTTTCCATGTGAAAAATTTAAAAGGTGGGAGTGATGCGATTAGACCTGGAATTGTTCACCGTTTGGATAAGGATACGTCGGGGCTTTTGGTTGTGGCGAAAAACGATTTTGCGCACGCTAAGCTTGCTGAGCAATTTAAAGAGCATTCAGTAGATCGTGTGTATAACGCGATTGTCCAAGGAGTCGTGCAGCACGATGAGGGATATTGCAATGAGCCTGTCGGCAGAGCGTTTTTAAATAGAAAAAAAATTATTGTTAGACCGACGGGCGGCAAAGAGGCGTTAACTTTTTTTAAAGTTCTTAAACGATATAAAAACGCGACTTGGGTTGAAATTCGCCCTCAAACGGGACGGACTCATCAAATCCGCGTTCATTTTGCTCATATGGGGCATCCGGTGCTTGGGGACACTCTTTATGGCATTCCGTTTCCGGCTATCAAAAGACAAGCCCTTCACGCGCTCTCTATTGGTTTTGAACAACCGCATACTAAAAAATGGATAGCCCTCAAAAGCGACTTACCTCTTGATATGCAAGAACTTCTGCGTTTTCTTGAATCACAATCCTAACCGTTTTATGATTTTCTGTAGTAAATTTGTTTGGAAAAGCAATTCCGCGCGAATTAAACCGAGGCAATTTGTATTGTCTAAATTAAACAAAAATTTATCGTAGTTACCAAAGCTCAATTGATTCTCAGATGGCGTTGCTTGTTAACGACGATGAATTTTTCTTATGTTTTTTCTATAAAGATGCTAATCTAAGATTAAACAAAAAACAACATTGCGAAGCTTTGGAAATAAGGTTGTTTTTTATGTAAGTCCTACGGTTGCGTGACGAAGATGTAAAAGGAATTTAATAGATGAACTTTAAAAACCTATCTGAATTTATTAAAGTCTTAAAAGACTCTGGAGAGTTGCGGGAAATTGATGCGTCAGTTAATCCGGAACTTGAGATTACGGAGATATATGACCGAGTTGTGAAGCAGAATGGCTCCGCGCTTCTTTTTAAAAATATACAAGGCTCTGCGTTTCCAGTGGCTATCAATTTATATGGTTCCTACAAGCGGATGGCAATGGCGCTTGACGTGAAAAACATAGACGAAATTGCCGCGCGCATAAAATCGTTTCTGGATTTAAAACCGCCGCAAAATATTACACAAGGTCTATCGCTTGTTCCAAAAGCATTTGAGCTAAAAAACATTATCCCCAAGATTGTCCGAAATGCGCCTTGTCAAGAAGTTGTTGTTAGGGCAGGAGAGGGAGCGATTCTTGACACGATTCCGATTTTGAAATGTTGGCCGAAAGACGGCGGCAAATTTATCACTCTTCCAATTGTTATCACCAAAGACCCGCAAACCGGCGTTCGCAATCTTGGGATGTATCGGATGCAAGTCTATGACAATCAAACAACTGGAATGCATTGGCATATTCATAAAGATGGTTCTGAGCATTTTAGAAAATTAAGCGAGACGGGCGGCGGGAAATTGCCTGTAGCGGTCGCGATTGGCGCTGATCCCGCGCTTATGTTTTCTGCGGTGTGTCCGCTGCCGTCAGGGATTGATGAATTGATGTTGGCGGGATTTTTGCGGCGGAGTTCAGTCGAACTTGCTCGATGCAAAACCATTGATTTGGAAATCCCTTCGGAAGCCGAGATAATTTTAGAAGGATATGTTGAAGCGGGAGAAAGTCGTCTTGAAGGTCCTTTTGGCGATCACACAGGATTTTATTCGCAGGCAAAAGATTTTCCTGTTTTTCACATAACTTGTATGACTCATCGCAAAAAGCCTATTTACGCAACGACTGTTGTAGGCCGTCCGCCTATGGAAGATTGTTTTATGGGAAAAGCGATAGAAAGAATTTTTCTGCCGCTTATTCAAAAACAGTTCCCGGAAATATTGGACATTGCGATGCCGTGGGAGGGAAATTTTCACAATTGTTTGATAGTCAAAATAAAGAAAACATATCCCGCGCAAGGACGAAAAATCATTCACGCTCTCTGGGGGCTGGGACAAATGATGTTTTCTAAAATGATTATAGTTTTGGACAACGACGCGGATATCCAAAATACAAGCGAAGTTGCGTGGCGAGTACTAAATAATATAGATCCGAAACGAGATTTTGTTTTTTCTGAAGGTCCGCTTGATGAACTTGACCACAGCTCGCCAGACAATTTAAGAGGTTCAAAAATTGGGATAGACGCTACTCGCAAAACAAAAGAAGAGGGAATGAACCGCCCTTGGCCTGACGATATAATAATGAGTGAGGAAATAAAAAAACTTGTAACGGACAGATGGGCAGAATACGGGATTGATTAAAACTTTTCTTAAAAAACTCTTGGTTTTCTCAAAAGACATTAAACTTGAGCATTCAATTTTCGCACTCCCGTTTGCTTATTCAGGATTGATTCTTGCCGAAGGCGGGTTGCCTCGCGCTTCCATTTTTTTGTGGATAACTTTGGCGATGGTGAACTTTAGAACAATGGCGATGGCAATCAACCGTTTTGTTGATAGAAATATAGACGCGAAAAATCCTAGAACTTGCGGCAGGGCGCTTCCGCAAAAGCAGTTAAGCGCGCGAAATGTTTTAATAGCGATTGTCGCCTCATTTATTATTTTTGAATACAGCGCGGTTAAACTTGGAGCACTTTGTGTTTTTCTTTCTCCAATCCCAGTCATTTTGACTTGGGTCTATCCATACGCAAAACGAGTAACCTATTTTTCGCATTTCATATTGGGTTTAATTCTTGGCATCGCTCCGTATGGCGCTTGGATAGCGAGCCGTGGAACATATGATTTCCCGCCTTTGTTTTTAACCTTGGGTGTAACTTTTTGGGTAGCGGGATTTGATATGATTTACGCTTTGCAGGATATAGAATTTGATCACGCGAACAATCTTTTTTCGTTTCCTGCCAAATGGGGCAGAGAGGTTACTTTAACTATTTCGCGGATTTTGCATATTGCTGCGGTGCTTTTTTGGATTTCGGCTGGTTTTTTTGCCCATAGCGGAATTTTTTATTTCGCAGGCATTTTTGTCATAAGCGGGTTTTTAATTCGCGAACATAGTCTTACGCGGTCTTTTAGCGAAGTAAAAATTAACGAAGCATTTTTTACTATGAACGCGGTGGTGAGCGTTTTATTTTTTATCGCGGTTTTCTGCGACGAGGTGTTTTAAAAAAAAGGTTTTATCGGAGGTTTGGAAATTATTTAAAAGGACAAAATTATGAAACCTTATGTTGTAGCTGTTACAGGAGCAAGCGGAGCGGTTTATGCCGAAAGGCTTTTGGAAGTTTTGGGAGAGAGGAATATCCCCGTAGAACTTGTTATTTCTGACACGGCAAAAAAAGTTATCGCTGAAGAATCAAATGGGAATTTCGCTTTTCTTGAAAATTCAAAATCTATACGCGTTTACAATTTTTATGATTTTACGGCATCAATTGCAAGCGGCTCGTATCCAACTGCGGGAATGGTGATTATTCCGTGCAGTATGGGAACGCTCGGCGCGATTGCCGCGGGGCTTAGCCAAAACCTTATTCACAGAGCCGCTGACTGCACGATTAAAGAAGGGCGTAAATTGATACTTGTTCCTCGCGAGACGCCGCTTTCGGCCATACACCTAGAAAATATGCTGAAACTTTCGCGGCTTGGAGTGCGGATTGTTCCTCCGATGCCGGCGTTTTATTCCGCGCGAAATACGGTGCGAGACTTGATCGATTTTGTAGTTGGAAAAGTTTTAGATCAAATGGATTTGACGCATATGCTTTTTCCGCGTTGGGTCGGAAACGCGAAATGAAAATAGGAAAAATCTCTTATCTCAATTGTCTGCCGTTTTATTTTGGGCTGGAAGAAAGACTTAAAAATCGCGGCTTAAAAGATATAGAGTTTTTGGAAGATTATCCCGCCAATATAAATTCCGCGCTGCGTGAAGGGCGTATTGCGTTAGGCCCCGTATCCTCACTTGAGTACTTAAGACATCAAAATGAATATTTACTTTTGCCCGACATTTGTATTGGAGCGCAAGCTTTTGCGCGCAGCGTTTTGCTTTTATCTCGAAAAAAAATAGAGGAATTGAACGGGGGAACGATAGCGCTTTCAAAAGAAAGCTACAGTTCAATATCGTTAATAAAAATTATTTTGAAACATTCGTTTGGTTTTAAAAATTCATTTGAAACCGTAGCGCAAAACTTGGGAGAAATATTTAAAAAACATATTGCGGCGGTTGTGATTGGCGATGAGGCTCTTTTTTGTCAGCCCAAAACGCTTATTTATAAATATGATTTAGCTAGACTGTGGCGAAATTTAACAAACCTTCCGTTTGTTTTTTCTCTTTGGGTTGCTCGCAAAGATTTTGCTAAGAATAATCCCGACGAGCTTCATGAATTTTGCCACGCGCTGCGAGAAAACACGAAATGCAATTTGGCGGATTTGGAAAAAATGATTTTTGATTCTATGAAAATCGATCTGGGAGATGCTAGGTTTTGCCAATTGATTGGATATTTTGACGGACTTGAATATAGCCTTGATAATGAAATGCAACAAGGGCTTACGCGTTTTTTTAACCTTGCTTATGAAGACGGACTTGTTCGTAACGAACTCAGCGAAATAGAATTTTTTAATTAATTATGGCAAACATTGAACCTATTTTGCAAAAAAGGCTCGCGGGCGAAAGGCTATCGTTAGAAGACGGAGTCGCGCTTTATGATGCCAATTTACTTGAGCTGGGACAAGCAGCCTTAAAATTAACGCCGCGTCTTTTGCCCCACGCGGTTAGTTTTGTTGTCGACCGCAACGTAAGTTATACAAATGTTTGTGTGATTGAATGTGGATTTTGCGCGTTTTATTGCAAACCTAAAAGCTCAAAAAAGTTTGTTTTGTCTTGCGAGGCGATTTTGACAAAAGTGGAAGAACTTGTCCGTTTGGGCGGGACGCAGGTGTTGATACAAGGAGGAATTAATCCTGATTTAGATTTGAATTATTTTTTAGAAATCACGAACGCTATTCATAAAAAATTTCCGCAAATTGCCATACATTCTTTTTCCGCGATAGAAATGGAAATGTTGGCAAAAAAAAACAAAATGTCTCTCCGCGATATACTGCTGAAGTTTAAAGAAGCAGGGCTCAGTTCACTGCCGGGAGGCGGAGCGGAAATTTTGGTTGAGCGGGTTCGTAAAATAATTAGTCCAAAAAAAATTTCAACTGAAAAATGGCTTGAAGTAATGCGGGAAGCGCACGAGGTTGGTTTTAAAACAACCGCGACAATGATGTTTGGTCATATTGAAACAAAGGCGGAACGCGTTGAACATCTCTTAAGGTTAAGAGCACTTCAAAATGAAACAAAGGGCTTTCGGTCGTTTATTCCTTGGAGTTTTTCGCCGCGAGGGACGCCGGCATTAAGTCATTTATCACAAGCGGGAGGAGATGATTATCTAAAGACTGTAGCAATTTCTAGGCTTATGCTGGATAATTTTGAGCACATTCAGGCAGGCTGGCTTACAGAAGGGCTGAAGCTGGCGCAAATTGCTTTGATGTTCGGCGCGGACGATATGGGCGGAACTCTCTTGGAAGATAAAGTTTTAGAATCGACTGGGATAAAAATTTTGACACGCAAGGAAGATTTAACACGGCTTATTAAAAACGCTGGTTTTATACCGGTTCAAAGAAATACGGAGTATGAAGTTTTGAGTGTTTTTAAATAAAAAGGAGGCTGTGTATGGCTGATAAAGAATTTATTCAAAAATCTTTTGATTCTATAACGCCTTACTATGATGCGATTAACAACATTTTGAGTTTTGGAATGTCTGACGGCTGGAGGGCAAAATCCTCGAAAATAATTTTAAAAACTTTTGATGTTGAACCCAAGGCCATTTTGGATTTGGGCTGCGGGACAGGAAAGTTTTTGGAATGTTTTATCAAAAGTAAAACATGGGAAATTTCTGTGGGATTGGATTTTTCTAAAAAAATGCTTGAAGCCGCTAGAGAACGAATCTCGCAAAATACTATTTGGCTCAAAGGCGATTTTGAGGCTTTGCCGTTTGTGGACGGAAGTTTTGATTTGGTGGTGTCCGCTTTTACGCTGAGAAGCGTCCAATCCTTTTCTGTTTTTTTAAAAAACATAAAACGGGTTTTGAAACATAACGGGAAAGTCGCGTTTTTGGAGCTGACGCGGCCGACAAATTTTTTTGCTAAAATATTTTTCTATCCTTATCTTTGGATTTTTTTACCGTTGATTGGCGGGATTGTTTCAGGCGATTGGAAAGCATATCGGTTTCTTTCTGAATCGGTTCGGGATTTTAAAACACCAAACGAAATTGTTGCGGAAATGGAAAAAGAAGGGTTTGAGTTTACGCTAATGAAACGTTTTTGTTTTGGCGCCGCTACACTTATAATAACAAATATTTCTAAAAAATAACAAAGAGGTGGTTTATGTCCATAGAAGAAAAATTGAGTGAATTGGGAATATCTCTTCCGCCGGCTCCTCAACCTGTCGGAGTTTATAAACCCGTTGTGATTTCCAGGAATCGCGCGTTCATCAGCGGGCAAATTTCTAAGGATTCCACGGGCAAAATTTTGACCGGGAAAGTCGGCGATACTCTGACGCTTGAAGAGGGACAGCTTGCCGCTAAAGCCGCGGTTTTAAACTCAGTTTCTATTATGAAAGAAATTGGATTTGACCAAATAGTGCGGGTTGTTAATTTGACAGGTTTTGTTCAAGCCGCGCCGAATTTTTATGAAATTCCTGAAGTCGTTAATGGCGCGTCAGAGCTGCTTGTTAAAATATTCGGCGAGGCGGGAACGCACGCGCGTTCGGCTGTCGGAGTCGCGAGCCTTCCTATGAATGCTGCCGTTGAGATCGAAATGACTTTGGAATTAAGAATGTAGAAAAAAAGGCGGACTATGAAATCGGTTTTTAAGTTTCTGGCAATTTTCCTTTCTATACTTGTCCTAAGCGTTGTGCTGACGCCCATCCTTTACGACTTGATGCCATCGTTTAAGTTCGGAAGGATTTTTAATCGAGTCGTTATGATTTTGACGCTCGTCGCGGTTGCTTTGTTTGTGAAGATAAAAAAAGAAACATTTGCCGCTTATAAAATGGATTGGCAAAAACAAAGTCTAGTATTTTTTTTAAAAGGCTTTGGGATAGCGATTGTAACGCTCTTGATTTTTTCTGCCGTGTCCTTGCTGGGAGTAAATTCTCAAATTGCTTTACGCGATTTGCCGTATTTGGAATGGGCTAGAAAACTTGTCGGCTGTTTCTTGGCCGCGGTTTTGATTGGAACAATAGAGGAGTTTTTTTTTCGCGGGTTTGTGTTCACGGGACTTCGGGATAAATTATTTAGAGGCGGCACCGCGCTCGCGATGATTGCGACAAGTCTTTTTTATTCTTCGCTTCATTTTGTCAGCGTGAAAAAGCCGGAAATTTCCACGTCGCCCGGAATTGCTGATAGTTTGAAATTAGTTCTCGCGCCGATACAATCATTTGCCGAATGGCAATCCGTTTGGCCTGCTTTTGTCGGACTTTTTTTGTTTGGTCTCGCGCTTAATTTCGCGCTTACCCGCTCCCGTTCTCTTTGGACATCCATAGGCTTGCATGCCGGCTGTGTTTTCTTTATTAAGAGCGCGGGACTTTTTATGAGATTTTCAAACGATAATGTTTTTTTCTGGGCGACCAAGAAAGTCTATGACGGCGTGGTAGGCTGGATTTTTTTAATGCTCATTTTAGTTTTTATCGCGAAAGTTTTTAAAAAAACTCTTACGGAGACTGGGGATAGGAAAATTTTATGAAAAAGAAAATGATTATGTATGATAAAGCTACGGGGAATGCCTTAAAAAATGCGCGGAAATCTTTGAGCAACGCCTCGAAACAAGAGAGATTATCAAAAACTCCGGATGGAATTTTTGAAAATGTGGTAAAAAATATGCTGGAACTTTTGGGCGAAAATCCTAAGCGAGAAGGGCTGCTAAAAACCCCGGAGCGAGTGGCGAAGTCTCTTCGGTATTTGACACAAGGCTATAAACAAAATCCAAAAGAGGTTCTGAGTGGAGCGATTTTTAAAGAACCGTATGATGAAATGGTTATTGTTAAAGATATTGAGATTTTTTCGCTTTGCGAACATCATCTGCTGCCATTTTATGGTAAAGCGCATATCGCTTATATGCCAAATGGAAAAATTGTAGGACTTAGCAAAATACCGCGTATTGTGGAAATTTTTGCTAAGCGTCTTCAAGTACAAGAGAGGCTTACAACGCAAATTGCCGAATGTTTGATGGAAGAATTAAATCCGGAAGGCGTGGCGGTTGTTATTGAGGCGCTTCATCTTTGTATGGCAATGAGAGGCGTTCGCAAAGCGGGTGCTTACACCGTAACAAGCGCAATGCTTGGGGCGTTTAGAAAAGACGCGCGTTCGCGGAGCGAGTTTTTAAGTCTGATTGAATTGAAGCGATAGAGGCTAGAAATTAACCGAGCAGTTTTTTCTCTAATTCCGCGACTTTTTTCTTAAGAGCTCGGACATCGTCTAAAGTTTCAGCCGAACGAAGTTGCGCGCCAAATTGCTTTCGCATTTCTTGATATGGTCTTGCCGGTTGCCCGAAATAAATTTGTTTGCCTGGGACTTTTTTATTGGAGGGGAATCCCGCTCCGGCGCCAATCATTGCCCAGTCGCCAATTTCAACATGATCGCCAATGCCGACCGAACCACCCATCGTAACATGCGATCCGATTTTGCAGCTTCCGGAAATTCCTGTTTGCGCGGAAATCGCGCAGTGTTCACCCAGTTGAACGTTGTGCGCGATTTGAACAAGGTTATCAATTTTACAACCTTTGCCAACGCGGGTAGAACCGATGGCCGCGCGGTCGACTGTGCAGCAAGCTCCAATTTCCACATCATTTTCAATTATGACATTTCCAATTTGCGGGAGTTTTTCTCGCTCGCCTTGAGTTTCCACGTAACCAAACCCATCGGCTCCAATAACCGTTCCCGCGTGAATAATTACATTATCACCCAGAACTGAGCCGGCATAAATTACGACATTTGGATGAATCACAGAATTTTTTCCAATCTTCACATTTTCATCTATAAATGATCCGGAACGTATCACCGCATTGTCTTCTATGACAACATTTTCGCCAATATTCGCAAATGCTTCTACTGTAACATTCGCTCCTAATTTTGCCGACTTCGCGATGGCAGATTTTTCAGAGATTGTTCCTGAAAATTTTTTAGCGGGGAATAGCGCGCGCAAAAGCTTTGCCCACGCGTGTTTGGGTTGCTCAACTTGAATAAGAATTTTCGATGATTGCGTAACTTGTTTTGAAACAATAACGCAAGTTATTTCAGACGCTTCTAAAGCCTTCAGAGTTTTCTCATCTTGCGCGAACGCTATATGGTTTTTGAGAGGGTTCTCGGAGTTCGTTACGTTTTCTATTTGCGCGGAAGAATCGCCGACAACAGTTCCATTTACAATTTTTGCGATAGAGTCAACAGTGTTCACGTGAGAATCTCCTTATAGTGATAGAGAATTAAGACAAGGAATTATGGATTTGTTTTTTCGTCAGTTTTCACTTCCGAAGTGATGGGCTCCGCGATTGCTTGAACTTCATTTGTAACTTCTACTGAATTGTTCCTCGCAAGCGTCAGAGCAAGATAATCTTTAATTTTCGCACGGGCGTTTACCTCATCTGTCCAAGCGATAAAACTTTCACGCTGCTTGACGGCGAACTTTGCTTTTTCTTCCTCAGACGAGGCGGCAGATATTTTATCTTGAAGCGCGAAGCTGGAAATTTTGCTTTGAATTAACTTTTGAATGCGCATAAATTCGCGAAGCCCTTCCTCAAATTCGCTTGGAGAAATTTGAAGCGAGCGGGCAAGCCAAATACGATATTGTTCTTGAGTAGGGTTGCTTATGCCTTGCTGGGTTAAAATTTTGGCAATTTCATTTCGGACATCTTCGTCAGAGATTTTTACGCCTTCGCGTTTTGCCTCGCGTGAAAAAATAATGTTTTGCCAAGTGTACGCGCGAACAAGATCGGCGTCTTCAAGAGGCTGTTCCGAGGGCATAAAAAGCTGTGTGGCGCGTGAAAAAACATTGAAGTCTTGGAATGTTACGGCTTTGCCGAAGACTTCGCCCGCGTAACGGCCTTCTTTTTTAAGTGTTGTAACGGAATATCCGCCCCAAAGAAGAAATGAACCGACAACAATCCAAACAATAGTTTTTGTATGTGTTCGCAAAAGTTTAAGCATAACGGCGGATAATTTAACATAAAGCGTGATATAATCCAAACTTTATTGGCTTAATCTATAGAGAAACATTCAAAAATATTTAATGAGGAAATTATGAATCAAACCATAGTGATTTTAGATTTTGGCGGACAATACAGTCAGCTTATCGCGCGAAGAGTTAGAGAACAAAATGTTTATTGCGAGCTGTTGCCTTGGAATAAACCTTTCGAAGAAATTGCTGCGAAAAATCCCAAAGGCATTATTTTAACAGGTGGTCCCAACAGTGTTTGTGATGAAAAATCTCCACGTTGCGACAAACGTATTTTAAATTTGGGCGTGCCTATTTTAGGAATTTGTTACGGCTGTCAATTGCTGGCTTATAGTCTCGGCGGGAAAGTTGGTAACGCGCATACAAAAAGCGAATATGGCAAATCGACCGCAATGCTTGAAACCGACAGCGCGCTTTTTAAAGGCGTGAGCAAAACGGAAACTTGTTGGATGAGTCATACGGATTTTGTAAAGGAACTTCCCGCGGGATTTCGCGTAACGGGGAAAACAGAAACTTGTCCTGCCGCGGCTATTGAGGATGCTAAGAAAAAATTCTATGGCGTTCAATTTCATCCCGAAGTAAATCACACTCCCAACGGAAAAAATATGCTTCACAATTTTTTGTATGAAATTTGCGGATGTTCGGGCGATTGGACAATGGCGAGTTATATTGATGAGCAGATAAAAAAAATCCGTAAGCAAGTCGGAGAAGGCAAGGCTCTTTGCGCGTTGTCCGGTGGCGTTGACTCCAGCGTTGTTGCCGCGCTTGTGTCAAAAGCAATAGGCAAGCAGCTTACATGCGTTTTTGTTGACCATGGACTTATGCGCAAAAATGAAGGCGATGAAGTCGAGAAAGTTTTTGACGGGTTTTTTGACTCGCATTTTGTCCGCGCGAATGCCAAGGAGCGATTCTTAAAAAAATTAAAAGGCATTATCGAACCCGAAGCAAAGCGCAAAGCGATTGGCGAAGAGTTTATACGAGTGTTTGAAGACGAAGCGAAGAAAATCGGCAAAGTAGACTTTTTGGTTCAAGGGACGATTTATCCCGATGTCATTGAAAGCGGGCTTGGCGATTCCGCTGTGATTAAATCGCATCATAATGTCGGCGGACTTCCTTCAGTTGTTGATTTTGAGGAGTTGATAGAGCCGATTAGACTTCTTTTTAAGGACGAAGTTAGAAGGATGGGCATTGAACTAGGACTTCCTGAAAACTTGGTGTGGCGGCAGCCTTTTCCCGGTCCCGGACTTGGCGTTCGCGTAATCGGAGAAGTAACTGAGGCGAAACTTGAGATTTTGCGCGAAGCGGATGCGATTTTTCGCGAGGAAATAAAAATAGCGGGGCTTGAACGTTCTATCAACCAGTATTTCGCGGTTGTAACCGATGTCCGCTCTGTCGGCGTGATGGGAGATTTTAGAACATATGATTACACAGTGGCTCTTCGCGGAGTGACGACAACAGACTTTATGACAGCGGATTGGGCTCGGATTCCATATGAAGTCCTAGACAGCGTAAGCATCCGTATAGTAAATGAAGTTAAGCATATCAATCGCGTTGTATACGATATTACCTCCAAGCCGCCCGCGACAATTGAGTGGGAGTAATTGATATCATTCTTAAACGCGAATATAATAATACAAGATTCTGAGGAGGGGTACGAATGGATTTTATGACTGCCAAAGAGGCATCAGAACAGTGGGGTATCTCACAAAGACGAGTCGCTGTTTTGTGTTCAGAGAACAGAATTGGTGGTGCCGAAATACTTGGTAATATGTGGGTAATTCCAAAATCTGCGTCGAAGCCAGAGGACGCAAGAAGATTGCGTTTTCAGCCGCTTGAAGACTCGACGGTAAAACCTTTTCTAAAATGGGCAGGAGGGAAATCGCAGATTCTCAGTGAAATTCGTGAAAAATATCCTGTCGGATTAGGGGAAACAATTACAAAATATGCGGAGCCATTTGTCGGCGGCGGCGCGGTGCTTTTTGATGTGTTGAGCAAATATAAATTAGCTAAAGTTTATATTAGCGACATCAATAGAGAGCTTATTCACACCTATATCATTATTCGTGATCGCATTGATAATTTACTCAAACTTCTTGGAACTTTTGAAACTCAATACTTGGCTGCCAGTGATAGTAAACGGAGTGCCATTTATTATGAGAACAGAAACCGTTTTAATGCGCTTAAAGTCAAGGAAAGTGATTCCGTAGAACTTGCAGCGTTATTCATTTTCCTTAACAGAACTTGCTTCAATGGTTTGTATCGTGTGAATAGCAAGGGTGGATTCAATGTCCCAATGGGGAGTTATAAAAAACCGACTATTTGCGATGAGGGTAATTTATCCGCGGTTTCTGAGCGGTTGCAGAATGTTGATATTGTCTGCGGCGACTATAAGGAATCGAGAGAATTTATAGATAAGAATACCTTCGTTTATTTTGATCCTCCGTATCGTCCGCTCTCTGAGACGGCGAGTTTTACAGCATATGCACAAGGTGGATTTGACGATAAAAAGCAAAAAGAACTTGCTCGATTTATCAAGGAACTTAGCCGTAAGGGCGCATATGTTGTCGCAAGCAATTCCGATCCTAAGAACACTAACGAAAGCGACAACTTTTTTGATGAACTATACAAATCGCTATCTATAGCCAGAATCTCAGCAAGCCGTGCTATCAATTCGGTTGGCGAGAAGCGTGGGCATGTAAGCGAATTACTCATTTCAAACTATGGAGGAGCTAGTGTGTGAGGAATTTCACTGAATGGTTTTCGCACTTCCGCGAGAGTATTAGCGACTACGCATATTACATTGATTTTGAAAAGGTTCACCGCAATGTGAATGAGATAAAAGTTGAACTGAATATTTTGAACTCACTGATTGGGTCAGTGGACATCGAATCAGAATTTGATGCGTTGGTTACGAAATATCCTGATACCCTGAAATGCATTCCTCTCTTGCTTGCAGTTAGAACAAGCGAAATATACGCCATAGATGAAGACGGAGAATTCTCCTACAAATTCACAAATCCCAATCAGACGGCTGCTCAGTATAGGGTGTTTATGAGGAAAACGGGGCTGTTCGATCTGATGGAAAAGCATATCGTTCATAACCTTGTTGATTATGTTACGGGCGTAGAGACGGGACTTAACAGCAACGGGCGAAAGAATCGCGGCGGTCATCTTATGGAAAATCTTGTCGAGAACTATCTTTGCAAGGCAGGTCTCCAACGCGATGTAACATATTTCAAAGAAATGAGAATCGCTGATATTGAGAGCAAATGGGGGCTTGACCTGTCGGCACTCAGTAATGATGGTAAGGTGACGAAGCGTTTCGATTTTGTCGTCAAGGTGGGGCAAATCATTTATGCGATTGAAACGAATTTCTACGCAGGTGGCGGCTCTAAACTGAATGAAACAGCGCGGAGCTATAAGAATATTGCACAAGAGGCGAAGAGTATAAATGGATTTGTTTTTGTGTGGCTCACCGACGGCAAGGGATGGATTTCCGCACGCAACAATCTCGAGGAAACTTTTGACGTTATGGAGCATATATACAGCATTTCAGATTTAGAGGACGGTGTGATGGGTAGAGTATTTCAATGACAATTAAGAAATGGGCGCCGGAGAATTTTGAGTTGGAAACAAACACCGTTTGGAGTTTCCCTGAACGCGGTAATTGGGCGACACATGATGCCAAATGGCGTGGAAATTGGTCGCCGTATATTCCGCGCAATATCCTGCTGCGTTATTCCAGAGAAGGCGATTTGGTGCTTGATCAATTTGCCGGAGGTGGAACGACGCTGGTAGAAGCAAAACTGCTGAATCGCAATATTATTGGAGTGGACGTAAACCCGGATGCATTGAATCGCTGTCGAGCAAAGCTCGATTTTGAATATCCTAATGCTGGGAAAGTTACTCTGCATAAGGGGACAGCAGAAAACCTTAGTTTTATTTCAGACGAGAGCATAGACTTGATCTGCACGCATCCGCCTTATGCCGACATCATTCATTACAGCGAGAATATTGACGGTGATCTTTCGCTTTTGGACGTCAAGGATTTTTTAGAAGCCATGAAATCTGTCGCGTCTGAATGCTATCGTGTTTTGAAGAAAGGTAAATTCTGCGCCATACTCATGGGCGACACTAGAAAAAAGGGTTGTGTTGTTCCAATGAGTTTTGGGGTGATGAAGATATTTGAAAAAGCAGGGTTTATCACAAAGGAGATTATTATCAAAGAACAGCATAATTGCAAAGCAACAGGATTTTGGAAGACCAACAGCATTAAACACAATTTCTTGCTGCTGGCGCACGAATATCTATTTGTGTTTAGGAAGTAGTCTGCAAAAGCATGAAAAGTAAAAAATACGATAAAAATTTTTTCAATTTGACAATCTGCTTATAACCAAAGGTCCAAATATCTAAATGCCGCATAGCAATTTTGTCCCGCTACATTGTCATACGGAATATAGTTTGCTTGACGCGACTTGTAAGATTTCAAATCTTGTCAAGCGCGCCAAGGAACTTCGTTTCCCGGCGCTCGCGATGACTGACAACGGAAATCTTTTCGGCGCGATACAGTTTTATAACGCGGCTATGAAAGAAGGCGTAAAGCCTATTATCGGCATTAGCGCGTATGTGTCCCCCGGCTCACGGTTTGAAAAACAGGCCCACGGCATAAAAGAAGCCTCATTTCATCTCACGCTTCTTACGATGAATGAAGAGGGTTATCACAACCTTATAAAACTCACAAGCATTGGATTTACCGAAGGGTTTTATTATCGTCCTCGCGTTGACAAAGATTGCCTTAAGCAATACTCGCAGGGAATAATTGCGCTCTCCGGAGGCTTGAAAGGAGAGATCCCATATCATCTTTATCACGATAGATACCAAGAAGCCCGCAAGGTCGCTCAGGAATATATAGAAATTTTTGGCAAAGAAAGGTTCTATTTAGAAATTATGGATCATGGCCTTGACCCGCAAAAAAAAGTTACAGAAGGTTCGGTAAAACTTGGTGAAGAACTTGGACTCGAATTGGTTGCCACCAATGACACGCATTATATTTATCAAACTGAGGCAACTGCTCATGATGCGCTTATTTGTATCGGGGCAGGAGCGAAACTTGAAGAAACAAATCGTTTGCGGTATCAAGGAAGCCAGTATTATTTGAAATCCGCAGATGAAATGAAGGCACTTTTTTCGCAATATCCCAAGGCGATTCAAAACACAGTCGAAATAGCAAACAAATGTAATCTGCTCTTGGAGTTTAACAAAAATCATCTGCCCAAGTTTCCCGCGCCAGACGGAAAGACTCTTAAAGATTATTTTGACGATCTTTGCTACAAACTTCTCCGCGAGCGTTTCGGCGGAAACATCCCGGAAGAATACGATAAAAGACTGCGCTTGGAACTGGACCTAATCACCAATATGGGATTCATAAGTTACTTTTTGATCGTGTGGGATTTTATTCGATTCGCCAAAGAAAAAAACATTCCCGTTGGACCAGGACGCGGTTCGGCTGCCGGAAGCCTCGTGGCATATTCGCTTCATATCACGGAAATTGATCCAATCCGTTATCACCTCTACTTTGAGCGGTTTCTTAATCCCGAACGCGTAAGCATGCCTGATATTGATATTGATTTTTGCTATGTCAGACGAGAGGAAGTCATCGAATACGTTAAGAAAAAATATGGCGTGGATAATGTAGCTCAAATTATCACATTCGGAACAATGGCGGCAAGGGCTGCCATACGCGATGTCGGACGCGTGATGGGGCTTGAGTTCAGCGAGGTTGACCGTATAGCGAAACTTATTCCGACTGAACTAAAAATAACACTAGAAAGAGCGCTGGTGCAAGAGCCCGAGCTGCAAAAATTAGTAAACGAAGATGTCCGAATCAATCAACTTTTAAAAACCTCGCAAGCGATAGAAGGTCTTTCCCGCCACGCGTCTGTCCACGCGGCGGGAGTTGTTATTTCAGACGTTCCGATTACTGACCGCGCGCCGCTTTACAAAACACCGGACAACCAATTTTGCACGCAGTATACGATGAAAGACCTAGAAAAAATCGGGCTGCTCAAAATGGATTTTTTGGGACTTAAGACTTTAACGGTGATAGATGATACTGTAAAAATGATCGATGCTCGGTATGGGAAAAAGATTGATATTTTAAATCTCCCTGAGGGCGACACGAAAACTTATGAAATGCTTTCGCGCGGAGATTCGTTCGGCGTGTTCCAGCTAGAAAGTTCGGGGATGCGCGATTTGCTTAAAAAAATGCGTCCGAATCAATTTGAGCATCTGGTCGCGCTTTTGGCGCTTTATCGTCCCGGACCGCGTGAGACGGGAATGGTAGATGATTTTGTCATAAGAATGCGCAATCCCGGACAAATTAAGTATGACCATCCGCTGCTTGAATTAAGTTTAAAAGAAACTTACGGCGTAATTCTCTATCAAGAGCAGGTGATGAGAATAGCGCGCGACTTATCCGGTTTTACGCTAGCCAAAGCCGATTCGCTTAGGCGTGCTATGGGAAAGAAAATTGTTGAGGTAATGGAAAAAGAACAAGACGCGTTTGTTAACGGAGCTGTCCAAAATAAAGTTCCTAAGAAAACAGCGGAAAAAATTTGGACGGATATTGTGAAGTTTGCCGGTTACGGATTTAACAAATCGCATTCTACAGCGTACGCGGTGGTTACATATCAAACCGCATATTTAAAGGCTCATTACCCCGTAGAGTTTATGACCGCGCTTCTCACATCTGAACGGAATAACACGGACAAAGTCGTTCAGTATATTGAAGCCGCAAAACGGATGGGGATTAAAGTCCTTCCACCTGACATTAACGAAAGTTATGCTGACTTCACTTGTTCGGACAATGCTATTAGGTTTGGACTTGCCGCCATTAAAAACGTAGGACAAACGGCGATAGACTCAATTGTCGCGGCGCGCAAAAAAGATGGACTGTTTAAGTCGTTGCTTGATTTTGTTCAGAGAATTGACCTTAGAACTTGTAATCACCGCGTACTTGAAAGTTTAGTTAAAAGCGGTTCATTTGACAACTGGGGATTTTTTCGCTCGCAGCTTTTCGCGATGCTCGACACAGCTCTTCAGATAGGTTCTAATTTGCAAAAGGACAGAAACTTAGGGCAAGCGTCGTTTTTTGATAATGGAGACGCCGCGTTTCAACAAGATGAAAACAAAGCGCCGGATATTCCTGAATGGCAAGAAAATCAAAAATTAGCCTTTGAGCGCGAGCTGCTCGGATTTTATGTTTCATCGCATCCGCTTTCCCGTCACGAAAAAATTCTTAAAAACTACGCGAACGCGACAACCGCAAATTTATCAGAGTTTGGACAGGACGCAGAAATTTTTATAGGAGGGATTGTAGATTCGTCGCGTGAAATTCTGACAAAAAAAGGCGACAAAATGGCTTTTTTGAATTTGCAGGATTTGAGCGGGACATGCGAAGTTGTGGTTTTTCCGTCGGTTTATAAAAAATCGTTAATATTGCTTAATAAAGACAAAATGATTTTTGTAAAAGGGAAAGCGGACGCGAAAGAAGATGCCGTTAAAGTTCTAGCGGACGAAATTGTTTCTTTGGAAGACATAGCGAAAAAATTCACAGTCGGTGTTTTAATCAAACTTTCTACCGCGGGACTTACTGAAGAAAGCTTGAAAGAAATTAAAACGGTTTTAGAAAAATATAAAGGAAATGTTTCCGTTAACATTAAATTTCAATCTCCGTCAGGAGAAGGAACAGTTGTGGCACTGGGGCCAGAGCTGCGTGTTACGCCGTCGCAAGAACTTTTTGAAGAAATCGAAAAAATTGCGGGTGAGGATTCCATAAAAATCCGCACGTAATTATCCCGCCGCCTGCAAACGCGGGATTTATCGGCTTTTACAATCTCGTCATACTTGTGCTTGCCTACTAATTCGTGGACAGGTTTAGTTCCAAAGTCATTCTGTTCCAGTACATTGGGCACTGGGACAGAATGACTACAGAAGGAATTTTTCCCGCATTTGCGTTCAATACGCAAGGACAGCAATGCCTCGCAATCTTTCGGCCGTTATTCCTAACTTGTTATGAATACGCAAGTTACGGATGTTTCCCTCTTGACAAATAATAATACCGCGTTATAATCCGCAAGTTTTTATGGGTTTTATTCGTAAATCATATTTCAGGGAGATAAAGTTTTGACTAAAAAAGATATTGTTAATAAAGTTTCTAATGAAACTAATTTAACACAAATTGATGTTAAGAAGATTGTTCAAAAAACGCTTGATGTTATTTCCGAAAGTCTTCAGCGCGGCGAAACGGTTGAGCTTCGTAACTTTGGTGTTTTTAAAGTGAAAAGCCGCCGAGGCCGTCTTGGCAGAAACCCTCGTACTGGCGAGGAAGTGGCCGTTCCAGAGAAAAAAGTTGTAATTTTTAAACCCGGACTTGTTTTAAAAATAAAAGTGAAATGAGCGGGTTTGTTACATTGCGTCCGGATAGTCTGCGATGCAAAAAAGAAATAAATGAAGTTTTAAGGAGGCGGTATGGCAGAAAAAGGTAAAGTTAAGTGGTTCTCTAATGTAAAGGGTTTCGGCTTTTTGACCAAAGAAGGCGAGGATAAGGATATTTTTGTTCATTATTCCGCGATTCAAGGTGAAGGCTATAAACGCTTAAATCCTGATGAAGAGGTCGAGTTCGATGTCGAACAAGGCGAAAAAGGTTTATTGGCCAAAAATGTAATTAGGTATAAGAAACCCAAAGAAGAAGGGACTGCCGGAGCGGCTCCAGAAGGTAAGAAATAGTGTTTGTGTTTTGAATCCTTTAGATTCTCTTTTGACCCGCGGGATTTTTGCTCGCGGGTCTTTTTTGTATATAGATATTTTTCAGGTGCTATGTGAATAGTAATGATAAAAAACAATCAAGAAAACTGAGACGCTTTTTTACAACGCAGTCTTTGTCGGCGAATACGGAAACTTTATTACTTGATGAGGCGGAAACCAAGCATGTTCAGGAATCCATACGGCTGAAAGAAGGCGACGCGTGTTTTGTAACTGATGGGAAGGGCGCGGAAGTTGAGGCCGTTATTTTGTCATTCTTGCCCGATGGAAAAACCAAACTTCATATAACAAGACTCATAGTAAAAACGGGCGAGTTTCGAGACAGAGTTAAGCTTAGAATGTTTCCGACAATGCTCCGCAAAGGGAAAACGGATTTGCTTGTGGAGAAATCGCAGGAGTTGGGAGTTTTTGAATTTTCTCCGATAGTTTCGGAACACTGTGAGGTTCAAATCGCGCGTGAGAAAACGGAAAAAGTTGTTGAGCGTTGGAATCGAATCGCGTGTGAAGCAAGCAAACAGTCTGGTTGTCTAAACCTTGTCAAAATTAATGGCCCGCAAAGTTTTAAAGACGTGCTCGCCGCTATAGGCGAAGATGAAGCGGTTGTGATTTTTCATCCCGCGAAAGACGCGATACCATTTTCTGGCTGGATAAAAATTTTTGAATCCAATAAAGCGTCATTTGAAAAGCTAAATATTTTTATTGGACCGGAAGGTGGTTTTTCTGAAGATGAAATTAAATGGGCAAGATGGCACAGAAGAGAAAAAAATTTTTGGATCGTAAAACTTGGCGAAGTGCTTTTTAAGGCTGACACGGCTTTTGTGGGTGTTGCCGCTGCCTTAAGATTTTATGGAGTCTTGGAATCGAAATAATGTCTATTAATAATGTAGAAATTCCTACCAAAACGGTTCGCTTTTATACTCTGGGATGCAAAGTCAACCAATACGAAACGCAAGCGATGCGCGAAGCTCTCGAACGGCACGGCTATAAAGACATAGAAGGGCAAAAAGGAATAAAATGCGACTTGGTTGTCATAAACACTTGCACGGTAACGCAAGACGCGGACAGGACAAACAGGTATTGGGTTCGCAGACTTAAGCGTGAACATCCCGAAGCGAGAGTTGCTGTAACCGGTTGCTATGTGGAAAAAAACAGAGCGGAGATAGACGCTTTGCCGGAAGTTGATTTGATTTTTCCCAACAATGAAAAAGAACGGATTTTTGAACTTATTGAAAACTCTTGCGGCATCAATCAACCGCAAAACGCGATGGGCAATGAAAATTATCCCGCGCTTTCCGTTTCGAAATCCGAAGGAAAAACGCGGGCTTATGTGAAAATTCAAGACGGTTGCAATCACGCGTGTAGTTATTGTAAGGTTTCCATTGTTCGAGGCGCGTCCCGAAGCCGTCCGCTGCCTGACATTTTGGACGAGATAAAGCGGCTGCGAGACTCGGGTTATAAAGAAATTATTTTGACGGGGATACAGCTGGGCGCTTATGGAAAAGATTTTGATGGAAAAAATTTGTCTCTTCGTGACGTAATAGAGGCCTGCGCTCAATTTAACGAGATAAAACGCGTGAGGCTGAGTTCCATAGAACTAACGGATTTAGACGAGCCGTTGCGCGCCGCGTTTTGCGAAGTTCCAAAACTTTGTCCGCATATTCATTTGCCGTTGCAAAGCGGCGATAATGAAATTTTAAAAAAAATGAACAGGCGATACACTCGTGAACAATATCGAGATGTTGTATTGGAGATGAAAGAGCGGGTAGCGGATTTTGAGTTTAGCGTTGACGCTCTTGTCGGTTTTCCGTCTGAGACTGACGAACAATTTCAAAACACGCTAAATCTTTTAAAAGAACTGCAGCCGCTCAAAACTCATGTATTTCCATATAGCCCGCGCGAAGGTACCGCGGCGAGCGGCTGGGGAGAATGCGACAAAAAAATTGTCCGCGATAGGGTTCGTGCGTTATCAAAGGCGGGAGATGAGTTTTCGCTTTCAAGACGGAACATATATTTAGGACGGACATTTGACATATTGGCGGAATATCCTGATGAAAAAACGGGACGGGCGGTTGGTCTTACTCCGAATTTTTTAAAAGTTTTTTTTGAGTGTCAGGAAAATGTTCAAGGGTGTATCATACCGTATCATTTGACAGAAATTTTTGAAGACGGTTTCAAAGGCGAGTCGCTCAATGTTCTAACAAAGCGGAGAGATTAAATATGGAATGGTTTTATAATTTCATTGAAAGTGCCCGTCGAGGCGCGTTTGTTTCTACTTTGCAAAGTTTTACGCCAATTGATTGGGTATTTTTTGTATTTGTTATTTGGGGAGTTGCTCGCGGGAGCAAACTTGGTTTCGGGGATATGTTTTCTCGTCTTATCGTGCTTCTTGTTGTGGGTGTTTCATGTCTTTCAATTTACCCGCTGCTGTCTAAAATTATTACACGAAACATTTTCATTCTTAATGAGAAAGTCTCAAATCCTATAGCGTTTTTCATCTATGCGGCGATTATTTGGATTGTACTTTCATGGTTGAGTAAATTTTTGGGAAAGTTTTTTCATATTGAAGGGCAGGGTCTTTTGAAAATTTTAGGCGGACTAATTTTGGGAGTGGCGCATTCACTTATACTCATGAGTTTCATCATACAATTTGTTTTGCTTTTTCCGCTAAGCGCGATCAAAGACACATTCAAACCCGGAAAAACATACACAGGTTATACGGTTTCAACGCTGCTTCCCGATATTCGCGACGCGATTGTATCGCCATTTTCTCCAAAGTCGACATTGGGTATTATTCCCAAAAAGAGCGCGTAAATATTTATGGCGCAAAGTCATTTTGAAAACGCTTCTCACGATGACCAAATAATAGAAGATGTTCGCGCGGCAAATGATATTGTCGAGGTCCTTTCGCAATACATAACACTGAAACATTCAGGACGCGAGTTCAAAGCTTGCTGCCCCTTCCATCAAGAAAAAACACCGTCTTTTTTTGTAAGTCGCGAAAAACAAATGTTTTATTGTTTTGGCTGCGGAGCGGGCGGAAGCGTTTTTACATTTTTAATGCGGCACGAAAATATGACTTTTCCCGAAAGTTTGAAAATGCTTGCCGAACGAGCGCATATAACCTTGCCGGAAAGAAAATTCACAAAAAAAGAAGATGCCGTAAAAGAACCGCTTTATGACGCTTGCGAAGAAGCCGCGAATTTTTATCACGATTTACTTTTGAAACCATCGGGCATCGTGGCGCGGGATTATCTCGCGAAACGTAAAATTTCGAATGAAATTATAAAAGAATTTCGTTTGGGCTGGGCGACTCAAGAATGGGGAGCGCTGGTGAACGCGATGACGGTGCGCGGCTATTCTATGGAAACTTTGCAAAAAGCAGCGCTTGTTCAAAAATCGGCGAAGGGAAATCTTTATGATACATTTCATGGGCGACTTGTTTTCCCTATACAAAATTTATCAGGGAAAGTCATAGCCTTTGGCGGCCGCGTTATGGGAGATGAGCCGGGGCCTAAATATCTAAACTCTCCCGAGACCGCGATTTTTTCAAAACGCCGTGAATTGTTTGGACTTTATCAAGCAAAAAAACACATATCGCGTGAATGGCCAAATCTGATTTTGGTGGAAGGCTATATGGATTTTCTGGCGCTTTACCAGCACGGATTTAAAAATACCGTGGCGACTCTCGGCACGGCGCTTGGTGAAGACCATGTCAGAATTATGCGACGGTTTGTGGAAGAAGTAATAGTAGTTTACGACGGCGATAAAGCGGGTGAATCGGCGTCTTTGCGCGGGCTTGAAATATTGCTAGAAGGCGGCATGCAGGTAAAACTTGTGCATTTGCCGGACGGATTAGATCCGGATGATTTTTTAAATAAATATGGAAATGACGTGTTCGCGCGCGAACTCAAAACAGCTAAAGATTTTTTTGATTACAAACTAGTATCGCTTCTTAAGCGTTTTCCGCAAAAAGACGCGTTAGGTGTTTCTAAAATCACGCGCGAAATGATAGATACTTTGAGGAAAGTAAAAGACGCGGTCAGATTGTCCGAATACATTAAGCGTCTATCAACCGCATTGAAGATAGACGAAGCGGTTTTGAAAAAGGAATTTAGAGTGTTTGCCGCGAATTCTTCTCAGAAAGATTTTCAAGAAGCGCCTAAAACTTTAATAAAAGTCGCCCCTAAAACTCCAGCGCTTAAACGGGAATGGTTATTGCTTCTACTTATGACAGAGGTTCCTCCATTTTGCGATACTGCTTCAAAGGAAATAAAGCGGGAAGATTTGCAAAATCTCGATTCTCAAAATATATTTGATTATTTAACGCAGACTAATTTGCGCGGAGGGAAGAGCTCGGTTCTTGAAGTTAGTGAAAAAATTTCCGACGAGTCTTATCGAAAAGGATTTATGGAAACGTCCCTCACTGTAGATGAGTTTACGGATAGAGAAACCGCGTTTATGGATTGCGTCAAAGCTATCCAGCGTTCGGCGCTAGAAAAAGAAATAAAAGAATATTCCGCCAAAATCGCTCAGGCGGAATCTTCGGGAGATAAAGAGAAAAGTCACGAGTTGATGAAGGAATATAATGAAAGAATGCTTAAACTAAAAACTTTAAAAAAGGTTGCAGAAAACAATAGATTTTAATAACGAAAAAATATACAATTCAAAATTCTATGAAAAAATCCGCTAAAAAATCTCCAAAAAAAACCGCTATGAAAAAAATGTCCGTTTCTTCCAAGAAGAAAAAACCTGCTACTAAAAAATCTGCCGGCAGCAAAAAAAACATATCAAAACTTCCTTCAGGCGTTCTCGAAAAGCTGATTGCGTTTGGAACCCAAAATGGTTCTGTAACAATCGACCAAATGAAAAAGGAATTACCGACGGAATGGAATAATCCGGAAAAGGTTGAAGAGATAATTATTGCGTTGAGCGAAAAGGGAATAGTTGTTTCTAATGAGGCCATAAAGCCTATGGATGCTTCGCAAGGCGCTGATAAAAAAAACGTTAAGTCCACTGAAATGGAAGATGACTCCGCGGCGGAAGAAGAAAAGGCGCGTATTGATGACCCCGTTAGAACATATCTTCGTCAAATGGGACAAATTTCTCTTCTTACGCGTGAGCAAGAGATTGAGATTTCAAAGCGCATAGAGTTTTGCGAATCGGAACTTAAAAAAGTGGTTTACGAAACTCAAGCGGCGCGATTTGAAGTATTGGAACTTTCCGAGAAAATTTTGAATGGGCAAGTCCAGCTTGAAGCAATTATAGAAAGTGAAGAGAGAGCGCATCTTGACACCATAAAAAGAAATCTTAAAAAACTTATAGGCGAGCTTAAAAAAGCGCGTAAAGCCACGGTCGCGGTTGACGTTTTGATGCGGTTTAATTTAAGCATTGCCATTGTCGAACAGATTGTTGCCAATGTCCGTGCTAAATTAAAAGAGTTAAAAAGAAATCACGATGAAGCAAAAAAAATGCGGAGCGTCGCGCTGCAACCGCAAAAAATACAGCTGGAAAAACGCAGTAAAAAACTTTTGCGAGAACTTGGTGGCGATGAAAAAAAACTTTTGGAACAATTTCGTCCAATTATCCGCAAAGAGTGGGAACTCTCAAACGCTAAAAAAGCGCTTGTTGCGGCAAACCTTCGTCTTGTTGTCAGCATCGCGAAAAAATACACCAACCGCGGTTTGTCATTTCTTGATTTAATTCAAGAAGGGAACATTGGGTTAATGAAAGCGGTTGATAAATTTGAATACAAACGCGGATACAAATTTTCTACCTACGCTACGTGGTGGATTCGTCAGGCGATTACGCGTTCTATTGCCGATCAAGCGCGGACGATTCGCATTCCTGTGCATATGATTGAAACTATTAATAAGTTTTTCCGCGCCTCCCGCCATTTAGTGCAAGAAACAGGGCGTGAACCGACCCCAGAAGAAGTTGCTCAACTTTTAAAGATGCCTGTGGATAAAGTAAAAGGCATCTTAAAAATTGCACAAGAGCCTGTCAGTTTACAAATGCCGATAGGCGATGAAGGCGATACAAGTTTTGGTGATTTCATTGAAGATAAAACAGCCGTGTCTCCCGCTAACGCAACTGCCTACAGTATGCTCAAAGAACAGATGGACGATGTTCTTTTGACTTTGACAGAACGTGAGGAAAAAGTGTTGCGTCTTCGTTTTGGTATCGGCGATGGATACCCAAGAACGCTTGAAGAGGTTGGACATATTTTTAAAGTTACTCGTGAACGTGTCCGTCAAATTGAAGCCAAAGCACTTCGCAAATTGCGTCATCCAACGAGGTCTCGTAAACTTAAAAATTTTTTGGATATTAAGCTAAGCGAATAAAATTCCGATACTCTTACAGACTGTTCAAGTGAATTTGTAAGTTGGCGCGTCGGCGAGATTTTTTGCGAGTGTGTCGTTCTAAAAAACATATTCTGAGGAAGCTATCATGTCGGGAGATCAAAAATATAGCCTCAAATTTCTTTTCGCAGTCTTCTTTTTTCTTTCCCTTTTCTTTGTCTCTTTCCCTCATGCATATGCTACAGATTGCGGGCTGCGCTACTACGATGGCGATAAAATAGTTGGGCTCAACTGCGAAAGCTTGAAATTGACCAATTCTCCGCTTCGCGTAAGAACTTCAACCGGAATTTGGGGTATTACTCATGTCGATCTTGACCATCCTTTGGCGACAAAACTTCACTTTGCTTATCGCAATCCTAGCACAGGAGCTACAGTCCTTAGAGCGGCGGCGAGGACAGGAGAGGGGAATGAAATTTTGTTAAGCAGCTGTGAAGAATTTCAACTGATCGGGCTTATAAATGCATTCCCAGCGACAGGGAAAACATATCTTTTAACCCAAGATCTTGATTGTTCGTCTACTAACCCGAGTAATGCTGGATTCGGGGGAAGTCTTTGGGGAAAAGGTTATAACCAATTTTTTGAAGGGGTGGGTTATGATGGAGTTCCCGGTACTAGCGACGATAGTGGACCGAGTTTGGCTGAAGGATGGTCCCCGCTGGGACAGACGACTCCTATATCAGGTACTATTGACGGCGGCGGACATACGGTCAGCAATGTTTATGCGGTTATCCCGCCGGGGAATTACGGCGGCTACGGACTTTTCTCACAAGCGGATGGTGCTGTTATAAGGAATTTGCATCTTCGCAATCTTGCTGTTAGTCAAAATATTCGAGTAGGAAGCTTTGTCGGTGTTGGGCGAAATATACAAATTATTAATTGTTCCGCTACAGGGAGTTTATTTGCCGATCGCGGCGCGGTAGGCGGTCTCATTGGACAATGTGAATCGAGTTGGTGTTGTGGGGAGTGGCCTGGCGGGATAATTGGAAATTGCACTATTGAAAATTCTTATTTTAAAGGCACAATTTCGGCCAGAAATCCAGAGTTGGGCGATAACAAAAACAGCGCAGGCGGGTTAGTGGGATATGGAAGAGACGTGAGGATTTCTAGTTCCTACTTTCAAGGGAACTTGATTACTGAAGGGACTCCCCCAGGGTTGGGCTATACAACCTCTGGTGCACAAATAACAGCCGGAGGGCTTATAGGGAGTGTTGCTGGGACAATTATCATTGAAGATTCATTTTCAGTAGCAAATTTTAGTACGGGAAACGGTTTGAGTTTTCTGGCAACAGGAGGGCTGATTGGAGCAATAAAAAGCGGGACATCTTCAATTCCTAACTCTTGGTGGTTTGCCTCAGGGCTTGCGCCAACAAATACCATTGGCGGTGTTTCGGATTCCACAGGGAAAGCAACTGCTATAAGCGATTTTTATGGCACGGGCGTGACAGGCACAAATAGAGGAGGAGCTGTTTACAAATACCCTGCAACTGGCGGGTGGTTTTATGCAACGACTAATCCCTATGGAGCTTGGATGCCTGTTTCCGGAAATTTTCCTTATCTAAAATGTCCGACCGGGAAAAGCTGGAATAGTACCGCGCAAATTTGCAAATAGATGGCGGAACTTCGCGGCGTATAAATAAATCAACAGTTTTATTAAGTGGAGAAATACATGAGCGAAAATCAAAAACGCATTCTTGTAGTTGATGATGAAGATGACATCTGTCAAATAATTAAAGAAAAATTCACGCGTCTTGGCTATGAGGTCATTGTTGCGCATGATGGCGGAGAAGGTCTACTGAAAACCGTAGAAGAAAAACCCGATTGCGTTTTGCTGGATGTGCGTATTTCTGGCGGCGATGACGGGCTAACATATCTTAGGAATCTTCGAGGCTATAGGCACGAGGATATGGCGGAGCAGGAACGCATACGCAAAACTCGTGTCATGATGCTTACTGGCGCTGGCAGTCAGATGCAGTCTCTTTTTGATCAAGAAGGAATTAGTGCTTACATTGAAAAGCCATTTGATTTAACCAATCTTCAAAAAAAAATAGAGGAGCTTTTATCTAAATAATGGATATTCCTTTCGCTTAAAGTATTTGCCGCGTTATAGGTTTTTTTTATTCTTCCCAATTTGTCTGTAAAATTATTAATTTTTGTAATTTTGACGGCTTGTTTTTTTTTTATTTCTTGGTTATGCTACGCGTCCTTGTTTTGGGGACCCATAGCTCAATCGGTTAGAGCAGAGGACTCATAATCCTTTGGTTCCTGGTTCGAGTCCAGGTGGGTCCATTTTTTAGTATTCTTTGAAAATTTCGGGAAGGTCTTTTCGGACGATCGCGCACAAGCGAAAGGGTGAGAAACGTCTCATCAAACCGTTGTGGGAGGAAAGTCCGGGCTTCATAGGACATCGTAATGGGTAACGCCCATCTTCTGGATTTATCGCAAGATATTTTCAGAACGGATTAGAGCCACAGAGACGAGTCTTTAGGACGAAAGTCTTAGAGGGTGAAACGCGGCAATCTCTACGTGAAGAAAGGCTAAACAGGATAAAGAGCCAAATTGGCGGAAGCGTCCACTTCTACAAAGAGAGCAATCTCTTAACTTTATTGGGTAAGCCGACCGAGACAATTGGCAACAACTGTCCTAGATAGATGGTCGTCTCTTTTATCGCGAGATAAAAGAACAGAACCCGGCTTATAGAGAAGACCTTCCTTTTTTATCTCATAAAAAATCCCACGTTAAAAAAACGTCTTTAATTCTTGAAGCGATGAGATGATTCTCATATAATCATCGGCAATTATGTCTAGCCAAATTTCTCAAAACCTCGATGTCCTCAAAAAAGCCCAACAACTTGATGTCCTAATACATCAGTCGCGTTTACAGCTTGAGGAAATGCCATATTTAAAGAAACAACTCAAGGACGAGTTAGAATCAAAAAAAAACCATCTTCGCGAAATTGAAAAAGCAGCCAAAGACATTCAGGTAAAACTTAAAGAAAAAGAACTTGAACTTTCCCAAAAAGAAAATCAAATTAAAAAACTTGATGGGCAGCTTTCGCAAGTGAGAACCAACAAAGAGTATTCCGCGCTTCAACAAGAAATCGCGTCGCTTAAAGCAGACAACTCGATTTTGGAAGAGGGAATTATCCAGATTTTAGATGAAGTTGAAGCTATTAAAGAGGATGTGAAAAAAGAAAAAGAAAATTTCACAGCTATAGAAAAAGAATATCAACAAAAAGACGTTGAACTTAATAATCAAGAAAAAAACATTCAAACTCAACTTGAAGATGCCTTGAATAAACGCAGCTCGACGGTTGATGTTCTTCCTCCAGAAATTAAAGACCTCTACAACAGGATTGCGGAAAAAAAAGAAGGGCGAGCGCTCGCACGCGTAGTGAATGGTGTTTGTTTGGCTTGCCAGCTGCAACTCCGCCCTCAACTAATTAACGAAATAAAAATTGGCGTGGAAATTACTGTTTGTGAAAACTGTTCTAGAATTCTTTATATCGAAGATTAAAGTTTTTCCTTCCCTAAGTCGTTTTTCCTAGTTTTGCCCCACAAGATTTTTTGCGTGTTTTCACCTTCCCGTACTCTGTCTCTAAAAAGCCTCCTTGTTTTTAAAATCCCTAAAAAAAATGTTTTGACACGCCATTTAAGAATGAATATACTTCCGCCGTTAATAAAGTGGTAATAAGTGGTAATAAGTGGTGGATATAAAGGAGAGCTCAAGAAAATGTTTTACGGTGAATTTGAACACGTGGTTGACGTAAAAAATCGTGTGATGATTCCGTCTAAATTCCGTGAAATTTTTAAAGACCGTTTTGTCGAGAGATTTTTTATTACGGAAGGGTTGGACAAGTGCTTGTTTGTTTTCACCGAAGAGCAATGGAAAGCTGAAGAGAAAAAATTTCGTGATTTGTCTTTTACATCTGTCGAAGCGCGCGCGTTTAACCGCCGTTTTTTTGGCAGCGCCTACGAAGTCGATTGCGATAAACAGGGAAGAATCTTGATTCCAGAAAAATTAAAAACTCGCGTGGAAATTAAATCCGATGTTGTTTTTGTCGGAGTTTCAAACCGCATAGAAATTTGGGCGAAAGAGAAATGGCAAAACTTTTTTAATGCTAATGAACAAAAATTTGAAGAACTTGCGGAAAAACTTGCTTTTAAATAATACAAAGGAGAGCTTGATATGCTTTATTCAAAAACAAAACGGAATGTAGATGTCCTTAAATTTAACGGAGACCTGGACGCTTTTAGCATGATCAAGATGAAGGACCGTATGAATAGGCTTCTCAACAAAAACCACAAATGTCTTTTGCTTGATTTGCAGGAAGCGAGAAGAGTGGAGCTTGCCGGAGTTGGAATTCTTGTCGAACGTCTTCGCCGCGTCCGTGAACAAAAAGGAGACATCAAACTTTGCAATCTTCGGCCTGAGGTTGAAAAGGCTTTTCGAATGATTGGAGTAAACGGTCTGATGGAAAGTTATTCAACGAAAGAAGAAGCGATTTCCAGCTTTGCGGCATAATCCTGTTCTTTTAAAAGAAGTTCTTGCGGCATTGAGTATTCGACCGGGCGCGATTGTGATGGACGGAACGCTTGGTAGCGGCGGACATTCGGAGGCTATGCTTTCGCAAATAGGCGAGAACGGAAAATTATTTTCCTTTGACCAAGATTCTGCCGCGATAGAAAGATGCAAACCACTTTTCGCGAATGACTCACGCGTCAGACTTGTTCACGAAAACTTCAGGAATGTCGGAGAAGTTTTTCAGAATTTTCAAATAGCGGGTTTTGACGCGGTGCTTCTTGACATTGGGATTTCTTCAGAACAATTGGCTGATGAAAATCGTGGGTTTAGCTTTGATTCAAACGGTTTGTTGGATATGCGGATGGACACGGAAAAAGGTTCAAGAGCGTCTGAAATTCTTGAAAGCATGACAGAAACTGAGCTTGCCGACCTTTTTTATTATTACGGTGAGGAGCGCCACTCACGAAGATTTGCTCATGTGATAGTCGAAGCCAGACGAAATGGCAAAAGTTTTAATACGGTTTCGGATTTAAATGAGATTTTACAAGAGGCGTTGCCGGAACACCTTAGATTTGAAAAAGGAAAACGTCCCGCGTGGGCGAGACGGAATCCATTCACAAAAGTTTTTCAGGCAATTCGTATCGCTGTAAACGACGAATTGGAAGCGCTGAAAGAAGGAATGGCGGGAGCGTTTGATTTGCTTTTGCCACATGGACGGCTTGGAATTATTACGTTTCATTCTCTTGAGGACAGAATTGTAAAAAATAAATTTAAAGAATGGAACGCGCAGGGAAAGGGACGGCTTGTTTTCAAGAAACCTATTGTCGCGGAACGAACGGAAATATTAAGCAACCCTAGATCAAGAAGCGCGAAGTTGCGCGTGATTGAGAGGATATTATGAAAGGCAGCGTAAAAAGTTTACTTGCAATTGCGGCAGTCGCTTTTTTGGTGATTTTCTATGTCCATTTTCAATTGGGCAGCGTAATCGTTTCCCTTGATATTGATAAGAATAAAAAGTCTTTGGAGCAGAAACAAGAGATTCTCAGAAAGTTTGCTTACAAAATAGAGCAGTTGAGGGCCCCCCGCCTTCTTGAAGAAAAAATGAAACACTACGATATGGGCTTGACTTTGCCCAATAAAGTTCAGGTGGTTGAAGTTCCGGCTATTGCCGACCGTGTTATTTCTGCCGCAGTGCTTGAAAAAACAACGCGGTCTTTTTCATCTGAAATTATGAATTTCTTTGGTAAATGGATTCAAACCGCGCAGGCTGCTAAAACTGATTCGATTTCTTAAAAATGCGAACGCCGCTTCCTCTCAAGCGATTTTGGGTTGTATACGGCGTGATTTTTCTCCTCTTTAGCCTAATCATTTATCAGTTTGTTCAACTTACCTGCATTCGCCGCCAATCACTTTTAAAACGAGCCAATAGCCAGCATATTGTTCGTATCGATATCCCGCCGCTTCGAGGTTCTATTACCGACCGCAATGGAAAAGAATTTGTTACCAATTTAAAAGTTCCTTCAATTTACGCGGTGCCTCGAATTATTCCTAGCGATGAGGTCGACACTCTTGCCAAAGAAATTTCAAAAATTTTAGGATTAGAAATTGATTGGGCAAAGGAGCGTCTCAAACGCGATAAAGCTTTCGTATGGTTAAAGAGGCACGTAACCATAGAAGAGGCTGACAAAATTAAAGCGCTCAAGAGTTCGGAGTTTGGAATTATGGAAGAATACAAACGGTTTTATCCGCAAGGGACGATGCTTTCGCAGGTCTTGGGATTTTCTAATGTTGATAACGAAGGCTTGGATGGTTTGGAGCGGTCGCTCAATGGTGAACTTTGCGGAAAATCCGGTCAGCGGATAACGCAGCGGGACGCACTCGGCAGAGAAATTAAAGCCTTTGAAATGAAAAGTCTTCCGGCCATAGACGGAAATCGCATAGTGCTCACCATAGACCAGCATTTGCAATACTTGACGGAAAAGGCTCTTGAAGCGGCGTATAAACAATGGAACGCGAAGGGCGCGTGGGCTATTGTTTTGAATCCGAAAACGGGAGAGATTTTGGCTATGGCGAATCAGCCGGGCTTTGATCCAAATTATTATGCCAAAGCGACCGCTGATTCTAAACGCAACCGTTCAGTAACAGATACGTATGAGCCTGGTTCTGTGTTTAAAATTGTTGCGGGCTCAGGCGCGTTGAATGACGGAGTTGTAACTCCCGATACGAATTTTAATTGCGAAAAAGGAAAATGGAATTATGGCGTAAAAACTCTTCGCGATGTGCACCCGTATGGGACGATACCGATGAGCGAGGTTATGATTAAATCAAGCAACATTGGGACTGTGAAAATCGCCTTAAAAATGGGAAGCGACAAATTTCAAAGTTATGTTCAAAGTTTTGGTTTCGGAAAAATTACGGGTGTGGATTTGCCCGGCGAGGTTTCTGGATTTACGCGGCCCGTCGCCCAATGGTCGAAAACATCACCTTACAATATTCCCATGGGACAAGAGGTTACGGTAACGGCGCTACAGATGGTAACGGCAATGTCCGTGATAGCAAATGACGGCGTGTTGATGCAGCCGTATATTATTTCGGAAATACGAGATGCTTCCGGCGTTGTTATAAAGAAGAAAAAACCGATAACAAAAAGGCGCGTCATAAAGCCTGAAGTCGCCAAAACTATGCGTGATATTTTGACAGAAGTGGTTGAGCGGGGGACAGGAACTCGCGCGAAAATTGAAAATGTTTCTGTCGGCGGAAAAACGGGAACTGCTCAAAAGGTTTTGCCTAACGGTAAAGGTTATTCACATAGCAATTTTATGTCTTCTTTTATTGGGTTTGTTCCCGCTGATAACCCTCAATACGCGATGGTTGTTGTCTTGGACGATCCGCATCCGTCCTATTACGGCGGAACTGTTGCCGCGCCTGTGTTTAAAGAGGTGATGGAAGCGGCGCTTTTAACGCAAGGTTTCAGAGCCAGAAAAAATTTATCCTCAGCTTCTTCTTCGCATTCACAAGAAATTATTTCTGACGAAGCGGCTTTTGCTGAATAATTAATTAATATAAAAGCTTAAACGCGGGAGAAAAATTTATGGAAATCATTCTAGTTATTTTGGCGGTTTTGGGCTGCGCGGCAGGATTTTTATTAGGTAAAAAAAATGGTATTTTGCAAGGAGCAAACGAATTTCAGCGAAAAATAACGCAATACGAAGTCGAGAAAACAGCGCTTCAAAAAGATAAAGATAGTCTTATCCAACAGCGGGAGCAGCTTAAACGCGAAAACGAAGCGATTATCTCAAACGCCGCTGATACATTTAAAGCAATTGCCGCAGATATTGTTCGAGAACATTCCAAGGACTTTAAGGATGTAAACCAAAAAGAAATGTCGGGGTTGATTGATCCTTTAAAAGAAAAGATGAATGTTTATAAAGAAACAATAGAGAGACTTCACAAAGAACAAATGGAAAAAAACCGCTCGTTTGAGTTGGCGTTTCACGATTTGAAAAATTTGAATCAAAATTTGTCTAAAGAAGCAAACGAATTAACCAATGCCTTGCAAAATAAAAAAATGCAAGGGAATTGGGGCGAAGTGCTGCTTGAGCGCGTGCTGCAAATGGCGGGGCTTCAAAAAGGGGTGAATTACGAGCTGCAATTTGCGGATAAAAGCGAAGATTCAGAGAAGGTGATACTTGATTGTGTCGTGTCTTTGCCGGACGATAGAAAAGTTATAATCGATTCCAAAATGTCGCTTGTGAATTATTCAGCTTGGGTTAATGGAGCTGATATTGATGAAAAAAATAAATATTTAAACGCGCTAGTTGAAGATATAAAAAATCATATAAAAGGGCTGACGTCTAAGGAATATCAAAAAAGCAAAAAGGTGAATGGGCGGAGTCCGGATTTTGTCATTATGTTTATCCCAATAGAGTATGCGTATTTTGCGGCGCTTGAAGCATCTCCTGATTTGTTTGAGTTTGCTGCGGCGAGAAAAATTGCTATCGCGACAGCATCTTCGCTTTTCCCAATTTTGAAAGTCGTGGACAATTTGTGGAGCATAGACAAGACAAGCAAAAATATGGAGGCAATCATTAAGACGGGTGAGGAAATGCACAGCCGAGTTGAAGGCTTTGTTGATGCTATGGAAGATGTTGGAAGTAAGTTAGGGGAAGTGCAAAAAGCGTATGAAAAAGCAAATACGAAGCTAACCGGTGGGCAAGGCATTGTTAAATCTGCTATTAAACTAGAAAGATTAGGGATTAAATATAACGTGAAATTAGAGGCTGAGGAAGAGCCTAATTCACTTGAAAATTGATGGATATTTTTATCCAATGAAAAATTGAAATTTGATATACTTCCAACCTTCATAAAAAATATTCGGGGCGTAGCACAGCTTGGTAGTGCGCTCGGTTCGGGACCGAGAGGCCGTTGGTTCGAATCCAATCGCCCCGACCACTTTTCTGTGATTTGTAAAAGTCGAAGGCTTCCTGAAAGGTAAACAAAAAAAGGGGGCAGCGTCCGAAGCGAAGAGTAGGTGTGCGACTGATGGTAATCTTCTCGTGATAATAGTGAAACGGTTATACATTGAAGATTTTTTGAATAGTTATTCTGTGCGTTGTTTTTTAACGTCACAGAATCTAGATCCTGCTGCTACGCGCGAGATGACTTCTTAACTAAAAGAATTCAACGAAACGGAATCACGGAATTTACGGAATAAGACATGCCGTGAAAGTTTTTAACGAGAAAGCGAAATAGAGAGAGCCTAAAATGGAATGCAAAAGCACTAAAAATAAAAGTTTTTGTAATTGTTCCTACGAACCTTGCCCGCGGAAAGGCATTTGTTGTGAATGCGTAGCGTATCATAGAAGTCGTAAACAACTACCCGCCTGTTATTTCCCCCAATCTGTTGAAAAAACCTTCGACCGTTCCATTGAAAAATTTTTATCCATAAACAAATGACAAATCTAAACACCTCGCCTAAAAAAGCAATAGTGATTGGTGCGGGAAGCGGTATCGGCCGCGCAATCGCAAAAAAACTTTCTACGGAAGGCTATGTGGTCGGAATCGCTGGGCGTAATCAAGAAACGCTTGGCGCGCTTCAAAACGAAATTCAAGGCGAAACTGTTGTCCGCGTAATAGATGTCCGTGACGTCGGAGAAGCAATGCATGAACTTAGGAACTTGATTATGGTGCTGGCCGGGGTTGATTTGATAATTATAAACGCGGGAGTCCTAGTCCAAAACGAAACGCTTGCTTGGGCGGGCGAAGAGGAAATGATAAAAGTAAATGCGATGGGTTTTGCGGCAATGATAAATGTTGCAGTGGAATATTTTTTTAAAAAAAAGACAGGTTGTATCGTAGGAATTTCGTCAGTTGCATCGCACAGAGGCAGCGGCCGTTCGCCGTCTTACAACGCCTCAAAGGCATTTGTTTCAAATTATATGGAAGGATTGCGGCAAAAGTTTTCACTGACGGATGTCAAAGTTATAGACATAAGACCGGGGTTTGTTAATACAAAATTGTTGCATGGAAGAAAAGGGCTTGTCGGAATTATCTCGCCCGAAATTGCCGCTGAAAAAATTTATAAAGTGATTCAAAAAAGGAAGCGGGTCGCTTATGTGCCGGGTTGGTGGAGAGTTGTAGTTTGGTTTTTGAGAAAAATTCCTGAAAGCGTTTATCACTGGGGATACAGAAGATATTATGTTTGGGATAACAAAAAATAATTTGTTATGCGTAAACTAAGTCATGAAGAACTTCTTGTTCGGCAAAAAAGAACGCAAGAAAATGAACGCTGCCTTCCATTTTGTGCCGTCCTAAATAATATTCGCAGCCTCTATAATGTGGGTTCTGTTTTCCGAACAGCCGATGGAGCGGGGCTGGAAAAACTCTACCTGTGCGGAATTACGGGCTGTCCGCCTGATAACCAAATTTCTAAAACTGCGCTTGGAGCCGAGAAAAAAATCACTTGGGAATATCGCAAAAACGCAGCGGAGCTTCTGACGGAACTTAAATCTCTCGGCTACAGAATTGTTTTTTTAGAACAACTCGACAATAGTATCCCTTATCAAGACTACAAACCGACGGGAGCGGTTTGTCTTGTGCTGGGCAATGAAGTCTCGGGTGTGTCTGATGAGTTGGTGAAACTCTGCGATGAAACCGTAGAAATTGAAATGTCGGGACTGAAAAACTCGTTAAACGTTTCTGTCGCGTTTGGAATTGTCGCTTATCATATCCGCAATCAATTGTTGGAGGTGGACGAAGGTGGAAAATAAGAAAAAAATGCGCGCTGTTTTTGCCGGGCATGTTCAAGGCGTTGGCTTTAGAATGACGACTGTGCGTGTAGCCGCAAAGTTTGCCATAAGCGGTTTTGTTAGAAATTTAGAGGATGGGAGGGTTGAAGTTGTTGCCGAAGGGGAAGAGGAAACTTTACTTGAATTTTTATCCGCGATACGCTGCTCCTCATTAAAATATCACATCAGAGATTTTGATGTCGAATGGAGCTGCGCGGAAAATCATTTTAGAGATTTTGGAATAGAGTTTAGAAAAACGATATGAATAAAAAACAAGCGGAAACAGAAATTGAAAATTTGCGCGCGGTTTTAGAACGCCATAACCGTCTTTATTATACTGACGCAAACCCTGAAATTTCTGACCGCGAATATGACAAATTAATGAGACGGCTTATTGACTTGGAAACGAAGTCCCCAGAGTTTCGGACGATAGATTCGCCGTCTTGCCGCGTTGGCGGAGAGCCATTGAAATCGTTTAAGACAATACAGCATTCCGTTCCGATGTTGTCTTTGGAAAATACTTATTCAAGAGAAGAATTGATTAACTTTAACGCGCGGGTTTTGAAAGGCTTGGCGGGCGAAGCGCCAACCTTTTTTGTAGAAGAAAAAATTGACGGTGTTTCCATATCTCTTGTTTATGAAAAAGGAGTTTTAGTTTTGGGAGCAACGCGCGGCGATGGAAAATCCGGCGATGACGTTACGGAAAATATAAAAACAATAGCGGATATTCCGCTCAGGCTGAAAGTGAATAGAAAATTATTTAAAGGTAAAGCACCGGATATTTTGGAAGTTCGTGGCGAGGTATATATATCGCGAAAACAATTCAGTTTGATCAATAAAGAAAAAGAAATGCTCGGAGAAGATTTGTTTGCAAATTCAAGAAACGCGTGCGCAGGAAGTCTTAAACTTTTAGATTCTAAGGCTGTGGCGAAAAGAAAATTGAGTATGTTCGTTCACGGTCTCGCGAGATATGTTGGAGAGGATTCTCCTCAAAGTCAAAGCGCGGCGATGGCGCGGGCTAAGGCGTTTGGATTTAAAGTAATTGAGAACGCTAAAGAGGCAAATTCAATTGACGGGATTTTTGAAATAATAGACGACATCGAAAAAAAACGAGATTTAATTGAATACGATATTGACGGCGCGGTTGTCAAAGTAAATGATTTTGAACAACAAAAAATATTGGGGACAACAACAAAGTCGCCGCGCTGGGGAATAGCCTATAAATACGCCGCCGAACAAGTAGAGACGAAACTTTTAGATATAAAAGTTCAAGTTGGCAGGACGGGGGTTTTGACGCCGGTAGCGATTTTAAAGTCTGTGCGGCTCGCGGGGACTACAGTTTCGCGCGCAAGTCTGCATAACCGAGACGAAATAAAACGCCTTGACGCGAGAGTGGGCGATACTGTTGTTATAGAAAAGAGCGGAGAAATCATTCCTAAAGTAATTTTGGTTAGAAAGGAAAATCGCCCGAATGCTTTGGCGGAATTTGTTTTCCCCGATCGCTGCCCCGTATGCGGCGAGGAAGCAAAAAATTCGGACGGTGAAGTCGCGATAAAATGTCTTAACCCACTTTGCGCGGCTAAACTTAGAGCCGCCGTTAAGCATTACGCTTCGCGTGAAGCGATGGACATTGAAAATCTAGGTTTTGCGATAATTCATCAGCTGGTCGAAAAGGGACTTGTGAAAGACCTTGCCGATATTTATACATTGCGCGCGGCGGACATTGAAAAACTTGAAAGAATGGGCGAAAAATCCGCTAGTAATCTTGTTCGGGGGATTGAGCAAAGCAAGCACAGAATGCTTTCGAATCTTATCCATGGCCTTGGCATTCCGGATGTTGGAATTCATACGGCGTTTATTTTGGCGAATCATTTTAAATCACTTGAGTCGCTATCGCTTGCCACGGTGAATGAACTTGAAAACATACGAGAATTGGGACCTGTTACGGCGCGGTCTCTTGCGAGTTTTTTTACTCATAAAAGCACTAAAAAACTAATCGAAAAATTGAAAGGCGCGGGCGTTGAAACAAATAAAGTCGTTTCTCCTGTGGAAGATAATTTTTTTAAAAATAAAACGGTTGTTCTCACGGGAACGCTGGAAAAAATGGAACGCTCCGCGGCTGAGGCGTTGCTCAGAAAACTTGGCGCGCATCCTTCAGGCTCGGTTAGTAAAAAAACCAATCTTGTGATAGCCGGAGCTGGAGCTGGTTCAAAACTCGCAAAGGCGCAGTCGCTTGGCGTTACCGTTTGGGATGAAACCGGGTTTTTAAAAGAAATAGAAAAAGCGGGAAAATAAAACGATATAAAAATAAAAAAATGTCGATTCCTTCCTGTATTAAACATCATAAAGTTTTGGTATGATTTGCCTCTTATGAAAAACAGAAAAACTTCGTATCGAAAAAAAATTTCTAACGCGTTTATTTTGGCAACCGTGTTTTTATTGTCGGGTTGTCTTGCCGTCTCTTTGCCTCAATTGAAAATCTCAAAAAGTAATGACGCGAAAATTCTTACTTGGGACGGACTTGTCAGGCAAACGCTTAGTCAAAACCCGGATCTTCAAGAGGCCCGTTTTCAAATTACATCCGGCGAGAGAAACAAAGATAGCGCGTTCGGCGATTATCTTCCTTTGGTTCAAGGCGAAGTTCAAAAAAACGTTGGACGCTCAACAAACACCAGTAAAACAGGCGATAGCCTCGCGCTTAACATAAAGGCCACACAGCCTATTTTCCACGGCGGAGATATTACCGGAAAATGGATTAAAGCGGGCAGACAACTTGAAGCTCTTCAATGGCAATATCAGACGATAAGTTCAGAGGTTCGATATAGACTGCGTTCTTCATATGTGGAATTAATTCGTTATGAAAGACTTCTCGCTACCAATAAACAAATTGAAGAGCGCAGGAAACAGAATGCGGAACTTGTCAGACTCCGTTACGGTGCGGGGCGTGAAAATTTAGGCTCGTCGCTGCGGGCAGAAGCTGCGGCAAGTCAGGCGGTTTATGATGTGGGGCAGACTCAAAGACAAATCGAAAGTGAATCGCTTCGTTTATCGCGAGAAAGCGGCGGGGAATTTGTTTTACCGCTTACTATCGGTGATGACCTTGAAAAAATGATAGAAGAACTTCGAGCGGAAACTCCAAATTATGTAGAACTCGCGGAAGCGAATTTTGGCGTTAATCGATTAATTAAACTCGCGGAAGCGGCTAAAGCCGATATGGTTTCAGCGCAATCTTCGGTATTGCCGCAGGTGGACGGAACATATAATTACGGATACTCAGGCGATCGCTCGTCAAATCTGCGTGATTCGGGATCTCTTGGAGTTTCTGTTTCCATACCGTTCTTTGAAGGCGGAAAGAATGTCGCGGCAATACGTAAAGCGAAGGCGGATTATGAAGCGGCGGAACGGACGGCGAAAAGCGCGCGTGATGAGGCGGTCGCGTCGTTAGCAGAGATATGGACAAAGTATGTGGACGCTATGGAATATGTCGAAGTTAAAAAGAAGTTTTTAGAGGCGAGCCGTAAACGCGCTGAAATTATTCGCGCTGAATATTCGAGCGGGCTTGTTAATTTTACCGATTTTGACACGGCGGAACAGGAAAGCGTCAGCGCGGAAAAAGATTATGTCGAAAGTCTTGCGAATGTATTTCAACAACAAGCCAATTGGGACAAAGTCCGCGGCGTGACTTTAGAGGATGATTATGAACAATCAAAAAAATAAAAAACGTGGATTTTTGAAATGGATAATTTTAATAGTAATTTTAATCGGAGCGATGCAAGGATTTTCTTCATGCGGAAAATCGTCTGACGGTTTAGAACTAATAAGAATGGATAAAATTACGCGCGGAGATTTGTGGCTAAGCGTTACGGCGACGGGAACGGTTAAACCTTACAACCGCGTTGAAGTCAAAGCGCCGATAGCAGGACGTATAGAAGATATTCTTGTCCGAGAAGGCGAGATGGTAAATCGTGGACAGATTCTTGCTTATATGAGTTCAGTCGAGCGCGCGGTGCTTCTTGACGCGGCTCGCGGTGAGAGTCCTGAGACATTAAAAAGATGGGAAGAAGCGTATAAGCCGGCGCCTTTGCTGTCGCCGCTTGATGGAATGGTTATTGTCCGTTCCGTTGAGCCGGGTCAAACAGTATCGACTACGGATGCCGTTGTGGTAGTTTCCGACAGGTTGATTGTTGAGGGGTTAGTAGATGAAACAGACCTTTCATTAATTAAAATAGGGCAACGAGCGGAGATTCGCTTGGATGCGTATCGTAATGAAACATTTGAAGGAAAGGTAGATCACATCACCTTTGAAAGCACGCTGGAAAACAATGTAAATGTTTATAAAGTTGATGTGTTGCCTGAAGAAGTTCCTGATTCGTTTAGGAGCGGTATGACTGCGAATGTAACATTTATTGTGAAAGAGGCGAAGGATGTTTTACTCGCGCCGTCGGAAGCTATTATGGATTGGCCTAAAGAACTCGCACGGCCGTTTGAAAGTTCCTTTGCCATTTATCAAAAAAACGATAAGAAAAAATTAACGCCTATTGCTGTGGAGCTTGGCGATACAGATGGAAGCATGACAATTATAACGAAGGGGTTAAGCGAAGACGAGAAAATAGCTATTGTCCGTAAAACCGAAAAACAAAGCTCGGCAAATATTTTTCGTCCGTCAAAGCCGTCATCTTCAGGAACAAAAAAATCTTAATATGAAACTTCTTGAAGCTGAACATATTTCAAAGATTTATAAAATTGGCGATGTTGAAGTTCGCGCGCTTCAAGATATTTCTTTGTCGATAGAAAAAGGCGATTTTGTCGCAATAATGGGCCCTTCCGGTTCCGGCAAATCCACGCTTATGCACCTCTTAGGATTTCTCGATTCTCCAGACACTGGACATTTCAGGCTTCTTGGCAAGGAAACTGCGGGTCTTAGAGAGGAAGAATACGCGTTTTTGCGGAATCGTGCCATTGGATTTGTTTTTCAACAATTCAATTTAATGTCGCGTTCCAGCGCGGCTGAAAATGTAGCCCTTCCGCTTCTTTACTCCGAAAGTCGAAAAGAAAATTTAGACATTCCGCGAGAACTTCTAAAAAAAGTAGGACTAGGAGAACGAATCAATCACCGCCCAAATGAGCTTTCCGGCGGGCAGCAGCAACGCGTCGCAATTGCCCGCGCTCTTGCAAATAATCCATATATGATTTTGGCGGATGAACCGACAGGAAATCTTGATTCAAAAGCGGGAAAAGAAATAATGGAAATTTTTAGAGATTTGCATAGACAGGGGATGACTATCGCGCTTGTAACGCACGATGAAAATCTTGCCGCGCAGGCGGAGCGCGTGATTCGTATGAGCGATGGACGAATTGTGAGCGATGAAAAAATACAAAGTTTTGAAAAAAAAGATTTAGAAATTCCAGAATTTAACCATGGGACATCTTCAAGGAAAAAATACAGCATCGGAGAATTAAAAGAACATTTTAGGCAGGCTTCACGAGTGCTGCTGAACAATAAACTTCGTTCCGCCCTTTCAATGCTTGGGGTTTTAATCGGCGTGGCTTGCGTTATTACTATGCTCGCGCTTGGGCGAGGAGCGGGAGAGTCTATCAGAGAAGATTTATCTAAAATGGGTTCTAATCTTTTGATAATTCGTCCCGGCTCGATAAAAGTTAGAGGCGCGAGCGTCGACGCGTCAACCGCGACAAGATTTACTGTGGAAGACGCAAAAGCTATGACGCAGATTTTAACAGTCAGCAAGGTCTCGCCGCAAGTCCGCGGCAGCGCGCAGCTTGTGTTTGGCGATAAAAATTGGAGCAGCCGCGTAATGGGCGTTGTGCCTGAATACGCTTCCATGAAAAATCAAGAACCTGTGTCTGGACGGTTTTTTACCAATGACGAAAACCAAAGCCGCCAGCGCGTGGCGTTGATTGGCAAGACAGTAAAGGATAACCTTTTTGGAAGCGAAGACCCGGTTGGCAGAACCATTCGCATTAACCGCGTAAGTTTTCAAATTCTTGGTGTTTTACCTTCGCTTGGCTCAAGCGGTTTTCAAGATGAAGACGATGTCGTGCTGATTCCGCTTATGACGGCAATGCGGAGACTGCTTGGAAAAGAGTATGTGGATCAAATAGACGTTGAAGTGGTGTCGCTTGACAAAATGTCGGAAGCTCAAGAAGAAATAAATCAACTTATTATCCGAAGGCATCGCCTTACGCCCGATAAATACGATAGTTTTTTTATCCGTAATATGGCGGATCTTCAAGCGGCGATTCAAAATACCACGAGAACTTTTTCGGTTTTGCTCGGCAGCGTCGCGGCGATTTCGCTTGTTGTCGGCGGCATCGGAATTATGAACATTATGCTTGTGTCGGTAAAAGAACGTACTCGCGAAATTGGACTCCGCAAAGCTCTTGGGGCAACGCCTGACGATATATTGACGCAGTTTTTAGTAGAAGCTGTTTTGGTAACCTTCGTGGGAGGACTCGCCGGAATTTTTCTCGCGTCAGGAATATCGTGGACAATCGCGACTTTTGCCAATTGGAAAATGATCATTACTCCCACCTCGCTTATTTTAGCGTTCGCTTTTTCAGCCGGAGTTGGTATTGTTTTTGGACTTTGGCCCGCCAAACAAGCGGCAATGCTTGATCCTATTCGCGCGCTGCGCTACGAATAATAAAATGAAAATGCATTTTAATTCACCACAGATTTTCAGAGCCCTTCGCAACCGAAATTACCGTATATTTTTTTGTGGGCAAAGCGCTTCGCTTGTTGGGACTTGGATGCAGCAAACCGCAATCAGTTGGCTTATTTATCGCTTAACCGGATCACCGTTTCTCTTGGGAATTGCGAGCTTTTTGGAACAAGTGCCTTCGGCTTTTCTTACCTCGTTTGGCGGCGTTTTAGCCGACCGATTCGACCGGAAAAAAATTCTCTTCATTACGCAGGCGCTGTTTATGGTGCAGGCAACAATTCTCAGCATCCTTGTTTCATTTGATTTGATCGAAGTTTGGCACATTATGGTGCTGGGGACATGGCTTGGGATTTTGTTTGCTTTTGATATTCCCAATAGACAATCGCTGACGATTGATATGCTGGATAACCGCGCGGACTTGGGAAACGCAATAGCGCTTTCATCTTCCATGTTTAATGCCGCGCGGCTTGCCGGTCCCGCGATTGCCGGATTCTTAATAGTGGCGGCGGGCGAAAAGATTTGTTTTATGATAAACGCCGCGTCTTATATTCCAGTGCTTATTTGTATAAAAATTTTAAATATAAAACGAAACCCTACAAGTGAACCTAAACATATTATTGATGAACTTAAAGAAGGCGTAAAATATGCCTATAATTCTTTGCCCATACGACGAATTTTAACGCTGCTTGGGATTGTCAGTCTTTTTGGAATTCCGCTTCAAGTTTTGATGCCGGTTTACGCGCGGGATATTTTTGGGGGAGGACCGCAGACTTTGGGATTTTTGATGGGAGTTTTTGGATTTGGGGCGTTATTGGGCGCTCTTTTTTTAGCCGCGCGAAAAAATGTTTTGGGACTTATAAAAATGATTGGCTGGAGTGCCGCGCTTTATAGTTTGGCGGTGATGAGTTTCGCATTTTTAAAGTCGTTGTCCGCCGCCACTGTTTTTTTGATGATAGGAGGTTTTGCGATTATGTGCAACATGGCTGCTTGCAACACCGTTTTGCAAACAATTGTTGACGAAAATAAACGCGGACGCTTAATGGGACTTTATACATTGTCGTTTTTTGGTTCTATGCCGTTTGGCAGTTTAATGTCGGGCTGGATTGCCACGAAAATTGGCGCTCCCTTGACGCTTTTTATTTGCACATCTTTAAGTTTAATAGCGGCATTTGTGTTTATAAAAAAATTGCCTGATATGAGGCAGCTTGTGCGCGCTGTTTACATAAAAAAAGGAATCTTACCGCATGGCGCAGGCGGGCTTCCCAGCGCCATACCTGAGTGATTTGTTGCGTTAATCGCGCGTGAGGAAAGCCCACTTGTATACAACGCCCACTTACGGTAGAGTTTTCTGCGATAGAGAGGAGAAACTATTATGGAAGAAAATAATATAATCAAAGATTCATCTTTTACAGAGATTTTAGGACATAATCCTGTTAATCCCAAACATCCGTTATTAAATACACATGCGTATAGTTCTATATCTAATCCATTTAATTTAACCCAGAAAGTTTTTGAGGCATACGCGCAAAATAATACGCCGGCTGCTTGCAAACTTTTTTGATGTTATGGTCCTAAAAAATCGAATATAACAAATGTTGCTATTACACCTCATCCATAACCAATATGAGTTAACATGAATTATAAAAACCGAAAAAAAATAAAAACAAGAAAAATAAAATCAGCGAAACGAAAAAGCATTACGGTTTCTAAACCTTTGCGCGCGGCAAGAATAAAAAATAAAAAGTCCGCGTCATTTCCCGTTTCTATCAGCGATTATGACCTCTATCTTTTGAATGAAGGAAGTCACTATAGAAGTTATGAAAAAATGGGCGCGCACCCTGTCGTGATAAAAGGCGAAAAGGGCGTGCTTTTTACCGTATGGGCGCCGAACGCGAAATCGGTTTCAGTTGTCGGCGATTTTAATAAATGGAACGCAGAGAAACATTTGATGTCGCAAATTCCATTTTCTGGCATGTGGGTTATTTTTATTCCAAAACTTCGGGATGGCGCGCTTTATAAGTTTGCGATTCGTTCTAAAGAAACCGATGCCGTCTTGTTTAAAACGGATCCTTACGCGTTTGAAACCGAACTGCGTCCAAAAACCGCTGCCGTAGTTTCTTCTCTCGCCAAATATAAATGGAACGATCGCGAGTGGCTTGAAGAACGAAACAATAAAAAAACGCAAACTTCGCCAATATCGATTTATGAGGTCCATTTGGGGTCGTGGAAACGAGACGGCGAAAACGGCTGGGGATTTTTGAACTATCGAGATCTCGCGCGCCAACTAGTTGAATATGTTCAATACATGGGCTACACGCATATAGAACTGATGCCTGTTATGGAGTATCCGTTGGATGAATCTTGGGGTTATCAAGTCATCAATTATTACGCGCCTACGAAGCGTTATGGTTCGCCAGAAGATTTGATGTATTTTGTGGATTATTGCCATCAGCACGGAATAGGCGTGATTTTGGATTGGGTGCCGGCGCATTTTCCCCGCGATGGACACGGGCTTTTTGATTTTGACGGAACGCCGATTTATTCGTCTCCGAATTGGCGGCGCGCCGAGCAAAAAGAATGGGGAACTTTGGTGTTCGATTTTGGGCGCCGCGAGGTTGATAATTTTCTTATTTCTAACGCGCTGTTCTGGCTGGACAAATATCACGTCGACGGACTCAGAGTGGACGCGGTGTCCTGCATGCTTTATCTAAATTATTCGAGGAAAGACGGCGAATGGGAAGCGAACAAATACGGCGGCAGAGAAAATCTTGAAGCGATAGAGTTTCTGAAGCGTCTAAACCGAGTTGTTCACGCAAAATATCCTGGAGTTTTGACTATTGCCGAAGAGTCCACGGCGTGGCCCGCGGTGTCAAAGCCCGTTCATCTTGGCGGTCTTGGATTCAGCATGAAATGGAATATGGGCTGGATGCACGACACAATTGAATACTTTTCAAAAGACCCGATTTATCGTAAATGGCATCAAGACGTTTTCCCGTTTTCAGCGGGCTACGCGTTTTCCGAGAACTATATTTTGCCCATTTCGCATGATGAACTTGTTTATGGCAAACGGTCTTTGCTTGAAAAAATGCCCGGCAGCGATTGGCGGAAGTTTTCTGGAAGCAGGCTTTTTTTAAGTTATATGTTTGCTTTTCCCGGTAAAAAACTTTTGTTTATGGGGACGGATTTCGCCCAGAGAAATGAATGGAATTACGCGCAGTCGCTTGATTGGCACCTGACAAAGTCGCCCGCGCATCATCTTATCAGTGAATTTGTCAGAGATTTGAATCGTATTTACCGCGCGAATCCCGCGCTTTATGAAACTGATGATTCGCCGGAGCTTTTTGAGTGGATAGACCACTCGGATAGCGCCCATTCGGTTATAAGTTTCTTGCGTTGGTCTCGGGACAGAAAATCCGTGCTTATTTTTGTATTTAATATGACACCCGTGGTTTTGCGTAATTATCGAGTGGGCGTTCCGCGCTGGGGATATTACAAAGAGATTTTAAATTCCCAAGGAAATGAATATGGAGGCTGCGGAATTGGGAATTTGGGCGGCGTTCACGCGGAGTCGACGGCTTGGCAATATAGACCGTTTTCAATGAACATAAGTATTCCGCCGCTTGGCGCGTTGATGTTCCGCTGGGGAAAGTAATAAAGGCTAGACAACTGTGTTGGCAAATATATAATATTAATATTATTTAAAACAATAATATTGAGAAAATTAATATGCAAAATTTATTAGATAAAACAGCGAGGCATTTAAGTTATAGTGATAAGACAAATTTAGGCAGTTTCTATACACCGCAAAAACTTGTTTCTAAAACGTACGAGTTGCTAAACAAATATAATGCTTTTGAAAGCTGTGATGTTTTATTAGAACCAAGCTGTGGATATGGAGCTTTTTTTAATGTTGATTTGCCTCTCCAAGTTAGATGTGTTGGTGCAGATATTGATTTAATGGCGCTAGAAACTGCAAAATCTAATTTCCCAGAAATTACTTTTTTAAAACAAAATGCTTTGCATCGAGTTAATAGAATTAATTATGGTATCAGCGATTATGCAAAAGTTATTTTGGTCGGGAATCCGCCTTATAACGATAAAACTTCGCATGTTAAATGCGATATAAAAACTGAGGCTAGGTATCCTGTTGATAAAGACATTGAATCGCGAGACATTGGTTTGTCGTCTTTGCTTGCTTATAATAAATTAAAGCCCGAATTTGTTGCGGTTTTGCATCCGCTATCCTATTTAATCAAAAAAACTAATTTTAATAGCCTCAAACCATTTTTAAATAATTATAAATTGCTTGATACTTTGGTGTTTTCAAGCCAAGAATTTTCTGAAGTCTCCAAAATGACTGGTTTCCCAATAGTTATTGCTATTTATAAAAAAGATGGACATGGAATGACCTTTAAGGATGTTGAGGCTTGGAGTTTTAAAACTCTGGAAGGTTTGACATTTTCATTAAATCAATTTGATTATATTGATAACTATTTGGATAAGTATCCTAGTAGATATAAAAGGCAGAATTGGAAGGGCTTTCTTTTTTATACTATGCGAGACATCAATGCACTAAAACGAAGCAGAACATTCATTAAGGAAGATATTCCAAATGCTGTTCAGGTTAAGTCTAGCAAACTTGAATATTATCAATATGTTGATATTTTTAAAGACTATGCTGAAAGACTGCCTTACTATATGGGGAATCTAAACGTGCCTATTAATAATGAGGCATTTAAGGTCTATAGAAAAGATTTTGAAATTTTATCGCGTGCGAAGCATCCGGATATATTTGGAACAAGCCAAATAGATGATGCCCAAATTCAACTATCAAAACAAAGAGTTAACATTTATTTTGACAAGCTATTTAAGCGGACAATTTTGCTATGAGTTACCAATACAAAATTAAAATCCCACTAGTTACAACCAATGGCAAAGTCAGAATTAAAAGACGGAAAATGATTTATGAATATGGTTTTTCTGTCGCAACTCGTCAAACGCCATTTTCTCAGGATATGTATGTCGAATGGCAAATTGGTTATGACGCAATTTTGTCTGATATCGAAAAAGGTAAGAAAACAACATCTTTGCAAGACTTAACTTTTACTGGCGCGAATAGTAAACGGAAATCTCTTTATGAACTTTCAGAGTATGTTTTTCACTTAGCGAAGAACGGTTTAATCGATAAGCAAAAAATAAATAAATTGATAAATTTTGTTAATGCTGGTGAGGATTTTAATCTTTTGGAAAACGAACTCAAAATAAAGCGGACAAATCCGGTTAAAATTCTATTAAATGAAATTACTTTTGAAACATCTAGTGTCGAATATCCATTGCTAGTTCATAAATTTGGAGATTTTGATATTGTCGTTGAAATAATTACAAGAGAAAAGCAGTATGCAGTTGGGATTATGCCTATGCTTTATTTGTGTTTCCCAATAACAAAACTGAAGACAGACACTGTGCTAATTGGCAGAACGGCAGAACAAAAAGAAGAGGCTGAATTTGTAATTGATGACAGCAATGCGGACGTGTTTCTTGAAATTTTTAGGCTGTTTGGAATGTTGTCGGTTGCGCATAAGCACGATGTTTTAGAGATTTTGAAGTTAATCATAGACAACGTTTAAACTGCCCTTATTTTTTCTTGCAACTAGAGTTGTTTTTGAATAATATCACTCTACTTTTTAACTCTTGGATCGGCTTTCCTATCCAAATCCCTTTTGTTTTGCGGGGATTTTTTTGTCTGTAACACCAATTAAGAAAGGAACAATTTAATGACCACGACTAATTCTGAAAAAAGAGCGTTGCTGAGCACTCTTCCTACCGATGCGGTTCGCCAAATTATGTGGCGTTTTTCTGACCGTTATGATCTTCAAATGGTAATTCAATCAACTCGCGCGGTTGCCCGCAGCGTTGTTGCCCGTATGGTTGCTGATAAACAGCGCGCCACGCATGAATGGACAAAAGAAAAACAGGAAATGTTAAGAGAGTTTGATAAAGCGGGGATTACAGCCGCGTTTATGGAACCGGAAGAAGGCGGATACATAGAGGGTCCCAAAAATCTTGTTCTTGCCATGATTGCTTTTGAACTTTGCTGGGTTGACGCGGGCGCGGCGACGGCAAGTCTCGCGAACAATCTTGCTCTTGAGCCTATTCATGAAAAAGGCACGAAAGAACAAAAATTACAATATAAGGGCGGCTGCGTTCCAATTAACAACGAAGCTCCCAAATATCGCGGTTCGTTTGCTCTAACGGAACCTCTCCCATATGTCGGCGTGGACGCGGGTATGTTGTCGGGAAAACTTCGCGTTGCTGAATGGGAAGAAGGCAAGGAGCCTATTTTGCAGGTTGAAAAACGCGGCCGTTTTATCACCAATATGGGATACGCGAATTTTGTTACAGCGTCCGTAGACACCGATGATCCGCGTATTAAATCAAGTTGTATGATTATTTTAGAAGAAGGCGACCAGGGAGTTTATGACCGCGGCGCGCCGACTTTGAAACTTGTTCACCAGCTTTCCAGCACACACGACCCGATTTTTAATTTGCGTGTTCCTGCAAGCCGCATTATCGGCGGATACACAATTAAAGACGGCGTAATTATTCCTAATTTTAACAATAGCGAAGTTATCGAAGCCGTGTTCCGCAGAACTCGCGTAACGGTTGGCATTATGACTACCGCGAAACTTCTTTCGGCGATTGAGCCTGTTATCCGTTATCAACGGACCCGTTATCGCGGAGGAGCGTCTGTAACACAAGGGACATCCCGCTACGACTTGGGCATTCAGCAAAAAGAAGATCCAACGCATAGACTTGTCGACGTTTGGGCGACAGGCGAAGCGGGTGCCGCGCTCGGCTTTGAAGGTTCGAGAATTTTTGACATGTTTGACGTTTTGGAACGCCAAAAAGATGAGCTCTTTGAAAAACAAGGGATTAAAGGCGTGAGAGCGCAAACGAAAGCGCTTGCTGAACCGCGTAAAAAGGCGTTGGAATATATCGAACTTTTGGCAAAACCAGAAGCCGAACGCGATGCCAAGCGTTTTGAAGAACTCAAAAACGATCTTTTGACGCAGTATCTTGTCTGGGAGTCCTTGGCTGACGTGTATTGTCCGGCTGGGAAACTCTGGAATACAGGATACGGCGCAACAATGATGCGCGAAGCCGTCAGTCTTGTAGGCGGTTACGGCATCACGGAAGACTGCCCGGGGTTTTTAACTCAAAAGTGGTCGGACGCGCAACTTGAGGCAACATACGAAGGTCCTGAATGCGTGCAGCGTTTGCAATTAAGCCGCACGATGACGAATGATATTTTCCTAGCGCAGTTTAAAGGCTGGGCGAATGACCTGCGAAAAATAGGCGGCAGCAAACCGGAAACCGGAGCGATTGCTCTTGCCAGCGCGATAGATCTTTGGCTATTGTCATTTGAATATCTTCAGTCGCATAAAGACGCTAACGGAAAGACTCTTTATGGCGGAGCGCGTCAGGGCGTTATGTTCCCGCTGACTGATGCAATCGCGTGGCTGCTTGGAACGCGTCAGTTAATTTTGGACACTTTGGAACTTGAAGCAAAGGGCCCGGAGAATCCTACTCTTGCTGAAGGGCTTGAGGGTTTTGTTAATTTCTATTCAGATTTGAGCGGTGTTCAGGCGGCTCGTGCCGTTGGCGAGGTCGGCAAAATTTGCGCTGATCTTATTTATGGATATTTGCCGGCTGGAACAGATATTACTAAAGACGCTGAACTCAAAGCATTCGCGGAACTTCGAGCGAAGACTGAAGCGAGTCTTGTCGGACTTCGTTTCTCAAAAGATCGTGCCGCGGAGTCTGTTGCAAATGTTATGATCCCTGAAGCGTTGGATTATCCGTTATAGGATGGTTTGCTAATAGCCATTTCTGATGTTTTTGTTTGAAAGTTAGTTAGATGAATAAAAAATTCGACAGAGATTATCAAGCCTCCGCGTATTCTCGCGGCATCGTTTGTTAATCTCTGCCGAATTTTTCTTGTAAAATTATTGATTTTACAGGGGCGACATTTTGCAAATTGTTTTATTGCGGAATCCAATTTGTTTTTAAAAACACTCTTACCATAAGGGGTAAAAATGACAGTTGAACGACAAAAAATTGACGTTGATGTTGTTTGTGTTGGTTTTGGACCGGCTACCGCGGGATTTCTTCACAAGTTAACTCAAGAAATTCAAAAAGAACCCACCGCTGAACATTTTCAAAGTAAGGTTGCGCCAGGAATGCCTCTTCAAGTAATTTGTTATGAACGCGCCGATGATATTGGTTTTGGTGTTTCGGGAATAGTTACAGAAGCAAAGGGCATTAAACAATCGTTGTCTTCTGAAGAGTTAGCGCAAATTCCGCTCGCGACTCCCGTAAAGAACGAAGAAGTCTATTATCTGCTTGACCCAGTCGGCGCAAGCCGCCGTTCTTGGCTTCTTAAAATAGTAGATGGAACTTTGCGAATTCTTGGCGGAATTCTTCCTTGGTTTAAAGACCATTCGTTTAAACTTCCTTTTATTCCTCCCTTTATGGCAAAGCATGGTGGTTGGATTTTATCCATGGGACAGTTTACGCAATGGGTTGGTTCCAATTTGATGGGGTCCGGACTTGTCCAAATTTGGCCGGGAATGCCCGTAAAAGAACCTCTTTTTGATTCTAATCGCGTAGCGGGGGTTAGACTTGCTGATCAAGGAGTTGAGAAAAATGGAAATCCTACGGGATCGTTTTCTCCGGGTATGAATATTAACGCGCCTTTTACTGTTGTAGGCGACGGTCCATACGGTCCGGTCGGGCAAAAATTAGACAATACATTTGGATTGCCTGAAGGAAATCATCAACGAGAATGGGCGCTAGGCATGAAAGCGGTAATTGATTTGCCGGAAAACACAACGCTTCAGCCCGGGACTGTAATTCATACATTCGGCTATCCGGAACCCGAGATTTTTGGTTTTCTTTATGTATATCCTGATCGCGTCGCGTCGCTTGGAATTTTTATTCCGTCTTGGCTTGATAACCCTGTCCGCACGGCATATCGCTATTTTCAGCACTGGATGCAGCATCCTGTTTTGTGGAAACATTTGCAAGGCGCGGCTTTAAAATCCTGGGGCGCGAAGAGTTTGCAAGAAGCGGGGATTCGCGGCGAGCCATTTATTGTAGGCGACGGTTTTGCGCGCATCGGCGAAGGCTCAGGTAGCACAAATATGTTAAAAGGTTCTGGCGTTGATGAGGCATGGACAACGGGGACGCAGCTTGCCGAAGGATATATTCAACTTTTAAAAGAAGGGAAGCCGACGACAAAAGAAAATCTTGAGGCGACATATCTCAAAACCCGCCGCGAGAGCTGGATTCAAAAAGACGGCAAGTTGGCGGAAAAAGCGCGCGATGGATTTAGCGCTTGTTTTGAACTTGGAATGATTGGAATGGGGCTTTCTGGTTTTACAAAAGGCTTTCTTAACATCCCCGTGAAATTAAAAACTGTTTCTGAACGCGTTCCTTCCATTGAAGATTATTACAAAGGCAAAATCGCGCCGGAAAAAATTGAAGAGGCGCGCAAAAAGGCGGCTGAAACCAATACATCCGTTCACGATGATTTGATGGATTTGGCAGGTTGGCCTAAAATTCAATACGATGGAAAATTGCTCTTGTCGCATCAGGACGCGCTCTTACTAGGCGGAAAAGTTCAAGCCGCCGACGGTTTTGCCGATCACGTTGTGTTTTTAGATTCTGAAAAATGCAAAAAATGTAAAACAAAAATTTGTATTGAGATGTGCTCAGGGCAAGCCATAACGGCAAACTCCGATGGCGGAGTTCCGCTTTTTGACCGTGAAAAATGTATTCATTGCGCGGCATGTCTTTGGAATTGCTCATGCGAACGTGAACGCGGGAGTGATTTGACGAACGTGGATTTCCGCGCTGGTTCCGGCGGACTGCATTCAAATGTTAATTAACATAGCGGCGTTATAACTACTAGCTAAAGGCAAATGAAAAGTAATCAATAAAAAGGGAGGAAGTATGAGTAATGTTTTTAATATTATAGTTTGCGGAAGTTTGGTTCCGGATCCACTTCAAACACTTGAGCCAATTCAAGGGTCGACAGGTCATGCGCTTAGAAATGAAATGATGCTGCCTTCGGTTCTTGACCCTTGGGCGGGGCATTCGCTTTTTGAAGCGGCAAACTTAGCGAAGCTATTTCCGGGTAGCAAGGTTACTCTTTTGAGCCTTGGACCTAAAGCAAAACTTCAGCAGTTGATGATGACTATCGCGCAAAAAGTTCCGTTTGAACTTGTGGCGATTGACGGTTCTGCCAGCGGATTTACGGACTCCTCCGAAGTCGCGGCTGCGCTTGCCGGCACTATTTCTAAACTGCCGGGATTTGATAAAACAAAAACACTTGTGTTCGGCGGCTGTTCTTCGGCTTCCCGCGATTCAGGAACAACAATTCAACTTATCGCGGAGCATCTTGGAATTACCGATGTGTTTTTGTCTGTTGATGAACTTACAGTTCAAGCAGACGGTTCTTTTAAAATTCTTGAACGAATCGAGGGTGGAAAATATCAGGTTTCCTCTTGCGTCGGCGCGCCCGCGGCGATTGGCTGGGCGACGGGAAATTTACCTGAGCCGCCGAATAACCCTCAAGTGGGAATGGCGAATATGCGCGGAATTATGCCCGCGCTGCAGAAGGCCGCGCCCGCCGGACTTAAGACGGACAAAATACAATTTGCGTCTGTCGAGCTTCCAAAGCAGCAGCGCCAAACTCGAATTGTAAAAGACACGTCCGTTGACGAAATCGCTAAAGAAATCGTTACATGGATTAAAGGTTAAGGGAGAGAGAAAATGGAAAAAATTCTTTATTTAGCACATACGGATTCAAATGGAAGCCTTCCCAAAATCGCGCTTGAGGTTTTATCGGGAGCGCGGCAAATTACAAAAGATTTAAACGCGGAACTTTCTATAGGCTTGATTGGCGCTGACGTTAAATCTGCGGCCGACCAAATTGCCGGAGCGGGAGCCACTAAGATTTATGGCGTTTCGGGCGCCGATTTCGCGGATTCACGCTATGCCTCAGATGTTAAGGCTCTTGAAGCAATAGCAAAGACATCAGGCGCGGCAATCATAATCGCGCCTTCAACAAGCCGTTTTGCGCGTGCGTTGCCGGGACTTTCGTTTCGATTAAACGGAGCAATTGATACGCATATAAGCGGAATTTCTATTCAGGACGGAAAACTCAATATCCAACGTTGGTATTACCGTCAGCGAATGGTTGCGACACTTTCTCGCGCGGCGCGTCCTTGGATTTTGGCGGTTGATTCGGGAGTGTTTCAAGCATTTAATGGCACGGCTGGTTCCGCGGCGGTTGAGGCAGTAACAGTTGCTTTAACAGACGCAGACAAACGAACCAAATCGGTTGGTGTTCAGGCTCCGCCAGCAGACGCGCAGACAATTCGTCCTGACGCGGAACTTTTATTTGTTGCGGGTGCGGGATGGACAAAAAAACAAGCCGATGGCCAGACGCATTCGAAAGATGCCGAAAAACATATTTTAGATTTTCTCAAAAATACAAAAGCGTCTCTTGGAAGCAGTAAATCGCTTGTCGACCTTGGAGCTGAAGGCGAGGCGGTTCTTTCTTTTATTGGGCACATGAATCAAGTCGGGCAAACGGGGTCTACGCCCAGACATCCAAAAGGGCTTGCGACTTGTTGTCACGGTGAGGAACCGCATGTTGTCGGTTGGCGTTTCATTAACGAACGTCGCGCCGTTAATACAGACGCCAATTGCGGCTGGGCGCAAGGTAAAGCCGATGTGCTTTATGTCGCCGACGCGTTCGCGGTAATGAATAAAGTTAACGAACTCTTAACGAAATAGAAAAAATGGACAGAAAATTATTTTTCTAATTTTTAAAAAATGCAAAACCGCGAGTTTAAGAATGTCTACAAGCAAGCAAGCAAGCAAGCAAGCAAGCAAGCAAGCAAGATACTAATCGATTAAGTTTTTTAAAAGAAGACAAAGTCTTTTGGGCGGAAGAAGCGTTTTATCAAGAAATTGTTTCGCAAAAAGACCAAAAACTTATCGATCTTGCTTTCCGCGAAGAATCCACGCAAAAAACACTAGATGATTTTCTCATCGATTTTGATATCGAATTGGCGGATGGCAGAAAAATTTTACTTCTCTCGTATACAATAAAATCCCGTCCTAATTTTGACGTGCCCGACCTAATTTATCCGCGTTTAAAAGGAGTTCTGGAATTTCATCGTTTTGCCAACCTCAAACTTATCGCGCATTTTGGCAAAGTCGTCCGCGCCCTTAACCAAAACGGAATTATTCCAATGATTTTAAAAGGCGGCGCGATGAAATATATAAGACCGGAATTACCCAGAGCAATGGGCGACATAGATATTTTGGTACGCGAAGAAGATTATAGAAAGTCGCTTGAGATAGCAAAAAATCTCGGCTATACGGTCGCGGAATTTAATGCCTACTCGGCGGACTTACATCCAAAAGGAACGGACGAAGGAACGGTTGATATACATCGTTTTATTGATTTTGATGTCCCTGATTATGACAAAAGTTTAATGAGAGACTTTTTTTCGCGGGCAACTTTGCAAGATGTTTTCGGCGCGAGAGCGTTTGTGCCTACCCCTGAGGATTTTGTATTTGTCGCGCTGACCAACATAAGCCGAAATTTGCATTACAAAACAACCCTAGGCGGAGTTTTGTTTGCTCTTTTTGACATTAAATATTTGCTCGAAACTAATCCTAATTTTGATTGGAAAAGAGTTTTTCAAAATGCCCAAAAGGCATCTTGCGAAGCGACATTGTTTTTTGCCGCAAAACTTTTAAATCGCATATCGCCCAATCTCTTGCCCGATTTATTTCTCCACAATAAAAAGCTAAAAAAATCCGCAGCAAATTATAGGAACCGTTTGGTTTTTTACAGATTTTATGTCTATGATGTGAAATGGCGCTGCAAAAAATTAAAGCTGAAAAATGCGATTAAAAATTTTGAAGTAATGAAAAATTGGTTAAAAGATAAGCCTTATCACAGATTTCTTAAAACAATTGGCAAAAGCGATCAGTTAATAGCGCTGTTTTTAAAAATGGCTGAGGGATTTAATTCAATGCGGGAGCAGCGAAAATGTTCATAAAAGGCGATGCGCCGGCATATGTCCAAAAACTTGATAGCAATATTCGCCAAACAAACACGCGCGAATGGATACGGTTTGTGCGATTAGGTTCTAAGACATTGCGAATTGAATGTTTTCATAAAGAGTGGACGCCTCTTGTTGAAAAACAACTCGCCTTTACATTGAAATCAAACTCGGATTGCTATGACGCGACGCTTGTTATTTGGAAAGAAACAAAAATAAAACAGTTGTCAGAATCCTTGCTTGATTCGCACGGCAAAATGCGCGCGAGAATTGAAAAGTTAGTCTTACATCAAGATTGGATTGATGTCGACATTAAAGGCGATGACGGCTCTAACATTTCTGTTTTTCCAACGACAGGTTTTGTTAATGCTTACGATGCAAAAAACAATACATACTATTATGCCGCTGAAAATCTTGACCCGGAAGAGTTCATAAAACAAGGGCATATTTTTGTGCAGCTTTTCAACAAGGTCATCAAATCGCCGACGGCAAACCTTGTTCATGCGGCGGTGGTAGGATTAAACGGCAGCGGAGTTTTGGTATGCGCGCGCGGACAACGCGGCAAATCTACTTTGGCGGTATTGTCTATGATGCAAGGCTTTGAATATGTTTCAGATGATTATCTTATCTTAGAAAAACAAACGAATGGCAAATTGCTCAGTTCGCCAATATATTCCATTGTTACTTTGAGCCCGCGAATGTGGAACGAACTTTATTATGAGTTTGACGGCAAGTTTGTTTCCAACAACGCGAGGCGTGATAAATACGTATTTAGCATTTCTAATTATCACAAACAGTTCAGAGAAAACTACGCGATCAAAGCGTGCATTTTCCCTGAAATTGTATCTGACAAAGCTCCCTCAATTGCGTCGTGCGAAAAAGGCAGAGCGATTACGCAGCTTATTCATTCAACTATCAATCAGATGGGCGACAAGCTTGATATTGCAACAGTTCGCAAATTAATGAATTTTGTTAGGGACTTCAACTTTTATCAAATAAATCTCTCACCCGATATTTATGCCAATGTCGAATGCTTGCGAGAGTTTTGCAACAAACTAAACAAGGAGAAAAAATAAAATGGCAAATTATGTTTTAAACGAATCGAAAATGTTTTCCGACATTGCGGATGGAATCGCAATCGTCATTAATTCAGAAACGGGCATTTATTACGGAATGAATCCGCTTGGAACGGAAGTATTTGCGCGCATTATCGGAGGAGCATCTAGCGAAGCGGTTTTGGCATCTCTAAAGTCTATAGCGGGAGTCCCTGCTAATATTGATGAAAATTTTAAATTATTTGTTGACGCGTTGGTTGAAAAAGGGCTTATCGTTGCCGGCGGAGATGGAAAGGGCGGGGCTGCAATTAATAGCAAAATTGCGACAGCGGAAAATTTCGCATTGTTTGTTACAGAATATAACGACGCGCAAGAATTGCTGCTTGCCGACCCAATCCATGAAGTTAAAGATGACACGGGCTGGACGCCAGAAAAAAGCGCGCTCGAAACGGACGCCGAAAAGCTTAAGGCAAAAAAAGCAAAAGAAGAAGAAATGGGAAAGGACGGGGCTCAATAGATGAGTTTATGTGCCAGAATAATGTTATTTTGTTTAATTACTTGACAATATAGTATATATTTTGTTTAATGATTGGACAAAATAACATTATTGGAGGGCTGAAATATGGAAATTAGCAAACTCGTAGAATTGGATAGGCTGTCAAAAGAAAGTGCTAAGCAATTCAAAAGAAGCAGAAGGCTTTTTGCGGAATTGTTGTCTGATAAAGGTAAGCACTTTGTTGGCATAGTTGGACCACGCGGCGTGGGAAAAACTACAACTTTAAAACAACTTGCTTTAAAGCTTGAAAATTCTTTTTACATATCGATGGAATCCTTTGAAGGAAAAATGTTTGAGACCTTAAAGGATTTGAAAGAGAAACTGGGTATAAGAGTTTTCTTGCTGGACGAAGTTCATGCGTATGCGAATTTTGATAAAGAGATACAAAGTGTTTATGAATTGTTAGATTTAAAAGTGTTCTTTACAAGTTCTACGGCGCTGTCTATGGGGAAATATAAAAACGATATGTCGCGCCGCCTAATATTAAAGCCGCTGTATCCGTTTTCTTTGCGTGAATATATTGAATTTAAAACAGACGCAGTAATTGAGCCGCTCAGTTTAGAAGATTTTATGGGTAAAAAATTACCTGTTTCGTTACTGCGGTATGGAGAATATTTTTACGATTACATAAAAGGCGGATTAATGCCTTTTGCGTTAGACGAACCGGACATTATTCCGCTGCTTGATAACATTTTGAACGCCATTCTTTACAAAGATATTCCGCGAGTTAACAGAAATATAACTATGGAAGAGTTAAATACGATAAGCAAACTAGTTAAATTTGCTGCCTTATCGGCTGTGGACGGAATTAATTATTCGAGCATATCGAAAAATTTAGGAATTACAAAGTATAAGGCTGAACAATATGTATTGCTTTTGGAGCAGTCGTTTGTCATTCAGGTGATATTCCCTACGGGAACAAACGTTTTAAAAGAGCCTAAAGTTTTGTTGAGTTTGCCGTATCGGTTATTGTTTAATGGTTTTGACTTGGCTTTGGGCGGCTTGAGAGAGGATTTTTTTGCGCAATGTTGCAAAATTTTCGGCAAAAAAATCAATTATTTAAAATCGACCACTGGGAAAAAGACCCCAGATTACATTTTGACGGATATGGATACAGTTTTTGAAATCGGAGGAAAGGGTAAGGGGCGAAGTCAGTTTAAAGGCGTGAAAACAGGAAGAAAAATAATATTGGCTGACTCTTATGCTTTTAATACAACAGAGAAAAAACCGTTATTTTCACTTGGATTAATTGGTGATTAAGCGGGGCGCTATAGTTTCAAAGATTGGTTTACTCATAATGTTAGAAGAAAATTCAAAAAAAAGGGGGGGGAATGCCTAAAGTTTCAGTGATTATTCCAGTTTATAACGTGCCAGAACAGTATTTCAGGAAATGTTTGGATACGGTTTGCGCCCAGACGTTGAAGGATATTGAGATTATCTGCGTAGATGACAAATCGACAGACGGCTCGCTTGCGATTTTGAAAGAATATGCCGCTAAAGACTCTAGGATAAAAATAATTGAACAATCTGAAAATAGAGGCGCCGCAGTCGCTCGCAATATTGGGATAGAAGCAGCGGCGGGAGAATATATCGGATTTGTCGATTCAGACGATTTTATTGACTTGGATTTTTATGAGAAGTTGCATAGTAAGGCGGTCGAAACAGCGGCGGATGTAGTGAAGGGAATCTATTTTTTTATTTCAAGTGGAGTTCAAAATATGTTTTTGAATGGCAGAGTAAAGGTGGATAAAAATACCTTTTCTGCGGAATTTGCTAGTGCAATATATAGAAAAAATTTATTAAAAAGTTCCAATATTACTTTTCCGCTATTACGAGATATGGAGGATCCAATTTTTGCTTTTCTGGTAGCGCTTAAATCAAACGCAGTTAAAGTATGCGATGAAGCTAAATATTATGTGCTTGAGAGTGAAGCTTTACTTGCTAGGCGGAGCAGCTTTAGTGTCCACGATAAAATTGAAGGTATGCGCATCTTGTTTAATGAGGTTGAATCTGCGGCCATATCTACAAAATCCAAAGCCTTTGTTTTAAGTTTATGGTTTTCTACTTGTTACATGTATACGCATGGGAAAGAAATGGCTAGTTTTATGCTCAGCCAACTTTTAGATTTTTATGACTCGCTGAATTATAAAGATCTTGTTCGAGCAGAGATGCTTAAAATTTCAACGACGGCGTGTATAAATTTTTGTCGCGAAGTGGGTAGACGTAAGATGGCAAATAAGAGTATTTATTTTATTAGCGTTGTTCAAGATTTTGATTTGTATAATCGTTTAGTGCGCAAAAATGGATTTATTTCAAATGAACAACAGATAGAGTTTCACGCTTTTGATAATAGTGTTAAAAACATTGGAGTCGCTGAAAGATATAATCAATTTCTAGATAAATATGAATATTCTAAGCCCGCGTGGTTTGTCTTCTGTCACTCAGATTGGGAAGTTCTCGAAAATGTTTTGCCCAAGATAGAAAACCTTGATAAGACATTTTTGTGGGGGCCTGTTGGAGCAAAAATTGGATATATAGATACTTTTTTTTATAACGAATTGAAAGGTACGATATTTCAAGAATGCAGAGATGGCAGTGAAACAAACAGGCTGGCAGGCAAAGTGATTACAGGCGATGAAAAAGTAGATACATTTGATTGTCAATGTCTTATTGCTCATTCATCTCTCATAAATAAATATAAATTACGTTTCGATGAATGCCTGCAGTGGGATCTTTATGTTGAAGATTTTTGCATATCCGCCCACATCAAGCATGGCATTGAATCTCGAATTGTTGTTATGGATTGTTGCCATTGTTCAGATGCAGGATTTACTCTTAGATTGCCTAGAACATATTGGCAATCCAAGGAATATTTGGATAAAAAGTATAAAGGAAACTTATTTGCGGGAACTTGTTCCACTGTGGGTTTTAAAGAGGGTTTTAAGCCGATGACTAAAATTGAACTTTTTTCAATTCTCAAGAAGAGGTTGGTAGCTAGTGCCTAAGGTTTCTATAATTATTCCAGTTTATAACGCAGAATTATACTTGCGTAGATGTCTCGACAGCGTATGTAATCAAACGCTTAAAGACATAGAAATAATCGTGGTGGACGATGCTTCTACGGATGATTCTTGGGAGATTATTCAAGAATATTCAAAAAAATATTCTAATCTTAAAGCGGTTTGTAATGAAAAAAACGGCGGAGAATCAGTCGCTAGAAACAAAGGATTAGATTTGGCAACTGGAGAATATCTGGGTTTTGTGGACAACGATGATGAAGTCGATTTGGATTTTTATGAGAAACTTTGGGAGAAAAAGATAGAAACAAATGCGGATATAGTCAAAGGCAACGCGAAAGAGACGGACTATTATGGAAAAACCAAAACAGTTCAATTGAATAGCATTATAGCCAAACACGGTAATGATAAATTTTATTTTAATCTTTATTGGTGGACGGCAATATATCGTAGGAGTCTTGTTCTTGATAACAATATTCGATTTCCGGAAGGCATTTGTTTGGGCGGAGATCTTCTTTTTTTACAGCAAACAATATTTGTAACAAAAAGTTTTTCTATGATAGATGATGCTTTTTATAATTACTATAGGCGGATGGATAGTGGGGATTCAGCGACTCTTTCTGACGAAAAGATTAACTTTCTAATATATGTCTTTCAACAACTAACCACAAATGCAAACGACCATTTTGGACAATATTCAGTAATTGCATACAAATATTATCACTTCGCTATACAGAGTTTGTTCGATTTTACCTGTAAAACGCAAGACATCTATAATGTAAAATCTCTTATTAGAGCAGCTAATAATATTTATCTTCGCTGTAACTCGGAGAATGGTTTTAAAGAATGGGCAAATAAGAACGCGCCAGATTTGATAATGTGGCTTGAAGGATATGCTGAAGAATCTCTTCTCGAAAGGTTGACCAAATACAAAACTCCACAAAAACGATATGCATTTTATCTTAGGCAAATGTTATTGACAAAAGTAAAGAAAATATAAAGAAGGGTAATTGATATGACTGGAAATAACAAAGAAAGAATTAGAAAGTTTTGCGGAGATGCGGACTGTTCAAAAGGTTAATGATACGATGCTCGTTGAATATGTATCCAAAGTCTCTGTAATCATACCAGTCTATAATGGCGTAAAGTATATTGCTGAAACAATAAATGGTATACGTTTGCAAGAGAAAGATGGGATTGTTCTTGAGATAATAGTTATTGATGATGCGTCTACGGATAATGGTTGTGAAATTGCCCAGAGTCTTGGCTGTCGTGTTTTTCGTAATATAACGAATTGTGGACAAGTGGCAGGGCGAGCAAAAGGCATTGGATTGGCACGAAACGAATTTATTATTTTTAACGATCAAGATGATGTTATGAAACAAGGAACTCTAAAAAAACTTTTATTTGAGTGGGAAATTGTCGGCACAGGCTAAGTATTTGAATGAACATGCCGATGCGGAAATTGTATTTTGCAAATATGAAAACTTTGTTGAAGGGGAAGTTGCGCCGGAAATTTCGGCAAGACTTTCCTCCGAAACGAATAATAGGTATTGTTTACCAACGTCTCTTATTAGACGCGGCATGGTCGCCGAAGTAGGGAAATGCGATGTAGCTTATCGAATAGGTACGGACATAGATTGGCTTTCGCGTGCGAAAATTGTATATGACAAAAACCTAGACCACTATATCGACATTCCATACTATCGTCGACGATTTCATGCAACTAATATTGTTATGTCGGAACCGCTAGACAAGCATTTTAACAGCCGCATTATGATGGAAAATATTAAGAAAAAACATAAGTAACAAAATTCAATCGCAAGCTGAGGAGAGATTTGAAATGTTTAGTGTAATAATCTCCGCGAAGAGAGGCGCAAAAATAGTTGCTTTTCCGATGAAGATCTATTTAAAGAAAGGATGCTATAAATATGATCAGTGTGATAATAGCTGCTAAGAATGCAACTAATTATCTTGCGGAAGCAATCGCTGGAATAAGAAAACAGGCAATAGAATGTGAGATTATCTTAGTGGACGATTCCTCAACGGATAACACAGTGGAACTTGCAAAATCTCTTGGATGTAAAGTGGTTGCCAATAAAGGCATTGGGCAATATAGCGGTGTTAATACGGGAATATTTGCGTCAAATGGTGACTTTGTTTTAATTCACGACCATGATGATGTCCTGGCGGACGGCGCGCTTAGCGCGATGCTTGGTGCTTTTGATGATAGCATCGAGGTTGTTGAGTTTTTAGCCAAGGATTTTATTTCGCCTAACACTGTAGGGCGTTTATTGTGTCGTCCAGAACCTTATTGGGGATTCTTAAGCGGCGCCATGTTATTTAGAAAAGCAGTTTTTGACAAGGCAGGGGTTTTCGACGAATCTTTGCTTGCTGCAAATGTAAAATTTCTTATGACAATTAAAGATCTTGGTATAAAAGTAAAGCGCGTTAATGCTGTGGCTGTCCATAGGCGGATTCATAATACTAATTTGGGACGAACTCATAAAAATGTAGAAAAAATTGATTATGCTCGAACGATGAGAGAGCGCCTCAAGTCTAAATTCGGTAAAAAGGAATAGATCTTATGAATAAATTTAAGCTAGAACAATTTTGCGCCGCCCTCCGTTAAGAAATCGGGGGAATTTATTAGTATTTGCTGTCGCTGTTATTTCTTCTTGAAGAATTAACTTTAAGTTGGTATCCTTCGCCTGTTTTTATTTCCTTTTCCATTCTTTTCTAATCAGACTTCAAAAATCACGCGAGAAGTATATGCACACGCGACAACCTTAAAAGGAGTACCGTATGGCCTTCGGATTTCTACTTCCAAAAGAAACAAGTTTTTTTGATCTCTTTGACAAACAAACGGCATACGCAATTCAAGCGGCGGAACATTTTGCCGAGATGATTGTCGATTACCAAGTTGACGAAGAAGAAGTCAATGCGATGAAGGAAATAGAACATCTTGGGGACGAAGTTTCTCACCAAATTATAGCGCAGCTAAACGACACGTTTATTACGCCATTTGATCGTGAAGATATTCATGACCTCACCAAAGAATTGGACGATATTATTGACGTGCTTTACATGATCACTAAACGTCTTCGTGTTTATAAAATTCTCAGCATGGAACACAACTTGTCTGAGTTCGCGCGCGTGATTGTAATGTCGGTAAAAGGTGTCGCTGAAGCTGTTAAAGGACTTCGTAATATGAAAAAAAGCGGAGAGATTATGAAGGCGTGCATCGAGGTTAATAACCTTGAAAATCTAGGCGACAAAATGCGCGATGATATGCTTGCCGATCTTTTTGATAAATACGCCGGAGATCCTGTGGCTGTAATTAAATGGAAAGATATTTATCAAGACGCTGAAACGGTGCTTGATATTTGCGAAGATGTCGTTAATGTTGTCGAATCTATTCTTGTCAAGCACGCTTAACCACGGAGATTTCCAATGACGGTGTGGATCTTGTTCCTGATTTTTCTCGCTTTAGCGTTTGATTATCTAAACGGCTTTCACGATTCCGCAAATTCTATCGCAACAGTGGTTTCCACACGAGTTTTATCCCCGCAGCACGCTGTCATTTGGGCGGCATTTTTCAATTTTATAGCATTTCTTTTCTTCGGACTTCATGTCGCAAATACAATCGGAAAAGGCATCATCGATATTTCTATTGTTGACAGCCAAATAGTCTTTGGCGCGCTTATGGGCGCTTGTCTTTGGAATATTATTACGTGGTATTGGGGTTTGCCTACGAGTTCATCGCACGCGCTTATTGGAGGACTCGTTGGAGCGGCGCTTGTAAAAGCGGGGGCGGAATCGCTTGTTTGGGCGGGGATTACCAAAACTATATTATTTATTTTTATATCGCCGATAGTCGGACTTTTTTTAGGAGTTTTATACGGCGTAATTGTTCATTGGATGGCACGGAAAAGTTCTCCAGCCAAAGTTGATCATTGGTTTCGCAAAGGGCAGCTTCTGTCCGCGGCTCTTTATAGCCTTGGACACGGAGGCAATGACGCGCAAAAAACTATGGGTATTATCGCTAGTCTTCTTTTTAGCGCGGGACTGATGAAAGGAGAATTCCATATTCCGTTTTGGGTGATTATCGCGTGCCAAGGAGCAATGGCGCTCGGGACAATGTGCGGAGGCTGGCGCATCGTAAAAACAATGGGGCAAAAAGTCGCGAAACTTCGCCCAGTAGACGGATTTTGCGCGGAGTCGGGCGCCGCTACAAGTCTTTTTGTCGCTTCCGCTTTCGGCATCCCTGTCAGCACGACTCACACAATTACGGGCGCGATTATGGGCGTGGGTTCGCTTAAAAGGACAAGCGCGGTGCGCTGGGGAGTCGCTGGGAATATTGTTTGGGCGTGGATTATTACTATGCCGTGCGCAGCGGCAATTTCGGCAGTCTCTTATATAGCATCGACATTTTTTATAAATTAAACCATTTCAAAGTTGATACAAAACTTCCTCTCTAAGAATTAAAACACGAGACGCGAGTATGTTTTCGATAAATCTATACCCGTTAATTTTAGTCTTCCCGCTTTTAGCAATTTTCACTTTCCCATCAACTTCTTTTTCATCTCCAGCAGAAAGCGAAGACTTTGGCGTTTGGAGCACTTTTGACTTAGAAAAGAAAATAAATGCAAAATGGAAAATAAAGGCGGGTGAAGAAATCAGGTTCCGCGAAGCTTTAGGGCTTCGTTATATGGGAACTTACACTAGTACGGAATATAAGGTTTGGGATTTTTTTGCGCTTGGCTGTGAATATGAGCAAGTTCGTGCTTCTAGAACTGCCCAGACAAAAGAAAAATGGTATTGGGAATCAAACTACAGAATATACGCAATGCCGCAAATTTTGATAAAAGGATTTTTACTAGAAGATCGCAATGCGCTTGAAATTGAATGGCGTGAAAACTCAAAAACTGATTATAAGTATCGTAATAGAATAGGGATAACGGCGCCTTGGAAATGGACTAGACTTGAGTTTCAGCCTTACTCTACAAATGAATTTTTTTGGGAAACAGATAGAAAAGGAATTATTGAAGATCGCTTATGTGTAGGATTTAAAATGCACTGGGGTGGACCGGTTTATGGAGCAGTTTTTTACTCTCGACAATCGGTGAAAAATTTAAAAGATAAATGGATAGAAACGAATATTTTGGGGACTAGTTTGAAGGTTGTATTTTGATGGGTTTATAAAGTTTCAAAAAAGTTTTTGTGATAAAATGCCGAAGTTTGTAAGCGTCTTATTTTTCAATTTTACAAATAACAAAGATAAGTAAAAAATGGTAGAAACAGATATTTTAATTATCGGCGGCGGTGTCGCGGGACTTTCCGCGGCGATACATATTGCCGAACAAACGGCAAATGCTAACCCTAGACCGAACATCCTGGTAATAGAAAAAGGAAATGAAATCGGCTCTCATACTCTTTCAGGAGCCGTGATTGATACATCGACTTTGCTGGAGCTTTTAGGCGAAGAAGACTTTAAATCTCTCCCGTTTGAAACAATAGTAACTACCGAGTCGTTTTATTATCTCACGCGCGACAACTCATTTTGCGCGCCATTTACGCCTCCGTTTATGGGAAATAAGGGCAAGCAAATCGTTTCTCTTGGAAGGCTTGTCAAGCGACTTTCGGAAATAGCGGAACAAAAAGGCGTTCAAATTTATCCCGGTTTTAGTGTGTCCGAGCTGATTTTTGACGGCTCAAAAGTTATCGGCGCCAAAATCGCGGATACAGGCATTGATAAAAACGCGAAGCCTATGGATAACTTTCAAGCGGGCGATAAAGTTTATGCGAAAGTTACGGTTTTGGCGGAAGGCGCGCGGGGAAGTCTTACTCAAAAGCTGATTCAAAGAAATGGGCTTGATGAAGCCGCGAACGCGCAAGTTTATTCTGTCGGCGTAAAGGAACTTTGGGAAATTCCGGAAGGGAATTTTGAGGTCGGAAAAGTAATACACACTTTGGGATACCCATTTTCATTCAATCATTTTGGCGGAGGGTTTGTTTACGGCATAAACTCGCGACAAGTTGCCGTAGGCATTGCGGCCGGGCTGGATTATTCCGATCCGACTTTCGACTCTCATGGGGCTTTGCAAATATATAAAAAACATCCGCTGCTCGCAAAAATTCTTAAGGGCGGAAGACCGATCCGGTATGGAGCGAAAACAATTCCTGAGGGAGGGCTGTTTTCCATTCCTAAATTTTATACTGACGGCGCGGTGATCGTAGGAGACAGCGCGGGGTTTTTATCTATGCCAAGTTTAAAAGGCGCGCATCTTGCCGTGGCATCCGGCATATTTGCCGCGAAATCTATAGCGGCGGCATTGGATAAAAAAGATTTTTCTGCGGAGCAGCTTTCTCTTTATGAAAAAATTTTCAAAGAAAGCGCGGCTTATAAAACTCTTTTTGAAACGCGTAATTTTAGAGCGGCATTTGAAGATGGAATGGTGCTTGGCGCCGTGCGTTTTGGGACGCAAATTTTGACCAAAGGGCGCGGACTTGTGGAAAAACTTTCAACCCGCAAAGACTCAGAAACCTTACAACCTATTTCTAAAATAGAAAAACCTTTCTGCGAAAAATTTGCCCGCGAACTTGAGTTTGATAAAAAACTTACATTTGATAAAGTTACGGACGTGTATTTTTCCAAAACACATCACGATGAAGAGCAGCCGTGTCATTTAAGGATAAAAGACAAAGACGCGTGCCGGAAAATTTGCATTCCTAAGTTCGGAGCGCCTTGCCAATATTTTTGTCCCGCGGAAGTCTACGAAGTCGTAACCGACTCGCAGACCGGAGAAAAAGAACTGCATCTGCATCCCGCGAATTGTTTGCATTGTAAAACTTGTGAGATAAAGGACCCGTTCGAAAATATTGAATGGACGGTGCCTTTTGGCGGCGATGGCCCGGAATATGAAAGTTTATAAAAAATGAGTTTAAAAATTATTACCCTCATAAAACAAGTCCCGCTTCCCACGGAAATGCGCATGGGCGCTGACGGGCTTATGGACAGAACGAAAGCGAAATCCGCGATAAATGCCGATTGCGCGTTTGGTCTGGAGCAAGGGTTACAAATAAAAAAATATGTTCCAGACGCGGAGTTAATAGTTGTTTCAATGGGCCCCGCCAGTTTTGAGCAGTCGCTTAAAAAAGCCTTGTCGCTTGGTTATGACAGAGCGATTCTTTTATCCGATAGAAAATTGGGCGGCTCGGATACTTTCGCAACTGGCTACGCGATCGCGTCGCTTCTTCGCAAATTGGGATTTTCTAAGGATTCTAAAGAGCCATTTATTATTTTTTCAGGACGGCAAACGACAGACGGCGACACCGCGCATGTCCCATCACAAGTTGCTGAGAATCTCAGTATTCCGCAGGCGACATTTGTTGAAAAAATAAATTGGCAGGGAGATTTTTTAAGAGTGAGACGCATTATTGAAGGCGGATTTCAAATCTTAAAAATTCCGGTGCCTTGTCTTATTTCTGTTTCGCCGACCGCGATGCATTTGCGCCGTCCGTCTCTTTCCGGGGCAATTCGCGCCAGAAACGCTGGAGTTGAGGTTTGGTCGCTTGATAAAACCGGCGCGGATTCTTCTGTTGTCGGTCTTTCCGGTTCGCCCACGCTTGTTTCAAAAGTTATGGATATTAAAAGAGAACGTCCGGCTGTAAATATGATTTCGGGGCATACGCCGAAAGAATTGATAGATAAACTTATTGATGAAGTGGAAAAGGCAAAAAGCATAAAGCAAGCTGCGGAAGAAGTTCACACGAGCGGAAATTTTTCGGAAGAAACAAAATCAGTTGGTGTTGATTTCCCGCGGGTTGATTTCAGAGGCTCGGCACGCGGAATTCTTACTTGGATTGAGATGCGCGGCAAAACGCCCGCGCGCTCATCGCTCGAAATTTTGAATCCCGCCCGCAGACTCGCGGATGAATTAAAAACAGACGTAACGGCTGTTGTTACGGGACATAACATAAAAAATGTTGCGAATGACATTATCGCTTATGGAGCTGATAAAGTTATTCTGGTTGATGATGAGAGGCTTAAAGAATACCGCATTTTGCCCGTAACAAGAGTTTTGGAGGAATGGGTCGCGAAACAGAGGCCTGAAATCGCTCTTTTTGCCGCGACAACTTCGGGGCGTGAGCTCGCGCCGCGTCTTGCTAGTAGAATTAAGGCGGGAGTAACGGCCGATTGCACGAGCTTGAAAATCGGAGAATATGTCCATCGCATAAAAAAATCTATTTTTTATCCGGTGCTTGAATCTATCCGCCCGACATACGGCGAGAGTAAACTTGCTACAATTCTTGGATTTTGGTGTCCGCAAATGGCGACCGCGCGCGCCGGGACGTTTAAGATTTTGCCCAAAAATTTGTCCCGCAAAGGAACCGTTCAGGAATTTACGCCCAACTTTAAAAATGATGATTTTGTAACAGAGCTTATAGAAGTAAAACGCGAGGAGAGCGGAAGCGACAATCTTTTTGTCGCGGATGTGATTGTATCGGGCGGGCGGCCTGTCGGCGATCAAGATAATTTTAAATTGATACAGGAAATGTTAGACGCGCTTCGCGCGAAAGGCGTCAACGCCGATTGGGGAGCAAGCCGTCATGCGGTTGACCAAGGTTACGCGCCATACGCTCGGCAAATTGGTCAAACGGGAAAAACGGTGCGTCCTAAGGTTTATGTTGCCGTGTCTATTTCGGGCGCGATTCAGCATATTGCTGGAATGAAAGAAGCGGAAATTGTTATAGCGATTAACCGAGACCCGAGCGCGCAGATTTTTCAACATGCGGATTTTGGGATAGTCCGCGATTATCGTGAAGTGTTGCCGGAATTGATTGAACGTATCCGCGGCGGCTGGACATTTGGAATTTTGTAAATAACTTTGTGTTTGTGCTTTTGACGATGTTTTTGATGACATTAAATGGCAGCTTTTTTTAGGAAAAAATATGAAAAAAATTTTCTTAATTTTAATAGGGCTTATTATCGCTTGTGATGTCGCATTTGCTGATGAGCAAACGATAGTTTCTGAAACAGTCGTGGTTTCTGAAGACGGACGAACGGTGGCGTATTCTGATAGCGGAAAATGGTCTGACGGCTGGCTTCGCGGGGAAAACGGTTATATAACAGCTACTGAAGAATACGATAAAACGGACAAAGCAATGCTTGTTTATATGAGTACTTCATGGTGTCCGTATTGCAGAAGCTTTGAAAAAAAAGTTTTGTCCAATCCTGAAGTCCACGAATTTTTGCGCGACAAGATAAAGGTTCTAATCAATCCTGAATTAACCGAGGGCGAAGCAACGATTGCCGAACATTATAGGCTTCGCGGAATTCCAGCGTTTTATATGCATCCGCCGAAATCCGATAGGACTTTACGGATTTTTACAAATGTTCGTCCGGAAGAATTCCTTGAACAGATAAAAGAAGAATTATCGTGATTCGCGCGGCGCTTACAATCGCGGGTTCCGACCCATCTGGCGGCGCGGGAATTCAAGCCGACCTTAAGACGTTTCATCAGCATCGTGTTTATGGCATGGCGGCGCTGACGCTTTTGACAGTTCAAAATACGCTGGGAGTCAACGCGGTTTATTGCGTGAAACCTAAGCGGGTGGCGGAACAAATTGAAGCGGTTTTGTCTGACATAAAACCGCGCGCTATAAAAACAGGAGCGCTAGGAAATGCGGAAGTTATTCGCGCGGTTGCGGATTCTCTTAGGCTCAGCAAAATTCCGTTAGTAATTGACCCTGTGATGATTAGTAAACACGGAGCGCCGCTTTTAGCAAAAGAAGCGGTGAAGGTTTTTTGCCGTGAGCTGCTGCCGCTCGCGGCTCTTGTTACGCCGAATGTTTATGAAGCGGAGGCGATAACGGGAATGGTTGTCCGAGATATTAAGTCTATGACGCAAGCGGCGGAGAAAATTTGTTTGATGGGAGCGAAAGCCGCGCTTATCAAGGGTGGGCATTTGAAAGGTGACGCGGTTGATCTTTTTTATCAAAAAGGACAGAGGTTGATTTTGCGGGCGAAACGTATAATAATAAAGCACACGCATGGCACAGGCTGCACTTATTCCGCGGCAATTACTGCTAATCTTGCAAATGGTGAAGATGTTTTATCCGCGGTAAAAAACGCAAAGAGGTTTATTGCTCACGCCATAAAAACAAGTCCCAAAATCGGCAAAGGCGTAGGCCCTGTAAATCATTTTGCGTAAAACGGCTTTTGTTGTGTAATTCAAAAACGAATAAAAAATCGCGTTATTCCAAACCTCTGCGCTTTTTGCCGCGTTGTTGGTCATAATTGTGAATCGAACGAGAAACAATCTAGTTACTAAAATAAGGAACAAAAATGTCAAAAATATTTATACCAAAAGAAACATTAGTGAATGAGACGCGCGTTTCCGCAACTCCCGAGACAGTAAAAAAACTTATCAAATTAGGGTTTGATGTTTTTGTGGAAGCGGGCGCGGGCAAATTTTCTGGTTTTCAAGATTCGGATTATATTGCCTCCGGTGGCAATATAAAAACTTTATGGGAAGCGGATATTCTTTTGAAAGTCCGCAAGCCAAACGACCGGGAACTAGCGAAAGTCCGAGATGGGGCAATTTTATTTTCACTTGTTCGACCTGTTCAATTCCCAAGCGATGCGTTTATCAAAACGGCGGCACAAAAAAAACTCACCGTTTTTGCAATGGAACTAATTCCGAGAATCGCGCGAGCACAAAAATTAGACGCATTGTCTTCGCAGGCGGGCATTGCGGGTTATAAAGCCGTTATTCTTGCCGCCAACGCGAGCGGAAAATTATTTCCTATGATGATGACTGCCGCGGGGACGATTCAGCCCGCGCGAGTATTGGTAATTGGAGCCGGAGTCGCGGGGCTTCAAGCTGTCGCGACAGCAAAACGGCTTGGTGCTATTGTCGAAGCCTTTGATACTCGCGCGGCGGCAAAAGATCAAGTAGAAAGTCTTGGAGGAAAGTTTTTAGAACTTGCCGTAACAGAGAAATCGGAAGACGAGAGAGGTTACGCGACGGAAGTTTCTAAGGAGACTCACGAAAAAGAATTGGAACTTATATCTTCACGGGCGAAACTTGCTGATGTGGTGATTACAACTGCACTTATACCCGGCAAAAAGGCGCCTGTGCTTGTTACGGAAAAAACGGTCGCGGAAATGAAACCGGGCGCAATTATTGTTGATCTCGCGGCAGAACGCGGAGGTAATTGCCCGCTAGCAAAACCGGATGAGGTTATTACAACGCAAAATGACGTTAAAATTTTTGGGCTTACCAATTTGCCCGCGACAATGGCTTTTGAGGCAAGCCAGCTTTACGCTCGCAATGTTTTAAATCTTCTAAACGAGTGCTACAAGGGAGGTCAGTTTGACTTTGATTTAAAAAATGAAGTGATTGAAAACTCTCTATTATTACACCAAGGTGAAATTGTTAGTCCTGTCGCAAAAACCGCGCGGGAAAAAGGGATTGAGGTTTAAAAATGCAAAACGAATTATTTATTCCACTTCTTTATATTTTCGCGCTCGCGATTTTTTCGGGCTATCAAGTAATTTCCAAAGTTCCGCAGCTTTTACATACGCCGCTTATGGCATTTACGAATGCCATTTCAGGAATATCGCTTGTCGCGTCTCTGATCATTGCGGGAAGCGATCATGGAAGGCTAAGTTCGCTGCTTGGAGCTGTTGCCGTGGCAGCGGCGACTATTAATGTTGTCGGCGGATTTTTAATCACCGATAGAATGTTAAAAATGTTTCGCAAAAAAGACGAGGTGAAATCATGAGCAATTCTGGTTTCGATTTTGCCGGTGTTATTTACGCTGTTTCGCTTTTTATCGCATCTCTTCTTTTTATATTTGGACTGCGCGGACTTTCTCGTGTTAATACCGCTAGACAAGGCATGATCCTTGCCGCGATTGGAATGTTGATCGCGGTTTTGGGAACTCTTTTTCACACACGAATTGTTAGTTATGAATGGATTATCGGCGGACTAATTGTTGGCACATTGCTAGGCATTCCAATGGGACTTTGGGTGCCTATGACAAAAATGCCGGAGCGGATTGCGTTTTCACACGCTTTTGGAGGACTTGCGGTCGCGCTTGTCGGTATTGCTGAATATTTGAATCACTCGACAACGCTTGGCCGATTTGATATTGGCGCTGTCGGTTTTGAGGTTTTGTTCGGAAGCATCACATTTAGCGGAAGTTTGATGGCGTTTGGGAAATTACAGGGATTCTTACCTTCATCGCCCAAAACTTTTACGGGACAAAATGTTATAAATTTTGCGCTGTTTTCCGCGGCTTTGATCGCGTTAATAGGATTAATTATCGCTCCAACTCAAGCTGTTTTTTTTAACGCGATTGTGGCGATCGGATTCGTCTTAGGTATTTTGCTTGTCATCCCAATCGGCGGAGCAGATATGCCAGTTGTGATTTGTCTTCTTAATTCTTATGCCGGGCTTGCGGCATCCGCTACGGGATTTGCGCTTAATAATCCGGCGCTTATAGTTTGCGGGGCGCTTGACGGAGGTTCGGGATTTATTTTGGCTGTGATTATGAGCAAGGCGATGAACCGTTCGTTTAGCAATGTTTTGTTCGGCGCGTTCGGAAAAATAGATGATGCGACCAATAAATCACAAGGCGGATATGTTAACGTAAAAAGCTCTGACGCGGAAGAAATCGCTACAATTCTTGGAAACGCGCAGTCTGTAATTATCGCGCCGGGTTATGGAATGGCAGTCGCACGGGCGCAGCACGCTGTGTGGGAGCTCACAAAATCTCTTATGGCCCGTGGTGCAAGCGTTAAGTTCGCGGTGCATCCAGTCGCGGGAAGAATGCCTGGTCATATGAATGTTTTGCTTGCTGAGGCGCAGGTGCCGTATGAGCAAATTGTTGAGATGGAAGAAATTAATCCGGAGTTTTCGCAAACGGACGCAGTTCTTGTTATTGGAGCGAACGACGTAACCAATCCGGCGGCACGCAATGAGACAGGAAGCCCTATTTATGGAATGCCGATTTTGGATGTTGATAAAGCACGAAGCGTGATTGTGATTAAAAGAAGTCTTGGAGCGGGATTTGCCGGAATAAAAAATCCGCTTTTTGAAATGCCAAACGCGACGATGTTTTTTGCTGATGCTAAAAGCGGCATTGAACAAATCGCGAAAGAGTTGAAAAATATATAAACGCGGATAATGTGGGTAAAGAGAAGATGATTTGTTGTCTAGATTTAGAAGGTGTTTTGATACCGGAAATTTGGATTGCTATCGCGAGAAAGACCAAGCTAAAAGAGTTGGAGCGAACCACGCGCGATGAACCCGATTATGACAAATTAATGCGCTATCGTTTGACTATTTTGAAACGTGAAAAAATCAAACTAAAAGATATTCAGACGATTATAAAAAAAATGTCGCCGCTCGCGGGCGCGAAAGAGTTTCTGAAAAAATTGCGAACAAAATACCAAGTGATAGTTCTTTCGGATACTTACTACGAATTCGCGATGCCGTTAATCGAAAAGCTGGGAAACCCCGCGCTTTTTTGTAACGCGCTTTCAGTAGATAAAAATGGGTTTATCGCAAATTATCATTTGCGTCAAAGAGACGGCAAAAAGTTCGCGGCGTTAGGACTAAAAAAAATGGGATTTGAAGTTGTCGCGGCGGGGGATTCATACAATGACATTTCAATGCTTTCAGTCGCGGATAAAGGCATTTTGTTTCGCGCGCCTGAAAGAATTATCAAGGAATTTCCTCAGTTCAAGGCGACAAAAACGTATGC
>CAYPIR010000001.1:0-8561 GCA_964410905.1 uncultured bacterium | reverse complement strand
GCTGATTTAGCTCGTTTAAAATCAAGATCTCCTACAGCATTAAGCGGAATTAAATGAATATGCGTGTGAGGGACTTCAATTCCGACTACGGCGATGCCGACTTTCTTGCAGGGGAACGCGAGCTTAATGGCGCGCGCAACTTTTTTAGCAAACAGCGTCAGCCCCGACAAAAGAGAATCTTCCAAATCGAAAACATAATCGATTTCTTTTTTAGGAATAACAAGCGTGTGCCCGGGGTTTACGGGACGCAAATCAAGAAACGCCAAATAATTTTCGTCTTCTAAAATTTTGTGCGCGGGAATTTCGCCGGTTATGATTTTAGTAAAAATAGTAGCCATAAAGTCTCCTTTTTGAAGCGTATTTTACAGAGTGGAAAGCAAAATGCAAAATGTGAATTTTGAGTGCAAGCAATGCGGAAATTGTTGCCGTCAGCCAGGATATGTTTATTTAAAAGACGGCGAAGCGGAGGGAATGGCTAAATTACTTGATATTGATGTTTATGAATTTACGGAAAAATATTGCGTTATTCAAGATCGGCTGAATTTGGTTCTTAAAATGGGCGAGAACGAGGACTGCCTTTTTTTAAAAAATAATAATTGTCTTGTGTATGACGCGCGGCCTGAGCAATGTCGTGATTTTCCTAAAAAATGGAATACTCCGAAAAGTAAAAAATATTGTGAGGGAAGAAATAATGGATTGCTTCACAAAAAACATTCGCAATGACAGCGGAATTGAATCTAAGACAAATAATTTTTGCGGTAGATTTTAATGAGAGCAAAAAAGAGCGATAAGACCACGGGCGCGAGGAAAATTCCCATCAAGCCATAAAGCTGCATTCCTCCTATGATCCCAAAAAATAAAATCGCGTAAGGAAGTTTTGTTTTCTCTCCAATGATCGCGGGTTTCATTAAGTTATCAAGAAGGCTGATTCCCAAAAGTCCTACAAAAAAAAGAATAATTCCTTTTGTGTAAAGGTGAGTCATAAAGAAATAAATGGAAATTGGAAGCCAAACGGACGCTGCTCCGAAAATAGGAACTAAGGATACAAGGAAGGTCAGGAAAGTAAAAAACAAAGGAAGCGGCACTCCGAGAATTATAAAAACAATGCCGGCGACTGCTGCCTGACAAAGACTTGTTAAAAGTTGCCCTCGGATTACGGCGGTAAGCGAGTCGTCAATTTGTTTAAAAACCTCGCTTTTGGTATTTTGTTCAAACGGGGCAATGTCATAAAAAAACTTATAAATACGCTCGCCGTGCTTAAAAAATACAAAAGTGAGAAACGCCGTAAAAAACAAATTGAGAAGGATAAAGAAAAAGTTTTTTGTAACAAGCCCGGCATGCGCCGCAGCTAAATTGCCGACGGATTTTGAAAGATTAAGCAGCCAAGTAGAAAGTGTGTTCTTGATCGAGTCAGACGCGACGATATGAGTTTGGATTTTTTGCAGCCAAGGCAATTCTCGCGCCTGCGATATGAGTTGTTCGAGGTTGCCGCTTTTGACATAGTTGTAACACCAATGAGAAAATTCAATGATTTGTGCCGCGAGATTGAAAACTAAAAATATAAGCGGCGGCAGAACAATTAGAAAAACAAGAATAGTCATTAAAAGTGATGAAACGGATGGGTGATTTGGAAAGACTTTTTTGAGTTTCGCGTAAATGGGATAAAAGGCAAAGGTCAGAATTGCCGCCCAAAAAATCGCCTGGACAAACGGAGAAAAAACAAGGATGACTTCATAAATAATAAAAATTAGGACGGCGATAAAAACAAATGAAATAAGTTGTTCGCTCTTCATTTTCATAGTTTAACGATTTGCGAATAATTTGCCACAAGAAAAATTGTCTAAAATTAACTGATACGCACGGTAATTATCGGCAATTATTAAAAAACATTAAGAAGTTAAAAAAATTTAATAATCGCTTTGACTTTGGAATGATTAGAGGATATCCTTTACGCATTATAAAAGTTTTAAAATAGATTTTAATATGGTTTTTTAAAAAGTAGCTAGAATGGAAAAAGATTTAAAAATAAATCTGCAAGGAGATACAAAAAATGAAGAGTCAAAACAAACCATCAAAGAAAATTGTCGCTTCCATCATTGCGGCAATTTTTTGCTTTTCACAAGTTCTCCCGACAACTTTTGCAGGCGGATTTACTGTTGGGCGTGGAATTAAAATAAATAAAAGTCCACAGCAAGTTCCTACACGATCTTTGCCAGACGCGTCGGCGCAACAGCAAAATGAAATTCCCGCGCCAGTTGTTCCTGTGGATCCTACCGCGGAGTTTTTAGGCGGCGTTTCAGCTATTAGTTCTACGACTGACGCGCGAAACGACGAGAGCGTTGCCGATCCCGTGTCAAACGCGAGAGAAGGTAATGTGAGTGAGATGCCTGAAGTTGAAGAAACGGTTACAGTTCCTGAGCTGCCTGCGCTTGGTGAAACGATGCCTCTTCTAGAAGAGACCGCTGATTCTGAATCGACGGAACAAAGTTTGGAGACAGCAGCTGATATTGGACTTTCGATTTCGATTGATAGCCGTTCAATTGCTACAGTAACCTGGAACGGACAAACATATAAAGGTTATTTAGACAGCAGAACGAATTGCGTAACAATTATTACAAATGACGACGCTATTTTAACGCTTCAATTCGCAGTTGGAACAAACGGTGAAAATTATTTGCAAGAATTTAGCGAAGACTTAGCCAATGGTGAATGGACAGAATATGAATTTAATGAGCAGGGTGAAATTGTAGCAACAACTTCTTCTAGAAATGAAGATGAAAATACTGATCCAGAACCTGAGACACCAGCATACCCAAGTCTTGAGCCAGGAGTGTATGAAAACGGCAGAATTGGAACGCCAAATGGCACGGTAGAAGTTCGTCAAGAGTATGTCTACCCATCGGAATTGGGTGGTTATCGCAGAGTAAATTTTGTTGGGATATATAACGCTGGTGGGGTATTGATTGGCGGATTTTATACTGTTGCGCCTGTCTCTCTTGAGCAAAGAAATGTTTCATCTGATGGGAACTATCTTTATTTTGTAACTGAACATGGAGTGCATGTTTTAACTTTGGTAGATGTGTCCTCTCACAGCATTGCCGTTCCTGCTGATGCGATTCGGGAACAAATAGCGTTTGTTTCAACAAATAGACTTATTGTTCCAATCGCTGGCAAGAATCCGCTTTATATAAACATTGCTGCCGATGGAAGTTTGACTTTTGACGCAGTCGATGAAATTCCAGATGATGTAACTTCACATCCTTTGACGGAAGGCGCGGCTTATGATGTGAATGCTTTGACGGGAATACCATCAGCAGCTCAAGGTTTCGCGATGGAACATCACGAGATATGGACAGATAAAAATCCTCGCGCGGATGTTCATGTTTCTAACGTAACCGGTACCTCATTTGATGTTCACGCCGATGTTGTCGCTGGTGAATGGGTCGCGATAACGATTGACTGGGGATTCCATGGAGCGGCAGATCTTGGCGATAGTGTAACGCTTGCGCTTTCTGGGACAGAAGGACGAGTGTTGAAAATAGAGGTTGAAGATTGGGATGGTGTAAAGGCGATTTATTATGTTCGGCTCACAGCGGCAAAGCAAAACTACACGTTTGATATTTCCGAGCTCGGCGACATCAAGGGAATTATTTTTGTTGGCGAATATGAGGGAGTTTTGGACTATAAAGTTGAGTGGGCAGAGAAGATTGCCGAACCGACAAATCCTGGGTTTCCGACCATTTCTGCGGATGCGAACTTGACGGCGGGTGATGTTTCTATTCTCACGACACAATCCGTGTATTCGATAGTTTCAGAAGGAAGCACGGCAAGCCTCAATCAAGAAACAATATCAATTCATGAAATGCAAATAAATCTAGCAGACAGTGGTTGGGCGGCAACACTGTTTAATTTTGATGACTATGGAACTGAGCCGAAAGAGAGTATCGATTTAAGCGGTGTCGCAAACATAACGCTTGGCCTCATGTTCAATAACAACACAAGCGCAAGAGTCAAAGTTGAATTTGAAGATGTTAACGGTAACAAGTCGATAGTTTATTTAGAGAATGTTGGTTTGGCGGAACAGTTTTTCTCAATATTGAACGCGAACATCGTAGACGGAGGCAATGAAGCGTTTGATATTACGCGAGTGCGCAATATCAATGTTGTTGTCGAGAAAGATCAGCTTTCTATCGCAAGTGATACTCTGAATATTCGATTCGGTTTGACGGCTAATGGTGCGCAACAACCCGGCATCAGCGAAGTCTATCCAAACGCCAATCTGTCGGTTGGAAGTGTTACGGATCTTCTGGATGGTTCCGCGCATATAAATGTAATTGTGAACGCGCCAGACACAGCGACATTTCAGTCGCTTCAGAATGGTGTATACGAACTTACCTATGGGGTAGCTGGCGTGGAAGGGGAGCTTGCGCCGGGCGTATATGAAAATGGAAAAGTTGGAACGCCTATCGGAGATCTCACGGTTACAATCGAAGTATTACATACCGATTATATTCATGGACATTGGGCATATGATCGAAATGTAAACTTCTATAAACCGGACGGAACTCTTATAGCAACTATAAGGGAATATGTTAACGGAGACGCCGCTGACCTGCGCCAGTCTAATTTTAATTGGAATCAAGAGCAAAGCGTATTGTATTTTAAAGGTTCTTTAGTCCTCGCGAGCTCTTTTAAAGGCTGGGCGGCGGGTTGGATTAGTTATGAAAGATTTGGAACGCCTGAAACAGAAGTCAGAGATTTGTCAGCGCTTGACGAGATAGTTGTCGGGCTGGCGTTTGCTGAAGGTTCTGGAGATGCAAAGCTTGAAATAGAAGATGCTGACGATAATAAGGCCGTTGTGTATTTGAGGGATATTGGAACTACGGAACAATTTTATTCTGTTCCAACAGATTTGTTCGAGAATCAAGGTATAGATTTAACGCGAATTAGAAATGTTCTTTTTGTGGTGTCAGGCGACAGCGTGAGCGAAGACTATGGACAGCTGCTTATCCGCCTTGCACCAACGCTTGCAAACAACGGTGTTGTCATTCAGCCTAGCGCAAATTTGACGGCCGCGGATGTAACAAATCTTGTTGGAGACGCAGTCAGCGCGAATGTTATCGCAAACGAGCCCGTTACGGGAAGTTTCGCGGCGGAGTCAGCCACGTATTATTTGCGTTATGATCTTGTTGAAGTTGGCGCAAGTGAAGAAAATTGGATTGCCGGCTGGCTAAATTATGACGATTTCGGCACAGCGGGAACAATAGAGTCTAAAGATTTAACAGGACTCGATAGCATTGTTGTCGGACTTCAATATGGAAATAATGCCAGCGGCGATGTGAAGTTTGAAGTCGAAGATACCAACCATAATAAAGCGGCTGTGTGTCTGGCGAATGTCGCTGCCTCAGGCGTGCAATTTTACGAAGTCGCGTTAAGTATTCTTCTTGAGGCAAATCCTAATCTTGATCTTACTCAAATCACTAGCATTCTTTTTGTGATAGAGGCCGCCAGGGTAAACAAAGCGACCGGCGATTTAAGAGTTGAAGCGGGAACGATTCCCGAGCCCGAGCATCCTTTGACGGAAGGTGCGGAGTATGATGTAAATGCGCTTACGGCAATTCCAAGTTCTGTAGATGATCCTGCTTGGCATAATCCGCAGACGTTGCAAACGCAAGGCGTAGCAAGCGCGGTGGAAGGTGCTACAACAGCAACTGTAAATGTAGTTAGTACGGCGGCGGGATTTTCTGCTCAATCGCAAGTGAATAAGTCTGGAGAGTTTACATTTACCAACATCAATTGGGGATATTACACGCCTGATAATTGGAGTGAGCCTGACGCGGTTTGGTATCCCGTGCCGACAACAACGCTTGGTGATAGTTTGACTCTGGCATTGAGCGGAACGGAAGGCAGAAAACTCAAAGTCGAAATTAAAAACGGCGATGAGGTTTTGGTTTACCATGTAATTTTGACTGCTGATGCTCAAAACTACACATTTGACATTTCATCGCTTGATGCCGTAACGAATATCATTTTTGTTTCAGATGAAGTTGGGCAAACGAATTACACAGTTGAATATAACAACCATGACGAGGGAAGCGTGCTGGGTCGGTACCAAGACGGAAAAATTCAAACGCCTAATGGGATCGTTGAGGTTAGGCAGACAGTTGTTTCTCATCTGACAACAACTCGGGTTGGACTTTATGATGCCGAAGGAAACGAACTCATTTCGAGGGGATTTAGTGAGGCGTTTCAGCCATTTGATGGTCCATACAATGTTTTGTATTCTTTAGGACAAAATAATGTGTCGCCAGATGGAACTTATTTGGCTTTCCCGCGTGATAGCAGATCAAAACTCGCTGTTTTTTCTTTGACCGCACCATACACCTTTTCAGATTTTTATCTTTATGGCGAAAAAGGGATTCAAATTGCGTCGATAGCGTTTGTTTCGGCAAACAAAATTCTCATTACTTCTGATAATGGGAAAAAAACTTACGTGGAGATTGGCGCGGATGGGACAGTGACTAGATCTGCTGCGTAAGATTATATATTTTAAATCGGCGATGAGGCAGCCGAGAGGGGAAGCTTTCTCGGCTGCTTTTTTGCACTTATGCTCAGTCGATGCTGTTTATTGATTGGTTATGAATTGATATGCGTGTATCGAGGCGGTTGCATTAACGGAACGCAGGCGCAGGAAGTCTCGCGACCTTACTGCTGACTTTTATAATACCGATAAAAATCGATAGCCATTTTTTCGCAAAATCTCTCAAAAATTATTTCCATTTTTTCATCTAAAATGTCATAGCCATATTAAATAAATTTAATATGTCTTTAAAGCAAATCATAACTCATTTAATATCAATAAGTTACATCGCTTGACTGTTTATGTTTATGTGCTATATTTTAGTTGTTGGATAAGTTTGATGAAAAGTAGGCATAAGAGTTTTAAAAATTATAGAAAACTTTATTTGAAGGGATGAAAATTATGGAGCAGGAAAAAGTTTTTCAAAAATTATGCGCGACATTGGTTGTCTTGTTATTTTCATTTTCACAAATTGTTTCGCCCAGCGTTGCGGCTGTCCCAACTATCCTAGAAAAGCCTGCCTCAACTGAACAGCCAGAGCGTTCCGCGACTGATGACACAAGTGCTCAGAGTGGACAACAAAGTTCAATCGTACCTATCGACCCTTACTTTACGTTCGCGCAAAACGAACTTTCTCTCACGGCTTCCTCTGCGGACGGCGATGCGCAAGATAACCCAAATAATGCTGAAACAATGGATGAGGAAAAGAAAGCGGCTGAAAACTCCGGCCTTGAAATGGAGCAAGAACTTGCGCTTCAATCGGCTGCTTCCGGCGAACAATCTCAAGAGGATCTAGATTCTGAAAATGACGGTGATGAACAAATAATGGCTTTTTCAGCTTCGTATGATACTAAAAACATAGACCTTCTTGAAGCCCAGCCGACTACAGTTTTACCAGGCAACCCAAGAAATATTATGGCATGGACGGATGGAGATAAAGGGTGGCCAACACCTGATGTTGGCATTGTTTCGACATCCGAATTTTTTATTACTACAAGTTTGACTAGCACGCAGACATGGGATGCTGTCGCAATAGACCTTGCTAATAATGATACTACGACAACGGATTTGAGCGGGTTGACGGCATTTAGTTTTGACATAAAGTCAACACAGGCATGCAGCGTGTCAGACAGCACTGGTTACTGTTATATGGTGAAGTTTGAGGATTCGAAAGGAAATAAAGTAGAGATTTATAAACAAGATTTGACGACAGATTGGAATAATTGGGCAATCGCAATTGCTTATTTGACCAGTAAAGGTTTGGACGTTACGAATGTAAAATATATTTCAATTACTTTTGCAAATGATAGCAAATCTTCAACTAACCGTTATGGCGCAAGCCCCACTAATGCCACTATAAATGTTCGACTCGGCGGCGGACTTTATTATATTCCGACAATATCCAGCACAACAACAAACGCCTTAACAGATCTTGGCGGAGCGGCGGTAATAGGAGAGATGGAGCCGTGCAGCGCTGCGTTAGTAAACGGAAGCTGTCCATCCGGGAGTGTGATAAACACCTCAACAGTAACGCAAAGTTCGCCAAGCAGCGCGACATTGGCGTATAACTTGGAAGCAGCGGGAGCGACCGGGAATAATCGTTGGGCAGCGGCGAGCATAGGATTTCCCGATACGGGATTGTTTGACGCGACAAATGGACTAGTGATAAGCGCGACGGACACAAGCTCGGGATATTACAATTTGGTGTTTAAGGATGTAAACGGTAAAGAGGTAACGATAAAGGTAACGGTGGATGGGAAGGTATTGATAACGAAGGCGCTGTTGGAGAGCGCGGGAATAAGCGGGTTTGATGTGACGCAGATTGAATACATCATGCTGATAGTGGATGATGCGAGCGCGACATCCGGGAGTGTAACGATTACAACAGCGGGGCTTGTTTATATTCCAACAGTCACTGGCATGGACTATAACGCGGAAGCGTTAACGGATTTTGGTGGGACAGCGATGAGTGCCGCTGCCG